>DASSXN010000106.1:0-39239 GCA_035703785.1 Xanthobacteraceae bacterium
GGCCGATATCCGCAGCGTCCGGCAGCAGGCCATCGAGGAGCCGTTCGGAAAACAGGCGCACGCCACGCTTGAAAAGGTGGCGAACCGGCTCGCCGAGACGGTGATTGGCGAAGTCGCCGCGCAAGGCGTCGAAGCGAAAAAAATCAAACTGCATGTCCGCGCCCACATTCGCTACGCCGGAACCGACACGCCTCTGATCGTCAGTGCCAACCCCTCCCCGACAAGCTCCCACTCGGGCGCGCACAAGCGCGGCCCAGGTGGGGGAGGGGAGGTTCGGCTGACCTCGCTCGCAAACATGAAAATTGCCTTCGAACGCGCCCACAAGGCGCAATTCGGCTTCATCGACCGCAGCAAGGATTTGGTGATCGAGGCGGTTTCCGTCGAAGCGATCGGCGGCGGTGCCAGATTCAGGGAAAAAGTCCGCAAGACAAGGCGCCGCAAGCTGCCGGCGCCGGCGCAACGGACGCGCTTCTTTTCCGGCGGCAAGTGGCAGCGCGCGAACGTTTACCTGCGCGCCGCGCTTGTCCCCGGCGACAAGATCAAAGGTCCGGCCATCATCGTCGAGCCGCATCAGACCGTGGTCGTCGAGCACGGCTGGCAGGCCGAGCTTACCACGCGTGATCACCTGTTATTGCGGCGCGTGCAAAAACTTGCCCGCGCTCGCCCCATCGGCACCCATGCCGATCCGGTGATGCTCGAAGTGTTCAACAATCTATTCATGTCGATCGCCGAGCAGATGGGTGTCGCGCTGCAGAACACCGCCTATTCGGTGAACATCAAGGAGCGGCTCGATTTTTCGTGCGCAGTGTTCAACGGCGACGGCTCGCTGGTCGCCAATGCCCCGCACATGCCGGTGCATCTCGGCTCGATGGATCGGGCTGTCGAGACCGTCATTCGCGAGAGCAAAGGCAAGATCCGGCCTGGCGATGCCTACGCTATCAACGCGCCCTATAACGGCGGCACGCATTTGCCCGACATCACCGTCTGCACGCCGGTTTTCGACGGTCGCAAAATCCTATTCTGGGTCGCCTCGCGCGGGCACCACGCCGATGTCGGTGGGATCTCGCCCGGCTCGATGTCGCCGAACGCCACCACGATCGAGCAGGAAGGAATCTATATCGACAATTTCAAGCTGATCGACCGCGGGCGTTTTCGCGAGAAAGAGCTCTATGCGCTTCTGACCGGCAGCCGATACCCCGCGCGCAATCCATTGCAGAACGTCAACGACATCAAAGCGCAAATCGCCGCCAACGAAATGGGCGTGCGCGAACTGCGCAAGATGGTGCGCTATTTCACGCTTCCGGTGGTCCGCGCCTATATGCGCCACGTGCAGGACAATGCGGCGGAAAGCGTGCGCCGGGTGATCGATCGCCTGCACGATAGCGCTTTCGCGGTGGAGACCGACCAGGGCAACAAGATCACGGTGCGCATCGCGGTCGACAAGGCGCGGCGCGAGGCGACGGTCGACTTCACCGGCACGAGCCCGCAGCAACCCAGCAATTTCAATGCGCCTGAGCCGGTGACCCGCGCCGCGGTGCTTTACGTGTTTCGCGTCATGGTCGATGACGACATCCCGATGAATGGCGGCTGCTTGCGTCCGATCCGCATCATCATTCCGAAAAAGTCGCTGTTGTCGCCGGAATTTCCGGCCGCGGTCGTTGCCGGCAATGTCGAAACCTCGCAGGAGGTGACCAACTGCCTGTTCGGCGCGCTCGACGCCATGGCGGCGGCGCAAGGCACCATGAACAATCTCAATTTCGGCAATGCGCAGTATCAGTATTACGAGACGATTTGCTCGGGCTCACCAGCGGGCCCCGGATTCCCCGGCACCGATGCCGTCCATACCCACATGACCAACACACGGCTCACCGATCCGGAGGTGCTGGAATTTCGCTATCCAGTCCTGCTCGAAGACTTTCACATTCGAAAAGATTCCGGCGGGCGCGGGCGGTGGAAAGCCGGCGACGGCATCCGCCGCACGATCCGGTTTCTGGAAAAGATGGAGTGCACCATTCTTTCCGGCCATCGGCGCGTGCCGCCATTTGGGCTGGCTGGCGGCGGCGACGGGCAGATCGGCGAGAACTGGGTACGGCGCAAGGATGGCCGCATGGAGCGATTGCAGGGTTGCGACGCAACCATCATCGATGTCGGCGAAGCGATCATCATCCAGACACCGACCGCAGGCGGCTATGGCAAGCCCGCTTCATAACGCGCGACGGCTCGCGTTCTTCACTTCCGCGTCACCGAATATCGCATGTTGGCCTGGCTGCCCTGCCAGTAAAAGCTGTAATCGATTACGACATTGCCGCCATCCGGCAGTGGCAAGGTCGCATTGCACACAACCTGCGTTCTGTTGCTCGACACCGTTGTGATCGGCTCGTACCGGCCAGGCTCAAACTTGAGCTGCTTGAGCACGTCCGCGAGCGTGCGTTCGGCGCGGTCGGAATCGCATGCCGGCAGAAAAAAGCGATCGTGCAGGCCGTAGTAAAGCAAGCCGGCCACGACGCCGATAAGCGGAATCGCGATCAGGCGCGCCGCCAAGCGGCGCCCCGCGCTCCTCAGTTGCGGAGATGGATCGCCACTGCGCTGGGAAGAGGGGCTTTGCGGCGAAGCGTCTTGCGGCATGCTGGCGCCTCGTTCAGACCAGGCCCAGATTGCGCTGCGGCCGTTCCGTTGTGCCGGTTAGATCGCCTTGACGATCTCTTCGGTCATTTTCTTGGCGTCGCCGAGCAGCATCATGGTGTTGTCGCGATAAAACAACGGATTGTCGATGCCGGCATAGCCGGACGCGAGCGAGCGCTTGTTGAACATCACGGTGCCGGCTTTCCACACCTGCAGAACCGGCATGCCATAGATCGGCGATTTCGGATCATCTTCAGCGGCGGGGTTGGTGACGTCATTGGCGCCGATCACGTAAGCGACATCGGCTTGGGGAAATTCCGAATTGATGTTTTCCAGTTCAAACACTTCGTCGTAAGGGACGTTCGCCTCGGCCAAGAGCACGTTCATGTGACCCGGCATGCGGCCGGCGACCGGATGAATGGCGTACTTCACCTCGACGCCGGCCGCCTTGAGCTTGTCGGCCATTTCGCGCAGCGCATGCTGCGCCTGCGCCACCGCCATGCCGTAACCCGGCACGATGATGACCTTGCCGGCATTCTTAAGAATGAAAGCCGCATCCTCCGCCGATCCGATCTTGACCGGGCGGTCGGCGGCATGCGCGGCCGGGCCCGCCACCTCGCCGCCGAAGCCGCCGAGAATGACCGAAATGAACGAGCGATTCATGCCCTTGCACATAATGTAGGACAGGATCGCGCCCGAAGAGCCGACCAGTGCGCCGGTGACGATCAATGCCGAGTTTCCAAGAGTGAAGCCGATGCCCGCCGCCGCCCAGCCCGAATACGAATTGAGCATCGAGATCACGACTGGCATGTCGGCGCCACCGATCGGGACGATGATGAGAACGCCCAGCAGAAACGACGCCGCTGCGATCAACCAAAATGCGAGATGTTGCTGCGCTTCGAAAAACCAGACGATCAGCGCGATCAGTCCGAGGCCGAGCGCGATGTTGATGGCGTGCCGCGCCGGCAGGATGATCGGCGCGCCGCTCATCCGTCCCGAGAGCTTGAGGAAGGCGATGACCGAGCCGGTGAAGGTGACGGCGCCGATGGCGGCGCCAAGCGACATTTCGATCAGACTTTGGCCGTGGACCGCGCCTTCGCTGCCGATGCCGAAGGCGGACGGCGCGTAGAGCGCGCCGGCGGCCACCAGCACCGCCGCCATGCCGACCAGCGAGTGGAAGGCAGCGACCAATTCCGGCATCGAAGTCATCGGTACGCGCCGCGCAATCACCGCGCCGGTGCCGCCGCCGAGCGCCATGCCGAGCGCAACCAGGCCCCATGCCGAATAGCTCGCCGGCGGATGCAGCCCGAGCGTGGTGGCGATTGCGATCGCCATACCGAGCATGCCGAAGAAATTGCCGCGCTGGCTGGTTTCCGGATTCGACAGGCCGCGCAACGCCAGGATGAAAAGCGCGGCGGCAACCAGATAGCAAAGCGCGGCGAGGTTGGCGCTCATCACTTCTTTTTTCTTTGGAACATGCCGAGCATACGTTGCGTCACCAGAAAGCCACCGAAAATATTGACCGAGGCGAAGACCAGCGCCACGAAGCCCAGAGCGCGAGCCCAGATCGGACCGGCATCGTTGGCGACAAGCGCGACACCGACGGCAAGCAGCGCACCGACGACAATGACCGAGGAGATTGCATTGGTCACCGACATCAATGGCGTGTGCAGCGCCGGCGTGACTGACCAGACCACGTAGTAGCCGACGAATACCGCGAGCACGAAAATCGACAGGCGGAATACGAATGGGTCGGGAACGTCGCTCGCAGCGACAGGCGCGTTGCCGGTCGCTGCAGCAATCAGATCGAGCTGACCCAGGACCGAAAGCGTAATCATGACCGGGTGCCGTTCCTTGGATTTAAGCTGCGCTTTTGGGTCTAAAGCTCGGATGCACGACCGCGCCGTCGCGGGTGAGCGCGGTGGCTTTGATGATTTCATCGTCCCAATTGACGGCCAGCGCTTTGCTCTTTTTGTCGATCAGGAGCTCCACGAAAGCAAAGACGTTCTTGGCGTAGAGGCTCGAGGCCGTCGCCGCGAGCCGACCCGGCACGTTGCGATAGCCGACGATCTTGACGCCGTTGATCTCGGTCACCGCGTCAGGGCTCACGCCCTCGACATTGCCGCCGCGTTCGACCGCGAGATCGACCACCACCGAGCCAGGCCGCATCGAGGCAACCATCTCTCTGCTGATGAGCCGCGGCGCCGGCCGACCGGGGATAAGCGCGGTCGTGATCACGATGTCCTGCTTCTTTATATGTTCAGCGACCAGAGCGGCCTGCTTGGCCTGATACTCTTTCGACATTTCCTTGGCATAGCCGCCGGCCGTCTCTGCAGCTTTGAATTCCTCGTCCTCAACCGCGATAAATTTCGCACCAAGGCTTTCTACTTGTTCTTTGGCTGCCGGCCGCACGTCGGTCGCGGTGACGATAGCGCCGAGCCGGCGGGCAGTCGCAATCGCCTGCAGCCCGGCCACGCCCGCCCCCATGATGAAGACCCGGGTGGCGGGAACCGTGCCGGCGGCTGTCATCATCATCGGCAGCGCGCGGCCGAACTCGGCGGCGGCGTCGATGACGGCACGATAGCCCGCCAGATTGGCTTGGCTCGACAACACATCCATGACTTGCGCGCGAGTGATGCGCGGCAAAAGCTCCAGCGCGAAGGCGATAATGCCGGCATCGGCCATGGTGCCAACTGCGTTGTCATGGCCATACGGATCCATCATGCCGATGACGATGGCGCCTTTTTTCAGCCGCGACAGTTCGGGCCCTTCCGGCCGCCGCACCTGAAGCACGATGTCGGCGTCGCTCAAAGGATCGGCCGCGACGGCGGCGCCCGCCGCCGTGTAATCCGCGTCGAGGATACCGGATTTGACGCCCGCGCCCGCTTGCACGGCAACCGTAGCCCCGAGTGCGACCATCTTCTTGACGGTTTCGGGAGTTGCGGCGACGCGCGGCTCGTCCGCATCGGTCTCGGCAATCACCGCAACCTTCATAAGTCCTCCGCCGGCGCGCCGGTCAGATTACGTCAGGAAAACTGCCATGAGTATGAGGATCACGACGATGATCGCCAGCGATACTTTCAGCAGCGTGACGAAATTGCGATACATCTGTTCGTGAGCGGAATAATCATTGCCCGTTGCGGTCGCGTATTGGACCTCGGCGTGATCGGCCATTCCCATCTCTCCAAACGGCAGACGTGTTGTTCGAGGATGATCTTCCGAAAAACATACCACTTTTCGGGATCATGCTTTAGCGGCGGACTTAGCGTAATTGCGCTGGCAGAGCAACCGCGGTCCTTCATGCGATTTCGCCTGCCGCTTATGCCAGCGAAGTCGCCGCTGCGCCTTGCTCGGCCGACCTCGAATCCCTACTCTTTCCATTACAATCGCCATCAAGGACAGAGTCATGCTCAGAAAAGAACAAAATGATCTTCTGACGCAGACCGGTCCCGGTACCCCGATGGGCAGACTGTTTCGCTGCTATTGGCTGCCGGCGCTCCTGGCCGAGGAACTCCCTGAAAACGACTGCCCGCCGGTGCGGGTGAAATTGCTCTCGGAACGGCTTCTCGCGTTTTGCGACTCCGAAGGCCGTTACGGCCTGATCGATGAGTTTTGCGCCCATCGCGGCGTGTCGCTCTGGTTCGGCCGCAACGAGAACGGCGGCCTGCGCTGTCCCTATCATGGTTGGAAATACGACGTGACCGGCCAGTGTATTGAAGTGCCGTCCGAGCCGGTGGAGAGCGGCTTCTGCAACAAGATCAAGCTCGCGTCGTATCCGCTGGTGAAACGCGGCGACGTGCTGTGGACCTATATGGGTCCACCGGATCAAAAGCCGCCGTTGCCGGAGTGGGAATTCGCGCTCGTGCCGCCGGAACAGACATTCGTCTCCAAACGCTCGCAGGAATGCAATTGGCTGCAAGCGATGGAAGGCGGCATCGACTCGAGCCACGTTTCATTCTTGCATCGTGGCGACTTGGGCTCCGACCCCTTATTCAAGGGCGCCAAAGGCAATCAATACAATCTCGCCGACATGCAGCCGCATTTTGAAGTGGTCGAGCAGCCGGGCGGACTGCTCATCGGCGCGCGGCGCAACGCTGAGAACGGAAAATATTATTGGCGCATTACGCCGTGGGTGATGCCGTGCTTCACGATGATCCCGCCGCGGGGCGATCATCCGATCCATGGTCACTTCTGGGTGCCGATTGACGAGGAGAATTGCTGGGCGTGGTCTTATGATTTCCACCCGGTGCGGGCGCTGACCAAGAGCGAGGTGGACGCCATGAAAGATGGCGCTGGCGTGCATTGCAAATATATCCCGGGCACATACCGGCCCCTCGCCAACAAAGACAATGACTACCTCATTGACCGCGCGGCACAGAAGGCGGGCAAAACCTTTAGCGGCGTTGCCGGTTTTGCCATGCAGGATGCCTCATTGCAGGAAAGCATGGGACCGATCTGCGATCGCACGAAAGAGAATCTGGTCTCGACCGACAACGGCATCATCATGGCGCGCCATCGGCTGATGCGCGCGGCCAAGGCGTTGGTCGACAAGGGTGTAACGCCGCCCGGCGTCGATACGGCGCACCACAGGGTGCGCTCTTGCTCGGTGGTTCTGCCGCCCGAGGTGCCGTTCAAAGAAGGCGCCAAGGAAGCGCTACACGCCGAGCGCGGCGTGGCCCAGACGACAGTGTAGCTACAGAATAGCTGAGATCTATGAACGGCAACGAACCCAAGTGGCAAAGGCGCACGCTGCTCGCTTCCGACAACAAAGCCCAACTCAACGCGATAATAGAAGAATGCGACGACGGCCAATGGCGCGCTTCCGCAGTCGTTTTTGTTGAAGAGGGAAACGCCACTCTGACCCAATCTTCTGGAATCGAAATGTTTTCTAGCGAGGAGGCAGCACTAGAGTGGGTTGAGAGTGCCGCTGCGACTCGCGGCTTCACAAAATATCATCTGGAAAAAAGAATTTTGCCGGGATCGCGCTAAGAAACGTAAGAGACAACTCATCCCTTCTCCGCCGCGGCGTACTTTCCCGCGATAAAGCCCTGACAAATTGCGCGCGGCAGGCCGTGCATGGAAAATCCGCCGGCCGATTCGCCGCCGCAATAGAGGCCGGGAATCGCCGCCCCTTCCATGTCGATCACTTGACAGCGCGCGTTGATGCGCAGTCCAGCGCGGGTGTCGTGGAGCACCGGCGTCGCCCAGGCGGCATAAAACGGCGGCCGCGCGATCTTGTAGCGCGGCTGCGGCTTGCCAAAATCCGCATCCTTTCCGGCATCGACGAACGAATTGTAGCGCGCGACCGTCTCGGCGAGATTTTTCGCCGGCATCGGCACGCGCTGATATTTCATCAGTATTTTTCGCGCCAGGTCCTCGAGCGTGTCCGCGGCGAAGAAGAAGCCGGCGTCGACATCGACGTGCGGTGGCGCCGGCCGCCATTGCTCACGCGCGACTGCATTGGCGTCGAAGATCGCCCAGATCGGCCCGCCGCCGTTATGACCGTCGCCTATGCCCGCCAAGGCCGCGTTGATGAAATTGCTTGGATTATATTTCGCGTTTTTGGCGTTGAGGTAGCTGTGCGGCTCGTACGGATTGACGCTCATAAAGGTGTTGTAGCCAAAGTGGTCCGCGGTCTCGTCGTAAAAGCGCCGACCCAGCATGTTGACGAGAATGAGATCCTGCCAGTCCTTGACGGAAAGCCCGATGGCGCGCGCCTTGGCGAAAACCGCACTCCCCGAATGCCAGCGCACGTTGACGTAGCCGTACTGGCAGCCGATCGCGCCTGGCTTGGTGATCCCCGAGCCGAATTCGCCGGTATAGTTGAACAGTCCCCAAAGCGCGGCGCCAATCTCCATGGCGGCAAGCTCGCCGCTGGCGTCCTGATCCGACCACGGCATGCCGGCAAGCCCGCAATATTCTTCCGTGAGCCGCGGGTCGAACATGCGGCGAAAGTTGACGTTGCCGGTCGAGCCGCCAGTCGCGACGATGACCGCTTTGCGAGCGCGGATGTTGCGAACGGCGCCTCTATGATCCACCGCGATACCGAGAACGCGACCGGACTTTGGCGCTTCGCGACGAATAGCGGTCATGCGGTGTTCGAGCAGAATGTCGACGCCGGCTTTGCGCGCCGCAGCTTGCAATGGCCAGATCAGTCCCGCGCCGGCCCTAATTTCGGGGTCGTTTGGATCGGCCGGCTTGCCGGTATTGACCATCGGCCAATCGGCAACATCGATCTGCATGGTTCGCTGCACCGACACACCGATCTCGTGGCCGATGCTGTTCGGCGGCCGGTCGATGACTTTCACCCCGTGGGCGAGCAGGAATTCGAACGCCGCCACGCTGTTGTCGACAAAGGCGCGGATGATCTCGCGATCGTTGTAGCGATAGGGCGGGAAGCCATTGTTCTCAACCACGGACCAATCGGTCAAATCGCGGAAGAATAGTTCGGGCGAATCCTCAACTCCGTATTTTTTCTGATAGCTGGTGCCGCCGCCGAGCGGCAGGTTGCCGCCGCTGGTGATCGCGTGACCGCCGATATGCGGCTGCGCCTCAACGATGATGACCGAGGCACCGGCCTCGCGGGCGACAATTGCCGCCGGCATGCCAGTAGCGCCCGAGCCGATCACGACGACATCGGCCTCGCGGTCCCAATGCGACGGCGTCTGCTGCGCCTTATCCACCGTTATGGCCTCTCATGAATTTGCGTCGCGGAGAATTATGCAAAAGAGCTGACGGCAGCGCTGTTTTTGTGTCATTTCCAATTGATCGGGATCAGGAGGATTACCGTATGGCCGATTTTGTTACCACCCGCCGGCTCACGCATAAAGCGAGCCTGAAAATGATCGAGGCCGGCGTCGCCAAGGCCGAGGCGCTTGGCTGCAAGGTTTCGCTCGCGGTGGCCGATCAGAGCTGCCGGCTGATCGCTTTTCTGATGATGGACGGCGCCCGGCACTTTTCCATCATTACTACGCGGCGCAAGGCTATCACCGCCGCCTCGCAGCGGCTGCCGACAGGTTACGCGCCGGAGGAGAATGCGCTGTCGATGTCGGTGCGCATGGGCGACTTCACCAATGTGCCGGGCGGCTTTCCGATCGAGATCAATGGCGAGGTGATCGGCGCCGTCGCTGCCGGCGGCGCCAAGATCGAACAGGATGTCGAAGTGGCCAAGGCAGCGCTGGCGGCGCTGGGCTTGTAACCTCAATAACCCTCACGCCGGCGTGCGCGCTCCGCGCATCTCGTCGCGCGCCGCGCGCACGGCCTTGATGATGTTCTGATAGCCGGTGCAGCGGCACAGATTGGAGGCGAGCACGTCGAGCAGTTCCTCGTCGCCGATGTTGGGGTTCTTTTCCAGCACGTTAGTGGCGAGCATCAGAAAGCCTGGCGTGCAATAGCCGCATTGCAGTCCGTGATTCTCGATAAAGGCGCGTTGCAGCGGATGCAGCTCCTCGCCGTTAGCCAGCCCCTCGACGGTGCGGATTTTCTTGCCTTGCGCCTGGACCGCAAACATCAGGCACGAGCGCACCGCTTCATCGTCGACGATGATGGTGCAAGTGCCGCAGACGCCATGCTCGCAGCCAATATGGGTGCCGGTCTGCCCGCAATCGTCGCGGATCGCATCGACCAGTGTTTTGCGCGGCTCGACCCGGATCGGATAATCGCGGCCGTTGATGTTCAGCGTGATGTCGAATTTTTCGTTCATGGTCATTTTGAGAAAGAAATTCAGCGCGGCAGTACTTCCGAAAACTTCTTACGCACCAGATCCTCGACTTCTTTACTGAGCCGCACCTCTTCGGGGAAGCTGTCGCGCCGCCTAAACGGCTTGCAAGCATCGATCACGACCCGGGCGTTGCGCGGATCGTCGGCGGCGTAGGACATCGGGTCGAGCGCCGTCGACCAGCAGCCGCGCAGCGTCTCCATGCCCTCGCGCGGATCGAACCGCGTGCACATCGCCCATATCACTTTATCTGTGTCGGCCGGATCGATGTCGTCATCGACCACGACGACAAAACGGTTGGCGTAGGCGCCGGCATGGCATTGCGAGGCGATGAGGCCCGCTTGCTTGGCGTGACCGGCATATTGCTGCTTGATCGCGACGGTGAGCCACAGCCGGCTGCCGCCGGCGGGATGCGCCCACACGCCCTTCACTTCGGGCACGCCCGCGGCTTCGAGCTGATTCCATACTGCGCCCGCACGATAGGTGCCGCGATAGAACGAATCGTCGTCGGGCGGGATACCTGGAATTGCCCCGAGCAGGATCGGATCGTCGCGGTGCATGAACGTTTCGATCCGGATCGCCGGCTCTTTCTTGAGCCCGCCGGCGTAATAGCCGGTCCACTCGCCGAGCGGGCCCTCGTCGAGCAGATCATTCGGGTGGACGAAGCCTTCGAACGCGATTTCCGCGTGCGCGGGGATCGGCAGGCCAGTGCGCGGCCCAGCGATCACCTCGACGGCTTCGCCGATCAGCCCGCCCGCGGCTTCGAATTCGTTCTTGCCATATGGAATTTCCAGGCCGGCGATCATGAACAATGCCGGATGCATGCCGCAAGTCACCGCGATCGGGCACGGCTCGCCGCGCTCATGGTAACGTCGGCGAATGAGATCGCCGTGCTTGCCTTTCGAGCACATGACGGTTGCGGCATTACGCGCCTGCGCCTGCACGCGATAGGCGCCGTAATTGATCCAGCCGGTGTCCGGATCGCGCATGATGACCATGTCGCCGGTGCCGATGTAATAACCGCCGTCATGCTCGTGCCAGCGCGGCACCGGGATTTTGAAGATATCGATGTCGCTGCCGGTGAGGACGTTTTCCATGACCGGCCCGCTCTGCACCGTGACGGGCGCGATCGCGCGCGCTTCCTTCATGTAGCGGCGCCAGTATTGGATCAGATCATTGGGACTTGCATCTGGGTCAAGCCCGAGCGTGATATTGATCCGGCGCAGCGAGGTCAGAATGTTGGCCAGGATCCGCTGGCCGCGCGAGTGTCCTGGAATGTCGTCGAACAGCACGGCCTTGTTGCCGATGCGGCGCTGATAAATATCGACGATGCCGCCGATTTCGCGCTCGCGCTCGGCGCCTCTGATATCCTGAAGCTCGCCGGCCTGGCGCAGTTGCGCGATCCAGGCGCGTAAATCCTGTTTTTCCTTTGCGGGACGGCTTTTCTTCGTCGGCGATCTGACGGGGGCGTCCATAGCGCGGTTATAGACCGTCGCTCATGGCGTCACCAGCGTTCGAATTGCCGAACTTTTACGACTGAGCAGCCGCCGCGTGGCTACATGTCCAAGACTAGCCGCTCGCTCTTGCAGCCGCAGCAGCAGATCATGACCTTCTCGTTCGTAGCCTGTTCTTCCTCGCTCAGCACCGAATCGTGATGCTCGGGAATGCCGGAAATCACCCGCGTCTCGCAGGCGCCGCAAATGCCGAGCTCGCAGGAATAGTCGACATCAACGCCGGCCTCGAACAGCACTTCGAGAACTTTCTTGCCCTCGGGAATGAAATATTCCTCGCCGGACCGAGCAAGTTCGACCCAGAACCCGCCCATATGGCCGGTCGTTGCATCGTCCTTCGGCGTGAAATATTCGATATGAATATTGCCGCGCGGGCGGCTTGCCGCGGCCGTCTCGAACGCTTTGAGCATCGGGTTTGGTCCGCAGATATAAAAGTGCGTGTTTTGCGGCGCCGCTTCGATCGCCCCAGCGAGGTCGAGAAACTTGCCGTCGGCCTCGTCGTCGAAATGCAGGTGCACCGCTTGCGGATCGAGTTTTTTGAGTTCCTCCAGGAACGCCATATCCTGGCGTGACCGGCACGAATAATAAAGTTTCCAGGACCCCTTCAGCGCGGCGAGCTGTTGCACCATGCACCAGATTGGCGTGATGCCAATGCCGCCGGCGATGAGCACGACGTGCTCGGCATTGTCGATGAGCGGGAAATTGTTGCGGGGCGGGCTGATCTTGATCTGATCGCCGACGCGCATTTCGTCGATGATATAGCGTGAGCCGCCGCGGCTTGCGGCATCGCGCTTGACGCCGACGACGTACTTGTCCGAGTTCGAATCCGGCACGACCAATGAGAATTGGCGCACTAGTCCATTGGGCAGATGCAGATCGATGTGCGCGCCCGGCGCGTAAGCCGGCAGCTTGGCGCCATCGACGCGCGCGAAAGTATAGAGCTTAGTGTCGCGGGCGACCTCCCCAATGGCCGTGACGCGCGCGTCAATCAGGCCCGCCTGATGGGGCGGCAAATGCGCGGAGCTCGCGACGGAGGGCGGGGCGGTCAGACTGTCCATGCAGGAGATAGATAGGCGGCGGGGGCGGGTTTCTGCAACCTTCAGGAACTTATTTGGCTAATGGCAGCGGCCGCTGCATAGGCGCCAGAGCCACTTCATTGGCGCCACGTTGCAGGTGTTCGAACACGCGTCCGATCATTACCACAACCGGCCCCGCGAGTGGTTCGGCGGCGAGCCGTCCGGGCAAATCGGCGATTGTCGCGGCAATCACGCGCTCGTCGACGCGCGTTGCTGATATCACGGCAACCGCCGGAGTTCTTGGCTCAAGACCCGCTTTGAGCGCGGCGTCCACCAGTCCAGGCAAGGTTTTGGTCGGCATGTAGACGATGGTCGTGACGGTGGGATCGGCGAGACTTGGCCAGTCGATATCGGCCGGCAGTGCGCCGCCGCGGCTGTGACCGGTGACGAATTGCAAGCGCCGCGCTTCGCCGCGGCGCGTCAATGAGACCAGGAGCCGGCTGGCCGCGCCTTGCGCGGAGGTGATACCAGGAACGACTTCGACCGGAATTCCCGCCGCGCGGCAGGCCGCTACCTCCTCATCGGCGCGGCCGAATATCATCGGATCGCCGCCCTTTAGTCGCACCACGGCGCGCCCGCTCTTGGCGAGCGAAATCATCAGCGCGTTGATGTCATCCTGGCGGCATGATGGCGCATGCCCGGTTTTGCCGACGAGCATCCTCTTGGCCTCGCGGCGCGCAAAATCGAGAATATCGATCGAGACGAGATCGTCGAACAGGATCACGTCGGCTGATTGCAGCGCGCGCAGCGCGCGCAGCGTCAATAATTCTGGATCGCCCGGTCCGGCGCCGACCAGCGTCACCGATCCGCCGGCACGCGGTGCCGGGGCAAGCAACGCATCGAGCTCCGCCTCGTCCGGCGTTCGATCCGGAGCAGCCATGGCACGGGCGGTGAACCTCTCCCAGAACGTGCGGCGGCTGCGAAAGGACAAAGCGAGCGCGCGCAAGCGCGGCCGCCATGCCAGCGCCGCCGCCGCCCAGCGCGCGAACCCCTGCGGGATCAGCGCTTCGATCTTGGCCCGAATCGCCTGACCGAACACCGGAGACGCGCCTTCGGTAGAAATGCCGATCACGAGTGGAGAGCGATTGACGATCGCGCCGAACGAGAAGTCACAGAATGCCGGCCGGTCGATGACGTTGACCAGGACGCCGGCATTGCGTGCTGCCGCCGCAAATTGCGCGGCGGCTTCGTCGTTTGGACAATCAGCGACCGCGACGGCGGCGCCGCTAAAATCGTCCGCGGACCAATTCCGCCGCGCGATAACGACGGCACCGTTCGGCGGCGCGCCTGCTAGCGCCAGCATGTCCTCGCCGGGCTCCGGCGCAAACACGTCAACCCGCGCACCTGCGGCTGACAGGAGCTCAGCTTTCCAGGTTGCGGCGGCGCTGCCGCCGGCGACGACGGCGCGCTTGCCATTGAGCGCAAAGAAAGCCGGCAGCCGCGACAATGGCGCGATCCGGGCCGTTCCGATCTGTTCAGGTGCTCGAGTCATGGCTGCTCGCTCAGACATAGAATGTTATTTCATACTCGGCAATTTCCATTATCATCTTTGGAATTATCAACTCCAGACGACCGAAGTTGAAGAACAGAATCCGCGATCTGCCTTAAACAAAGGCATTGCCCATGCTGTTCCCCGGTTTGCCAGTGTTCATTCAAGAGCCGTGCCAGAGTGGTGCGCAAAATTGGTGGGCGCCCGGCGGGGTTCCGCCGAGCGCCCTTATTCGCACGTCAGCCGGCCTATAAGCCGGGTTCTGGACGGCATGCGAACGCATTCACATGCGTGACGGCCATTCCTCTGGGGCTCCGGTCGCCCGGCGCCTCAAGCAACCTACCCGGACGGCTGGATCCGGACACCATCCCGAAGCGCGTGCTCGCGCACAGCTTCGCGCCGTCCCTATTCGGTCTTGCTCCCGGTGGGGTTTGCCCTGCCGCCGGCGTTTCCGCCGGCGCGGTGCGCTCTTACCGCACCATTTCACCCTTGCCGCGGCTAACTCAACATGCCGGGGCGGTATGTTTTCTGTGGCACTGTCCCTGAGTTCGCACCCGCCGGATGTTATCCGGCACCGCTTGTCCGCGGAGCCCGGACTTTCCTCTCCGGCAACCTTTCGGCTTCGCCGGAGCGGCCGTCCGACCGACTGACGCCCTCAGGGATGGGGATATTGACGGTGTTCGTCAAGGGTCGAAGGCGGACGATCGCGCCGCAGGCTTAAAGTTCAGGGTACGGCGCGCAGCATCGCGGTCCGGGCCCGAGCCGCGATGGTTCTGGCACGGCCGCGGCTGGCAAGAAGCTCGTGTAAGGTGCTTCGCGTTGATGGATCGGCGTGGCCGTCGATGCGCTCGGTGCGGAAATGGCGTTGGAACGCGGTCACGACCTCCAATGTGTTCGAATCATAGTCGCCATTGGCCTCAATGCCATAGCCATACTCGCGCAGAGATTTCTGCAGCGCGACCACGGCGTCTCCCCGCGAGCCCGGCGCAAGAACTTGGCCAAAATTCATGATCGGTGCCGGCTTCACCCAATGGCCGACGCCCGATTCATAGAGCGTACGCCAAGGAAATTTTTCACCGGGGTCCTGCTTGCGAGCGGGCGCAACATCGGAATGAGCCAATACGCGCGCCGGCACGATCGCGTTGCGGGTCTGGATACTGCGGCAGAGCGTCGTCACAGCGGCGATCTGGCGTTTTGGAAAATCAGGGTAGCCGTGGTCGTGACCGGGATTGGCGATTTCGATTCCGATCGAACAGGAATTGATGTCGATTTCTCCGGCCCATTCTGATTTGCCGGCATGCCAAGCGCGGCGGCTTTCCGGCACCATTTGAATGATCCGGCCGTCCTCGAATACGAAGTAGTGCGCCGAGACATTGCTGCCCTGAGCGCACAACAGCGCCAGCGCGGAGTCTGCGTCCGCCATCCCGGTGTAATGCAGCAGGATTATATCCGGCCGCCGGCCGTCACTCCGCTCGCCGTGATTTGGCGAGGGCATCACCTCGGCGACAACGGAGGAATCGGGCGCAAACGCAGGACGCGACATGGGACCGACTTTAGGAGAACATTGCTTGCCGACAAGGTGATTTGCGCATCGGGTCACGGGAAAAGATTCAACAAAGGCCAAGCGCGTTACTCCGGGAACACGGAAAACGTTGGCGATCGTACTTTGGAGGAGGACCGCACCGCTTGCCGATATCTCAGCCGATCGGACAACCTCCGAAGGTGAGCCTGCGCGCTTCAACGGTTCTTTAAGCTTACCCCTCGTTAATCAGAGAGCTTCGAAGCCAGCCACGGTGCCCGCTTGGCCCGTTGACGACCATCATTGCCCATGATAGCCCATTATCTCCCACGACGGCGATTAACGCCCAGCTGGTGGCGCAGATCGCAGAAGTCGGGCGCACCGCGCGTATCGCGCCGGCCTTCGGGCGAGGGGCAAGATGGACCAGTTTGTGTCCCACTACGTGCTCCGTCTCGATGCGAAAGGACGCATTTCGGTGCCGGCATCATTCCGAGCGGTATTGGCGCGCGACGGCTTCGATGGACTTTATTGTCATCCCGCGCTCGACCGGCCGGCGCTCGATGCCGGCGGCAATGCGCTACTCACCGAAATCCAAGCGCTGATTACCGGCTATCCGCCCTATTCGGAACAGCGCGAACAATTTGCCCTGTCGCTCTATGGCACGAGCGAGACGCTCAAGATCGACAGCGAAGGTCGCGTGGTGCTGACCGAGAGCCTCAAGGCGCATGCCGGCATCGCCGACGCAGCGACCTTTGTCGGTCTCGGCCACAAATTTCGAATCTGGGAACCCGGCCGCTTTCGCGCGGAGCTCGCGGAGGCCACCGAGAGGGTCCGCGCTTTCAAGCAGGAACTGGGCGCCCGGATGACGGCGGCAAAACCGCTCGGAGCACGGGAATGACAGCGGGCAGCGGCAGCGGTGCTGTCGCTGGCGGACCGGCTCGTCACATTCCCGTGCTCGCCCGCCCCGCCATCGATTGGCTCGCGGTCAGGCCCGGCGGCCTTTATGTCGACGCCACGTTCGGTGGCGGCGGCTATGCCCGCGCCATTTTGCAAACCGCCAATGCGCGCGTGATCGGCATCGACCGCGATCCGGCTGCAATCGCGCAAGGCGCATCACTCGCCGCAGCGGCACAGGACCGGCTCGAGCTTTTCGAGGACCGTTTCTCCAATCTGGAGTCGATCGTAGGGGGCGCGAACCGGGTAGACGGAATCGTGTTCGATCTCGGCGTGTCGTCGATGCAGCTTGATGAAGCGGCGCGCGGATTTTCGTTCCGCCTCGATGGACCACTGGACATGCGCATGTCAGGCACGGGGCCGACTGCGGCCGATGTCATTGCCCGCGCCGGCGAGCGCGAACTCGCCGCCATCATCGCCGAATTGGGAGAAGAAAAGCGTGCCCGCGCAGTCGCGCGAGCGATCGTCCGGGCGCGCAACAAAGCTGCAATCGACTCGACCCGCACGCTGGCCGAAATCGCCAGCGCAGTGATGCCGGCGCGCGATCGCACGATCCACCCGGCGACCCGAACCTTCCAGGCGCTGCGCATCTTCGTCAACGGCGAACTTTCCGAACTCGCCCTCGGCCTTGCCGCCGCGGAGCGGGCGCTTAAAGCCTCGGGCCGGCTGGTGGTGATCGCGTTTCACTCTCTTGAGGACCGCATCGTTAAAAATTTTCTGACCAGACATAGCCGCAGCCCAGCCGGATCGCGTCATCGGCCGGAAGCCGTGGCGGCGCCTCCAACATTCCGTGCGCTGACACGGCGTCCAGAAACTCCGGACGAATCTGAATTGGCCTCTAATCCGCGCGCGCGATCGGCGAAGCTGCGCGCCGCCGAGCGAACCGAGGCGCCGGCACGCGGTGATGACCTCGACGATCTTCTGCCACGGCTGCCGCGGCTTGCCGACATCATGCGAGGTCCGGCGTGATTCTGCGCGTATTGAACCTTGTTGTGATCGGTATCCTGGTGCTCGCCGCCGCCTACGTTTACCGCATCAAATTCGATGCCACGGTCCAAGCCGAGCGGCTCGCCAGGCTGCGCAGCGAGCTGCGTCATGAGCGCGACAAGATCGCAGCGCTGCGCGCGGAATGGGAGCAGCTCGACAGTCCGGCGCGGATCGAAACGCTCGCGAAGCGCTACTTGCCGCTGCGCCCGATCGCGCCGACCCAGTTCGACGCGCTCGATCGCTTGCCCGAACGTTCGGCCCAAGACCTCGCGACGCGTGCCGATCCGATCGGCGGAATGATCGAGAACCTCGAGCAGCCGACTAGGGTCGAGGTGACCGGAACTGTTCCGGCGGCAAATCCGAACCGAGCAGCCGATCGGCCAGCCGGCGGCATCGCAACCGGAGCATCGCCAAATGAGCGCAGTCGCTGAATCGCTGTTCGCCGCGCTGATCGCACGCGGAACGCGTCCGCCGTGGCGGCAATGGCTGATCGGCAAGATTCTTTATGGCGCCGCGGTGGATCGCCCTGCCAAGGCACGGGCGCGAATCGGTTTGGCCATTATTGCTTTCGCTGCCGTCTATTCGGTCATCGCTGCGCGGCTGGTGATGTTCG
Source organism: Xanthobacteraceae bacterium (assembly GCA_035703785.1). Classification (GTDB taxonomy): domain Bacteria; phylum Pseudomonadota; class Alphaproteobacteria; order Rhizobiales; family Xanthobacteraceae; genus BOG-931. The sequence continues at coordinate 18,489 of DASSXN010000106.1, forward strand.
CCCTCGCCTCCGACGGCCATGCCGCCCATCGTGTTGTATCGAGCGACGCGATCGCGACCGCGCGGCCTGATATTCTCGACCGCAACGGCATAGTGCTAGCGACCGACGTGCGCGTGCCGTCGCTCTATGCCGAACCGCGTCGTCTGATCGACGTCGATGAGGCGATCGAATTACTCACGGCGGATCTTCCCGATGTCGATGCCAACGAGCTGCGCGAGCGGCTTTCGTCCAAGCGCGGATTTGTCTGGCTGCGGCGCGATATCACCCCGGAACAGCAGCGCGAGATTTATCGCCAAGGCCTGCCCGGTATCGGTTTTCTCAACGAGAACAAGCGCGATTATCCGGACGGCGCCGAGATTTCGCATCTGATCGGTCACGTCAATATCGATAACCAGGGCATCGCCGGGATCGAGAAATGGCTCGACGGCCAGGGATTGGCCGCCTTGCACATGGCGGGTTTTGCGACCGATCGCCTGCAAAGCCCGATCGAGCTTGCCGTCGATTTGCGCGTTCAGCACGTTCTGCATGAGGAGCTCGCCGCGGCACGGGCAAAGTTCGGCGCCTTGGCGGCAGCCGGCCTCGTGCTCAACGTCCGCACCGGTGAAGTGCTGGCGATGGTCTCGGAGCCGGATTACGACCCGAACAATCCACGCCAGGCGCTCGATCCATCACGCATCAATCGGCTGACTACCGGCGTGTTTGAAATGGGATCGACGTTCAAGGCGTTCACCCTCGCCATGGCGCTCGATTCCGGCAAGGCGACGCTCAAGACGACCTTCGACGCGCGCCTACCCTTGCACATGGGGCGGTTCGACATCCACGATTTCGAAGCGCAGCATCGCATCCTCTCGGTGCCGGAGATTTTCACTTACTCCTCGAATATTGGCGCGGCGCGCATGGCGCTTGCGGTTGGGATCGACGGTCATAAAGCGTTCCTGAAAAAAATGGGCCAACTCGACCGCTTGCGCACCGAGCTGCCGGAAAGCGCCGAACCAATCGCGCCCAAGCGCTGGGTGAACCTCAATACGGCGACTATCGCCTTTGGCCATGGCCTCTCGGTCGCGCCGTTGCAAGCCGCGATGGGCGTCGCCGCGCTGATGAACGGCGGCACTCTCATTCCGCCGACATTTCTCAAACGTTCGGAAGCGAATGCGCAGGCGCTCGGCAAACGCGTGATCAAGCCCGAAACCAGCGCCATCATGCGCTATCTGATGCGGTTGAACGTGGAAAAGGGAACCGCCGCCAAAGCCGACGTGCCCGGCTACTATATCGGCGGCAAGACCGGCACCGCGGACAAAGTGGTCAATGGCCGCTATTCGAAAGCCAAGGTGCTGACCGATTTCATTGCGGTGCTTCCGGCCGATCAACCGCGTTATTTGCTCCTGATCATGCTGGACGAGCCCCACGCGACGCCCGAAACGCATGGTTTCACCACGTCCGGCTGGAACGCCGTTCCGACCGGCGGCGCCGTGGTCGCGCGCATCGCGCCGCTCCTTGGAATTGAGCCGCGTCAGGGCCTGCCAGGCGCCGATCAGCTGATACTGGCCTCAGTGAAGGAAAGCAGGTAAGGCAGCATCCTCCACCGAGCCGCGGAGAGTTTGACCCTAGTCGGAAGCTTGCTTGACATGAAGCTTCGCGAGATTGCGCCCGCTGATGCGGACCTCGATGCGCGTCACGCCGACATCAAAGTGAGCGGGGTGACGGCGGATAGCCGCACGGTCAAGCGCGGCGACGTGTTCGTCGCCATCGCCGGCGGCAAGGCCGACGGCGCGCGCTTCGTCGATCCCGCGATCGCTGCGGGCGCCGTCGCGATCGTCGCCGAGCGCGCGCCGGCAACGCCGTTGCCGTCCGAGATTGCGTTCATGCGGGTCGCCAATGCGCGGCGCGCCGTCGCTTCGATCGCAGCCAAGGTCTTTCCGCGCCAGCCGCGCACGATCGCGGCGGTCACTGGAACGAGCGGCAAAACCTCGGTCGCGGCGTTCACGCGGCAGATCTGGACGGCGAATGGTCATCGCGCCGCGAGCATTGGTACGATTGGAATCGTATCGCCGCGCGGCGAAACATACGGCGCACTGACGACACCTGACCCGGTCGAGTTGCATCGCTCGCTCGACGCACTGGCCGCGGATGGCGTTAGCCATCTCGCGATCGAAGCCTCCTCGCATGGCCTCGACCAATACCGACTTGATAGTTTGCGCATCGCGGCGGCTGGATTCACCAACATCACGCGCGATCATCTCGACTATCATCAGAACTTCGAGTCGTACCTTGCCGCCAAGCTCCGGTTGTTTGAAGAACTGCTGCCGCCAGGCGCAGCCGCGATCATCAATGTCGATCACGAACATGCGGACGCAGTGAAAAGCGCCGCGCGAGCACGCGGTCTTACGATCACAACGGTCGGTCGCAACGGAAACGGGATTCGGCTTCGCGAATCGGTGCGCGACGGATTTGGGCAAAAACTGCAGCTCGAACATGAGCGCAAGCTCTATCGGATCCGCTTGCCGCTGGTCGGCGAGTTCCAAGCGGAGAACGCGCTCCTCGCCGCCGGTCTCGCCATCGCGACCGGCGACGATGCCGGCGCGGTATTCGCGGCGCTCGAACGCCTCGACGGCGCCAAAGGACGGCTTGAACGCGTCGGCGAAAGCCGCGGCGCGCAAATCTTTGTCGATTATGCGCACAAGCCTGATGCCCTGGCGAAGTCGCTGGAGGCGTTGCGTCCGTACGCCGCCAGACGTTTGCTCGTCGTGTTCGGCGCCGGCGGCGATCGCGATCCCGGCAAGCGGCCGTTGATGGGCGCGGTCGCTGCAGCCAAGGCCGACCGCGTGATCGTCACCGACGACAACCCCCGCAGCGAGGATCCCGCGGCGATCCGCGCCGCGATCATGGCCGCAGCGCCGGGCGCCGCTGAGATCGGCGATCGTCGCGAGGCGATCCGCCGAGCCGTCGCCGAATTGCGGGCTGGCGATATCTTGCTCATCGCCGGCAAGGGCCATGAAACCGGCCAAATCATCGGCGACCGGATCATGCCCTTCAGCGATCACGAAGCGGTCGCTGCCGTTCTCAAGGAACTCGCCGCATGACCACGCGCGCGCTGTGGACCGTCGAGGCAATGGCGAGCGCGATGCGAGCGCAGCGCCAGGGACAATTTCCGGCGTCAGTCGTCGGCCTTTCGATCGACAGCCGCACTGTTGCGCCGGGAGAAGCTTTCTTTGCGATCCACGGTGATCGCCGGGACGGCCACGACTTTGTCGTCGACGCCTTGGCGGCCAAAGCAGCTTTGGCAGTGGTGGCGGCCGACAGGCGCGCACAATTTCCTGGCGACGCGCCATTGCTGGTTGTGCCCGACGTTCTCATCGCCTTGCGGGAGCTTGCCGCCGCTGCTCGAACCCGTATGCGGGGCAAAGTGATCGGCGTCACCGGCTCGGTCGGCAAAACTGGAACCAAGGAAGCACTGCGGCTCGCGTTATCCAAAGACGGCGAAACCCACGCGTCGGTCGCGTCGTACAACAATCAATGGGGCGCGCCGTTATCACTGGCCCGTTGCCCGTCGAGCGCCCGGTATGCGGTATTCGAAATGGGCATGAATCACCCGGGCGAAATCGCGCCGCTGGCTCGCCTAATTCGGCCGCATGTCGCACTCATCACCACGATTGCGCCTGTGCATCTCGAGTTTCTTGGTTCGCTTGCCAACATTGCCGATGCCAAGGCGGAAATATTCCTCGGCGTGCCGCCCGATGGCGCCGCCGTAATCAATCGGGATATCGGTCAATTCGCACGGCTCGAAGAGCGTGCGCATAAAGCCGGCATCGAGCGCGTGATATCGTTCGGCGAAAATGCGCAAGCCGACGCGCGTCTGATCAAATGCGCGCTGCACGCGCGCTGCTCGACGGTCGAAGCGGAAATCCTCGGCACCCGATTCAGCTATAAGATCGGCGCGCCGGGACGGCACCTCGTCATCAACTCGCTTGGTGTCTTGGCCGCCGCCGAACTGGTCGGCGCCGATATCGCGCTTGCCGCTTTGGCGCTCGCCGAGCTGCAAGCGGCGCCAGGTCGCGGCGCGCCAATCACGATCGAGCTTTCTGGCGGTTCGGCGCTGCTTCTCGATGAGAGCTACAACGCCAATCCTGCCTCCGTGGAAGCAGCCTTGGCGGTGCTTGGTCGATCGGTCATTGGGCCGCAGGGCCGACGTATCGCTGTACTCGGCGACATGTTGGAACTTGGCCCGAGCGGTTTGGATTTGCATCGTGGGCTGGCCGATGCAGTCGTTGCGAATGGCATTGATCTGGTCTTTTGCTGTGGTCCGTTGATGCATGCGCTGTGGCAAGCTCTTCCCGCAAACTGCCGCGGCGGCTATGCAGAGGACTCTGCCGCGCTCGAAGCGCAAGTGCTGCCGGCAATCCGTGCCGGCGATGTCGTGATGGTGAAGGGCTCACTGGGTTCGCGTATGGCGTCGATCGTTAAAGCTTTGCAGCGCGCTTATCCGCGCCACGAAACGCTGGAAGACGCTTCCGCACAAGGTTGATGGCAAATGCTGTATTGGCTGGTCGATCTGTCGGACAAGCTGTCGGTGCTCAATGTCTTTCGCTACATCACCTTTCGCACCGGCGGGGCGGTGATAACGGCACTGTTGTTTGTTTTTCTATTCGGCCAAAACATCATCGACCGGCTGCGGCTCCTGCAAGGCAAAGGCCAGCCGATCCGTACCGACGGTCCGAAATCGCACATTATCGCCAAGGCCGGTACGCCGACGATGGGCGGGTTGATGATCCTGTCCGGGATGCTGGTATCGACGCTGTTGTGGGCAAACCCGACCAATCCATACGTCTGGGTGGTGTTGTGGGTGATGCTCGGCTTCGGCTTGGTGGGTTTCTACGACGATTATCTGAAGGTCACGAAGCAGTCGCATGAGGGCTTTCGCGGCCGCACCCGGCTCATCATCGAGGGCTGCATTGCCGGCTTGGCCTGCCTCGCGCTGGTGCGGCTCGGTCATGCGCCGTTCTCGACCTCGCTGGTATTTCCTTTCTTCAAAGAACTGGTGCTTAATCTCGGCTGGTTTTTCGTGCTGTTCGCGATGTTCATCATCGTCGGGGCGGGAAACGCGGTCAACCTCACCGACGGTCTCGACGGTCTCGCCATTGTTCCGGTGATGATCGCGGCGGCGAGCTTCGGGATGATCTCGTACCTCTCGGGCAACACCGTTTTCGCCGATTATCTGCAAATTCATTATGTCGCCGGCACCGGCGAGCTGTCGGTCCTGTGCGGAGCAGTGCTAGGAGCCGGCCTCGGTTTTCTATGGTTCAACGCGCCGCCCGCGTCGATCTTCATGGGCGATACCGGCTCGCTCGCGCTCGGTGGCATGCTCGGCGCGGTCGCGGTCGCCACCAAGCATGAGATCGTGCTGGCTGTGATCGGCGGTTTGTTCGTGCTGGAAGCGGTCTCGGTGATCGTGCAAGTGGTATCATATAAACTGACCGGAAAGCGCGTATTCAAGATGGCGCCGATCCATCATCATTTTGAGCAGCTCGGCTGGACCGAGCCGCAGATCGTGATTCGGTTTTGGATCGTGGCGGTCGTGCTCGCCCTCGCCGGGCTTTCCACCTTGAAGCTGAGATAGGCGGCGTGATTCCGATCACGACCTTTGCCGGCAAAAAGATCGCGGTGTTTGGGCTCGGCGCTTCGGGCCTCGTCAGCGCCAGTGCGCTGTTGGCCGGTGGCGCCGACGTCATCGCATTTGACGACGACGCGACGAGCATTGCCAAAGCGAGTGCGGGCGGAATTCCCGCGGCGGACCTGCACCGCGTCGATTGGTCGAAGATCGCCGCGCTTGTGCTCGCTCCTGGCGTTCCGCTCACTCATCCGGCGCCGCATTGGGTGGTGCAGCTCGCCCGCAACGCGAATGTCGAAGTGATCGGAGACGTCGAACTATTCTGCCGCGAGCGACGGCACCACGCGCCAAGCGCTCCATTCGTCGCCATCACCGGCACCAACGGCAAATCGACCACGACCGCACTGATCGCGCATCTGACGGCCTCGGCCGGCATGGACACCCAGCTTGGTGGCAATATCGGCACCGCCATCCTTTCTTTGGCGCCGCCGCTGCCTGGCCGCGTGCATGTGATCGAATGTTCGTCGTATCAGATCGATCTCGCTCCGTCGCTCGACCCGTCGGTCGGGATTCTGATCAATCTCAGTGAAGACCATCTCGATCGCCATGGCACGATGGAAAACTACGCTGCGGTGAAGGAGCGCCTGGTCAGCGGCGTGCCCGATGACGGCACCGCGATTATCGGTGTTGACGACGAATGGTGCGAGAAGATCGCGGCGTGCCTTGCGCAAGCGGGAAAACGCGTGGTGCCGATTTCGGTCCGCCGCAAGCTAAAGGACGGTCTCTACGTCGAAAGCGGCCGGATCCTGCGCGCACAGGGTGGGGAGTCCTCGCTCATTGCCGAGCTCGGCGGCATCGGCTCTTTGCGCGGGCTGCACAATGCGCAGAACGCCGCTTGCGCAGCCGCCGCCACGCTCGCGCTCGGCCTCGAGCCGACGGCGGTCCAGGCAGGGCTGCGATCGTTTCCCGGATTGGCACACCGGATGGAAGAGGTCGGACGGCGGGGCGCCGTTCTCTTCGTCAATGACTCCAAGGCCACCAACGCCGATTCGGCCGCCCAGGCGCTGGCCTGCTTCCACGACATTTTTTGGATCGCGGGAGGGCGAGCCAAGACCGGAGGAATCGAAAGCCTGCGGTCTTTTTTCCCGCGCATCCGCAAAGCCTGTCTGATCGGCGAGGCGGCCGATCAGTTTGCCGCCACTCTGGCCGATATGGTGCCCCACGAGATCACCGGCACGCTCGACAAGGCGCTTGTCGCTGCGGCAAGGGATGCCGCTACGTCGTCGGCCCAGGAACCCGTGGTGCTGCTGTCGCCCGCCTGCGCCTCGTTCGATCAGTATCGGAATTTCGAGGTGCGGGGCGATGCCTTTCGGGCGCTGGTCCAGGCGCTGCCCGGGCTGCAGAAGAAATGACCGGATGCCGGTCACGATGCGCAGCCGGACAACCATCTTAATGGCCTGGAAACCATGTCGGATGCAGGACTAGTGTCCCGATTCCGAAGTTCGCACGAATTTGCGGCTGCACTGATGCGAACTTCGGGATCAAAGGGACACTAGCAAACTTACGATTCTAGTGTGGGTTTTGGATTTGAAGTTCCTATACGAGCTAGCCGCTTAATCGTAGGAACTTCAAATCCACCACACTAGCCGGGGAATTTTGCGGACGGACATCGCTTCACCATGGCTTCCCGCGCACGACCGACCTTGTTCAGTGAGTGGTGGCGAACCGTCGACCGGCTGACGCTGGCAGCGCTCGGGGCGTTGATGCTTGGCGGCATCGTGCTGTGCCTCGCTGCAAGTCCGCCAGTTGCGGCCCGGATCGGGCTTGATCCGTTTCATTTCGTAAACCGCCAAGTCCTGTTTCTTATCCCGGCGGCCCTGGTTCTGGTTGCGGCCTCATTCCTCTCCCCGCGCGAAATCCGCAAAGTAGCGCTCGTCGTGTTCGCCGTAAGCTTGGTTCTGACCGCGCTGACGCCCTACTTCGGCGCCGAGATCAAAGGCGCGCGCCGCTGGCTCGTCATTCTCGGAGTGAATATCCAGGCTTCGGAATTCCTAAAACCCGCTTTCGTCGTTCTCATCGCCTGGTTGTTCGCCGAAAGCGCGAAGCGGCCCGAAATGCCGGCGAACTCGATCGCCCTCGCGCTACTCGTCGTCGTCGTCGCGTTGCTGGTGCTGCAGCCCGACTTCGGCCAGACCATGCTGATCGCGCTGGTTTGGGGCGCGTTGTTTTATATCGCCGGCATGCGTCTGATCTGGGTAATCGGATTAGCGGGCGCGGCAGGCGCCGGCCTGATCGCGGCTTTCTTTACCGTGCCGCACGTCGCGCAGCGCATCAACCGCTTCCTCGATCCGGCATCGGGCGACAGTTTCAATATCGATATCGCCACGGAATCCTTTATTCGCGGCGGTTGGTTCGGTCGCGGCCCGGGTGAGGGTACGATCAAGCGTGTGCTCCCGGAAGGCCACACCGATTTCGTCTTTGCGGTCGCGGCCGAGGAGTTCGGCGTGGTGCTTTGCCTCATTTTGGCGGCGCTGTTCGCGTTTATCGTGATTCGCGCGTTGGCGAAGGCCATGGCCAGTGACGATCCGTTCATTCGGTTCGCGACCGCCGGCCTCGCCATGCTGTTCGGGTTGCAATCGGCAATCAATATGGCGGTCAACCTGCATCTGATGCCGGCAAAAGGAATGACGCTCCCGTTCATCTCCTATGGCGGCTCATCTTTGATCTCGCTTGCTTATGGGATGGGCATGCTGGTGGCGCTCACCCGCGAGCGGCCGCGCGCCAAACTCGCCAGCGCGCATGGATTTGTTGCGAGTCCGGCCTGATGGACAAATCGCAATCGCCGTCGGTGCTAGTCGCCGCCGGCGGCACCGGCGGCCACTTATTTCCGGCGGCGGCGCTGGCCGGCGCGCTCACCGAACGCGGCATCGCAGTCCATCTCGCGACCGACCGGCGCGCCATTCGATTTGGCGAAACATTCGAGCAAGAGGCCATCCATGTCGTCGCCAGCGCGACAATCCGGTCACGCAATCCCGTCGCACTGACGCAGACGGCAGCCGCACTCGGATTCGGTTTGCTTCAGGCTTGGCGGCTGATCGGCCGACTGCATCCGGCGGCCGTGATCGGCTTTGGCGGCTACCCGAGCGTTCCGCCGGTACTCGCTGCAGTATGGCGCGGGGTTCCTACCGTGATCCACGACGCCAACGCGGTCGTCGGACGCGCCAACCGGCTGTTGGCGCCGCGCGTCACCGCGATTGCCGCGACCTTTCCTGAGACTTTCCACGCTGCGCCGGCCTTGGCGGCCAAGGCGACGCTCACTGGCAACCCGGTCCGATCCGCGGTGATCGCGGCCGCGGCGACACCTTACAGCACGCCTTCTGACGTGCTGCGCCTGCTAATATTCGGCGGCAGTCAAGGCGCCCGCATCATGGCCGACATCGTGCCTGCGGCAATCGCGCTGCTCGAAGGCGGACTGCCGGCGCGGCTACACATTGTTCAGCAGGCGCGCGCGGAGGATCTCACCCGCGTCCGCGAGGCTTATACAAGCCTCTCGGTTGCGGCGGAGGTGGCGCCGTTCTTTTCCGACCGGCCGGCACGCATCGCGGCGAGCCATCTGGTCGTGGCCCGATCCGGCGCTTCGACGGTTGCCGAATTAGCCGCGATCGGTCGCCCGTCTATCCTGGTGCCGCTGCCGCACGCAATCGATCAAGATCAGTTCGCCAATGCCGGCGTGCTCGACCGTGCCGGCGGAGCACTTCGGCTTGTGCAGGAGGATTTCACTCCCGAGCGGCTGGCCGCCGAAATCGCGGCGCTCGCGGGGGCGCCGCAACGCCTCATAGCCATGGCCGCGGCGGCGCGATCGCTAGGCAGACTCGATGCGGCGGCGCGACTGGCGGACTTGGTCCTCGACGTGGCGGCGATCGCCAAGCGCTGATGCGGCCAGCGCACCAACAAAAAATCGCGGACTTGTTCCTGCCATCCGGCTCATTCATTGATAGGCTTGCATTGATAGGCTTGGAACAGCCGCTTTAATGCCGGAACAGCAAGACCGGAGAACCGCATGAAATTGCCGCGCGATATCGGGCCGATTCATTTCATCGGCATCGGCGGCATCGGCATGAGCGGCATCGCCGAGGTGCTGGTGAATCTCGGCCACATCGTCCAGGGATCCGATCAGGCCGATGGCGCCAATGTCAAACGGCTGCGCGACAAGGGTGTGAAAATTGCGATTGGTCACGCGGCGGAAAATCTTGAGGGCGCCAAGGTTGTGGTGATTTCGTCGGCGATCAAGGCCGATAATCCGGAGCTCGCAGCCGCTCGCGCGCAACGCTTGCCGGTCGTCCGCCGCGCCGAAATGCTGGCCGAACTGATGCGCCTGAAAAGCTCAATCGCCATTGCCGGCACGCATGGCAAGACGACGACGACCTCGATGGTGGCGACGCTGCTCGATTCCGGCGGTTTCGATCCAACCGTGATCAATGGCGGCATCATCAACGCCTACGGCACCAATGCGCGGCTTGGCGCCGGCGACTGGATGGTGGTCGAAGCGGACGAGTCGGATGGCAGCTTTCTCAAGCTTCCGGCCGACATCGCTGTCGTGACCAATGTCGATCCCGAACATCTCGATCACTTCAAAACCTTCGATGCGGTGCAGGACGCGTTTCGCGCCTTTGTCGAGAACGTGCCGTTCTACGGCTTCTCGGTGATGTGCACCGATCACCCAATCGTGCAAAGTCTGGTGGGCCGCATTGAAGATCACCGCATCGTCACGTACGGCGAGAACCCGCAGGCCGACGTGCGCCTTGTCGACGTGTCGCATGCCGGCGGCACGTCTTTGTTTACCGTGTTGTTCCGCGAAACCACCGCGCGGCCCGTCCACGAGATCAAAAACATCGCGCTGCCGATGCCGGGTCGGCATAACGCACTGAACGCCACCGCTGCCATTGCCATCGCGCATGAGCTCGGCGTCTCGGACGAAACAATCCGGCAGGCTTTCGCCAAGTTCGGCGGCGTGCGCCGGCGCTTCACCCGCACCGGAATCTGGAACGGGGTCACCATTATCGATGATTACGGACATCACCCGGTGGAGATCGCCGCGGTTCTGCGCGCCGCCCGGGAGTCGACCAAAGGGCGCGTGCTTGCCGTGGTACAGCCGCATCGCTTCACGCGGCTCGCAGCGTTGTTTGAGCAGTTCTGCACCTGCTTTAACGACGCCGACACAGTGATCGTCGCTAATGTCTATCCGGCCGGCGAGACGCCGATCGCCGGGGTCGATCGCGACGCGCTGGTGCAAGGCCTGCGCACGCACGGCCACCGCCATGTTATTGCGCTCGACGGGCCGGAGATGCTGGCGCAACTTGTCGTCGATGCGGTCGAACCAGGCGACTATGTCGTCTGCCTCGGCGCCGGTTCGATCACGCAATGGGCCTACGCCCTGCCGGCGGAACTTGCGGCGCTCGGGGCGCGCTAAAGCAAAAGGACTTTATGTTGACTCGGTATTTTGCTTTAGCTTGTTGTTGGAGCATGATCATTTCGGAAAACCGGTTCCCACTTTTCCGGATCATGCTCTAATGGCGTTTCCCGATCTCGTGCCTTTGCTCAAAAACACGATGCCGAAGCTGCGCGGCCGTGCCTTGCCCAATCAGCCGCTCGCTGAATTGACGTGGTTTCGGGTCGGCGGACCGGCGCAGCTTCTGTTCATGCCGGAGGACGAGGCCGACCTTGGCTATTTCCTTACCCATTTGCCGGACGAGTTTGCCGTGACGGTGATTGGGCTTGGTTCGAATTTGATCGTGCGCGAGGGCGGCGTCCGCGGCGCGGTCGTGAGACTGGGACGCGGCTTTAATGGCATTGCCGTCGAAGGCACGCGGATTCGCGCCGGCGCAGCCGTGCCGGATGTGAAAGTCGCACGCACGGCGCAGGAAGCCGGGATTGGCGGTTTGTCGTTCATGCGCGGCATTCCCGGCGCGATCGGCGGCGCGCTGCGGATGAATGGCGGCGCCTATGGGCGCGAAACCAAAGACGTGCTGGTCGAGGCACGCGTGGTCGATCGGCGCGGACGCGTGCACGTGCTCCGCAATGCCGACATGCATTACACCTATCGTCATTGCGGTGCGCCCGACGATTATATCTTTACCGAAGCCCTGTTCGCGGGCGAACGCGGCGAACCACAACTCATCGCCGCCGAAATGGAAAAAATCACCGAAGCGCGAGAATCGACGCAACCGGTAAAGAGCCGCACCGGCGGTTCGACTTTCAAAAACCCGCCCGGCCGCAAGGCCTGGCAATTGATCGATGCCTCTGGCTGCCGCGGATTGACCAATGGCGGCGCGCAGGTGTCGGAGATGCATTGTAATTTCCTGATCAACCGCGGCAATGCAACCGCCGCCGAGATCGAAGGCCTCGGCGAGCTGGTGCGGCGCAAGGTTGAGGAGCATTCAGGCGTCAAGCTCGAATGGGAAATCGCGCGGATCGGCGTCGTCGCGTGACGCTCGCCGGGAACAGCACCGCGGCGAACCGAAACCCTGCTTGCGCTCGCCGTCCGCGCGATCTAGATTCTACGCGTGGGGACGAGCAGACTCCCCGTCAGACGCGATCCGTCCAAGCTCTGCGCACCACTCGCTTTGGCGAGGAGCTTGCGCATGGACGGAATTCCCTCCTCGATTTCATCTGAAAACGTCGCTGCGTGGCTTCTTGCTGCGTCTTTTGGCACGCTGAGAGAATAGCCATGACCCAATTAGCGCCCGCCGCGAACATCAAATCTACGCCGGCACACGGCGTATCCTTCGCCGAAGCATTGCGCGTCTGGACGCGCGTGGCGCTCTTAAGCTTCGGCGGACCGACAGCGCAGATCGCGGTGATGCATCGCATCATCGTCGATGAAAAACACTGGATTTCGGAGAGCAGATTTCTTTACGCGCTCAACTATTGCATGCTGCTGCCCGGCCCCGAAGCAAAGCAGCTCGCAGTCTATATCGGCTGGCTCATGCATCGGACGCTTGGCGGGATCGTTGCGGGCAGCCTCTTCGTAGTGCCCGGCATCATCTCGATTATGGCGCTCAGCTACATCTACGCGATCTACGGCAAGGTGCCCGTTGTGGTCGCCTTGTTCTTCGGATTGAAAGCGGCGGTATTGGCAATTGTTGTCGAAGCCGTCGTGCGCATTGGCAAGCGTGCGCTGAAAAACAACGCGGTCCGATTGCTGGCGGCGGCGGCATTCATCGGCATTTTCTTTTTCAATATCCCGTTCCCCGTCATCATTCTCGGTGCGGCGGCGATTGGCTTTTTAGGCACCGCGAGCGGGGCCGAGGTTTTCAAAAGCCACGGCGGACACGGCAAAGGCGCGGACAAACACGGCGAGGCCAAAAGTCTGCTGGGCGATGCGCTCCCGGAGCACGCGCGCCCCAGCGTCGCGCGCGCCTCGTCGGTGTCCGCGGTCTGGCTGGCGCTTTGGCTCATTCCGGTGATCGCACTGTTGGCAACGCTCGGCAACCGCAATGTTTTCAGCGAGATCGCTGTTTTCTTCAGCAAGATGGCCGTCGTCACCTTCGGCGGCGCCTATGCTGTGCTGGCATACGTCGCACAGGGAGCGGTCGAGCAATATGGCTGGCTCAAGCCCGGCGAAATGCTGGATGGCCTCGGCATGGCCGAGACAACGCCGGGACCGCTGATCATGGTTCTACAGTTCGTGGGCTTCATGGCTGCGTACCGCGATCCCGGTTCGTTATCGCCATTGGTCGCGGCGACACTAGGCGGGCTGCTGGCAACATGGGTCACCTTCATTCCATGCTTTCTTTGGATTTTCCTGGGTGCACCGTTTGTCGAAGTGTTACGGGGTAACAACGCCCTAAACGGCGCGCTGTCCGCGATTACCGCCGCGGTCGTCGGCGTTGTTCTCAACTTGGCGACCTGGTTCGCAATCCATAGCGTGTTCAGGGCGACCGTACCCGTTCGCATCTTTCCCCTGTCATTTGATGCTCCGGTTTTCAGTAGTGTTGATCCGTTGGCGCTCGCACTCTCTCTGACGGCCGCGATCGCCATCTTCCGTTTCAAAATCGGGATGATCCCGACGCTCGCGGCGTGCTGCGCCGCCGGAGTTATTCTTTATCTTGCAGGCGCCATTGCGTGATCGGATCTTGCGGACCGATCGTTACAGAAAGAATACGAGCCACGCATGAGGCGTTGCGGGAATAAGCGGCCAGATCACCCAGTCCTGTTCGAATTGAATGGCGTGAGGGGCGTTCAAAGGATCGATAGGGAGAAAATGATGCGACTCGTTTCTGTGCTTTTCATTGGTGCCGGCTTAATTGCGGCAACGGCAGCGCGAAGCCAGGAAATTGACTGGCAGAAAGTCGATGAGGCGATCGGCAGAAAGCCCGCCGTAGTCTCCGGTGACGTTCATCGCTACGGCTTTCCCCGCAGCGATCTCAGCGTGACGCTCGACGGCGTGAGCATTAAGCCAGCGCTTGCGCTTGGCGGCTGGGTTGCGTTCAAGGGCATGAGCGGTGGCGCCATGAGCGGTCAGGCGATGGTGATGGGCGATCTCGTCCTCCTCGAAACTGAAATCAAGCCTGTCATGACCAAATTCGTCGAGAGCGGCCTCGATATCACCGCGGTCCACAATCATCTTTTGCGCGCGAATCCAGCAACGTTTTACATGCATGTCGGTGGCCACGGCGATCCGGCGAAAATGGCGACCGCGATTCGCGCGGCTTTGGCCGAAAGCAAGACCCCGCTCGCGCCGCCCTCGCCGCCCGCGGCTCCGCCGGCTATCGACCTCGACACTGCGCAACTTGATCAGACCATCGGCATCAAAGGCCAAGCCAATGGCGGCGTGTATCAATTTGCCGTAGCGCGGCGCGATGCCGTCACCGAGAACGGAATGACGCTCGCGCCGGCCGGCCCATTAGGCGTAGCGACCGGAATCGGTTTTCAACCGACCGGCGGCGGCAAAGCCGCCATCACTGGCGACTTTGTGATGACCGCGGACGAGGTCAATCCGGTCATCAGGGCGCTGCGCGCCAATGGCATCGAGGTGACCGCCTTGCACAGCCACATGCTCGATGAACAGCCGCGCCTTTACTTCATGCACTTTTGGGCAAACGACGACGCAATCAAACTCGCGAAAGGTTTGCGCGCCGCACTCGACAAAATGGCGAATGCCAAAAGCTGAAGCCGGATCATGAAACCAATCGGACTAAAGCATGATCTCGAAAAGTGGACGCCGGTTTCCCGCCTGCGTGAAGCCTGGGCTGCCGTTAGTCGTGCCTGTTTATGCTTCGGCGGGCGAAGCCAGGTCGGAAAAGATCATGCTCAAACAACAAGCTAAAGCGAAATGCCGAATCAACCTAAATCATTTCGCTTTAGCGGCCGCGAGCCGCCTTACAAAGCGATCATCAACATGAAGGCAATACGCTGAAATCGCGTTCCAGCTTCTTGCTCCTCTATAGCGCGCGCGCATTGCGCGGCTTCGGCGATGGCTTTGCCACCATCGTGCTTCCGGTCTATTTGGCAAAGATCGGATTCGATCCCGCGCAGATCGGATTGGTCGCCGCGGCGGCTCTACTCGGCACCGCTGTTCTGACGCTAGCCATCGGACTCGTTGCGCCGCGTCACGATCTTCGTCGTTTGTTGATCGCCGGCGCGGTCTTGATGATCGCAACCGGTGTTGCCTTCCCTGCCTTCGAGCAGATCGGGCTGCTCATCGCAGTGGCTTTTTTCGGCACTGTGAACCCATCGACCGGCGACATCGGCGTCTTGATACCGATCGAGCATGCGGCGCTGGCACAAGGCGCCGTCGATCACGACCGCACGCGGATATTCGCGCGCTATAGCTTGATCGGAGCCTTGTCGATGGCCGCCGGCGCCTTGGCCGCGGCCGTACCGCAGCTGTTGACGCGCATCGGCATCAACGAGCTCTCCGCGCTGCGCACGATGTTCTATGCCTACGCGGTTCTGGGCCTTGTCAGTGCGGCAATCTACTATTGTTTGCCGCGCGGCAATGTCGAGCACAGATCCGCCGCAGCGCCGTTAAATGTCTCGCGCAGCGTCGTCTACAAGCTCGCCGCTCTGTTCAGCGTTGATGCATTTGCCGGCGGATTTGTCGTCCAGTCGCTGCTCGCAGTCTGGCTGTTCAAGCGCTTCGACATGTCGCTCGCAGCCGCCAGCCTGTTCTTTTTCTGGTCAGGCGTGCTCAGCGCCTTCTCTTATCCGCTGGCGGCCATAATCGCGAGGCGAATCGGATTAGTGAACACCATGGTGTTCACTCATATCCCCTCGAGCCTCTTTCTCATCCTCGCTGCCCTGTCGCCGAACCTGACCGCCGCGCTCGGCTTTTTGCTGCTGCGCTCGGCGCTGTCGCAAATGGATGTGCCGACGCGGAGCTCTTACGTCATGGCGGTCGTCACCCCGCCGGAGCGGCCGGCCGCGGCCAGTGTCACCGCGGTCCCGCGAAGCCTCGCATCGTCGCTGAGCCCGGCTCTTGCCGGCGTTTTGCTCGGCGGCCCGTTTCTCGGCGCCCCTTTGATGATCTGTGGTGCCCTCAAAATTATTTACGACGCCGCATTGCTAGTCTCGTTCCGCCATATCAAGCCGCCGGAGGAAACGTTGGCGCGAAGCTGATGCGCAGCCTGATCTTTCGTTCGCAAGCTTGATCGCGCGATCAAAAAAACAGTGTTGCTCCGGAAATCAGCAACAGGATCAGAACGATCTTCCGGAAGCCGGTCTCATCGACTCGTCTATAGAGCGCAAAACCAAGCCACAGGCCTGCGAGAATCGCCGGTAACCCGATCGCGAACAGGATTATCGTGTCGCGGCCCAGCATTCCGACACCGCCGATCCAAAGCGCGATCATCGCGAAGTTGGCAACGCCCGCCGGCTGGAACACGGCGCGCTGCTCATCCTTGGACCATCCGCGCAGCCCGGACCAGATCATGACCACAATTCCGGCGAGTCCAGTGGCACCGCCGAGCACACCGCCCAATAAGCCAGCAAGAGCGTCGACGAATCGGCTGACGCCGGCAAAACTCGGCAAATTCGGACGGAGCAGACCATAGGCGCCGTGGGCGATCAGGACCGCGCCCACGCCAAGGCGTAAATGCGTCGCGCTTACCCAGCTTAGCAACTGAACGCCGAGCGGCGTACCGATGGCGCCGCCGATGAGAAATGGAAGTAGTCGCCCGATTTTGATCGCCGCGCGCAACTTCCACACCGAATAGCCTTGGACCAAAAGGCCATAGGCGACAATCAGCGCTGTTGTTTGCGACGGCGTCAGCGCGTGGAGCCACGGACCGGCTGCGATAATTCCAAATGCAAAGCCGGCCAGCGCGGTGATGGCGGATGCGGCGAAGCCGCCCGCGATGAAGATCAGGATGCTGAAGAAATCGAGGTCGCCCATGACCGATACCCCATCAGCCCGGCATGAGCCGGAACAAGACAGGGCAACGCTTGGCCAGCTAAGCGGCTAAGGGGTGGTTGCCGACGACCTGAAGGAAGCCTGACAGAGCAGGGCAGCACGGTCAATTTGGAAGCGCAGGGTCGCGGTAAACGATTGACGGTATTTCGTTTCCCATGAGCGGAAACGCTCGACGTTTCGCCATTTGTCGATTCTATTGGTGTCCCTGCGAATCAGCGGCTGAGCGCAGTTATGGCCAAGCACGTCGCGGTTTTAATGGGGGGATGGTCGGCCGAGCGCGAGGTATCGCTGCGTTCCGGCAAGGCTTGCGCCGAGGCGCTGGTGCGGCGCGGCTACCGCGTCAGCTCGCTCGACGTCACGCCCGAGATCGCCGCCGCGCTGACCGCGGCCAAGCCCGACGTGGCGCTTAACGTGCTCCACGGCCGCCCCGGCGAGGACGGCACGTTGCAGGGCGTCCTGGAAATTCTTGGCATTCCTTACAGCCATTCCGGCGTGCTGGCGTCTGCCGTTGCCATGCAGAAAAACTTCGCCAAAACGCTGTTTAAGGCGGCCGGCGTTCCGGTCGCGGAAGATCGCGTGGTGTCGCGCTTCGAGGCGGCCAAAGCGCACCTCATGCCCCCGCCTTATGTGGTGAAGCCGATCGCCGAAGGCTCGAGCGTCGGCGTCTTCATCGTCACCGAACAGCACCCGCACCCGCCGCAGGAGCTGTACCGGGACGACTGGCCGTTCGGCGATACGGTCATGGTTGAGCGCTACATCCCCGGCAAGGAGCTGACCTGTGCAGTGCTCGGCGACCGCGCGCTTGATGTCATCGAAATCGTTTCAGCGACGCGCTTTTACGACTACGAGGCCAAATATGCCGCCGGCGGGTCCAAGCACCTGCTGCCGGCGCCAATTTTACCAAATGTTTACCAGGAGGTCCGAAGACTGGCTCTAGCTGCGCATAACGCGCTCGGCTGCCGTGGGGTCAGCCGCGCGGACTTTCGCTACGACGATCGGGGGACGGGAAAGCTGGTCTGCCTTGAGGTCAATACCCAACCCGGCATGACCGAGACCTCGCTCGTGCCTGAACTGGCTGCCTATGCGGGCATCACGTTCGATGAGCTGGTGCAATGGATGGTGGAGGACGCCTCGACCAACCGCTGAAGCGGTCGGGGCAATCAGCGACAAGATGGTTCGGCGCGCCGGTTGACGAGCCGGATTGCGCGCGCGTGGAAGCCGATCAGGAACCGGCAAACGCCAGTTTTGGCTTTTTCATCGGTGGTCGCCGTGCCCAGCGGTTGGCCGCCCGACTAGCCCAAATTCCCCAAGGCGCCGGCGTCGCCGGATCGCTGCTGCTACTCGGCGCGACGCTGTCCTATGGCGCTATCGTCGGCGGACATGTGGCCGCCGCCACCGATTGGCTGAAAGCTGCACGCGACAATGCCGCGAATGCGCTCGGTTTTGGCATTGCTGCGGTCTCGGTGAGCGGCGGCAGTCAGGTCGGCCGCGAGCAGGCGCTCGCTCTGGCCGGCGTGACCGGCCGGTCATCGCTGTTGTTCTTCGATGCCGAAACTGCGCGCGCCCGGCTATTGGCAGACCCCTGGATCGCCGATGCCGCCGTCCTCAAACTCTATCCGGATCGCCTGCTGATCACGATTACCGAACGTCGGGCTTTCGCGCTGTGGCAGCGAAATGGCCAAGTCAATGTCATTGCCGACGACGGCACGGTGCTCCAGCCTTTTGTCGGGGACCGTTATCGCGGGCTGCCGCTGGTGGTCGGCAGCGGCGCCGAGCGCCGGGCCAAGGACTTTATCGGCCTTCTTGATCGCTACCCGGAAATTCGCTCTGCGCTTCGCGCCTCGGTGCTTGTCGCCGAGCGGCGCTGGAACTTGCGACTGACCAACGGCATGGATGTCCGCCTGCCGGATAGCGATCTGCAAGCCGCGCTCGATCGCCTGGTCAAACTGGACCATGACAAAAAGCTGCTGTCGCGCGACATCACAAGCATCGATCTGCGCCTGCCCGACCGAGTGACGGTGCGCTTGTCGGATGCAGCGACGCAGGTGCGCGAGGATGCGTTCAAAGCCAATGCAAAAAAGAAAAAAGGCGGCGACGCATGAACACGCTCGGTCACGGCGCGACGCCGAAGATGAGGCCGATTTCGGCCCGCCGAAGCATGGTGGTCGCCGCGCTCGACGTCGGCTCGAGCAAAGTCGTTTGCCTGATCGGCCGGCTTCGTCCGCATGGCCCGCAACAAGTTTTGACCCGGCGCAGCCATTCCGTCGAGGTGATCGGTTTCGGCCACACCCTTGCGCGCGGGACCAAGGCCGGCACCGTCGTCAACTTGGTGCAGGCGGAGGATGCGATCCGGCGCGCCGTGGATGCCGCCGAACGAATGGCCTCGGTCGAAATCGAATCTGTGGTGCTGTCGATATCGGCGGGGCGGCCGTCAAGCGAACTTTTCACGGCAGAGATTGAGATCCTGGGCTCCACAGTGTCAGAGAACGATATCGGGCGGGTTTTAGCGGCCGGCAGCCGGCATTCGCTGCGCGACGGCCGTGCGGTGCTCCACTCACTGCCGGTCGGCTATTCAATCGATGGCGTAAACAGCGTCCGCGATCCGCGTGGAATGCTCGGTAGCCGGTTCGGGGTCGATATGCATGTGGCGACCACCGATGTCGCCACCGCCCGCAATTTGATGCTCGCCGTCGAGCGTTGTCATCTCGACGTCGAGGCCATGGCCGCCTCGCCCTATGTTGCAGGGCTCGCGGTCCTTGCCGACGACGAGGCCGATTTGGGCGCGGCCGTGGTCGATATGGGTGCCGGCACCACCACGATTGCCGCATTCCAGGCCGGGCGGCTCATTCACATCGACGGCTTCGCGCTCGGTGGCCATCACGTCACCATGGACCTGGCGCGCGGACTGAACGCCCGGATTGCCGACGCCGAGCGAATCAAAACGCTTTATGGCACTGTGCTTAGCGGAGCATCGGACGAACGTGACATGATCACGGTCCCGCCGCTGGAAGAGGATGAGCGCGAACCGGCTCAATTCGTGTCGCGCGCAACTCTGGTGAGCATCATCAAGCCACGCGTCGAGGAAATCCTCGAAATGGTGCGCGACCGCTTGGCCGCATGTTCGATCGCGACCGATCGCCGGGGACATGTGGTCCTGACTGGCGGCGCCAGCCAACTCAACGGGTTGCCGGAATTGGCGGCTCGATTGATCGGACGCCCGGTGCGGCTCGGACGTCCGCTCGGCATCGCTGGCGCTCCGGATGCGGCTAAGGGCCCGGCCTTTGCGGTCGCAGCGGGCTTACTTGTCTACCCGCAAGCGGCGCATCTCGAACATTTCGAATCGCGGCGTAAGCGGCAACTCATGACCGGCACGGGCGGGTATTTCGCTCGCGTCGGACGATGGCTTCGCGAGAGTTTCTGATGGCCCTCAGAAGCGAAGCTCGAAAATCTCAGCGACCGGTGGCGGACCGGACGGGCCCGGGCGTGGAGCACGCCCGCGCGAGACAAAAGAGGCAATCATGACCATCAATCTGAACATCCCGGATATTCGCGAGCTTAAACCCCGCATCACCGTATTCGGAGTCGGCGGCGCGGGCGGCAACGCGGTGAACAATATGATCACCGCTGGCCTGCAGGGCGTCGATTTTGTCGTCGCCAATACCGACGCGCAGGCGCTCACGATGTCGAAGGCCGAACGGATCGTCCAGATGGGCGTCCAGGTGACCGAAGGTCT
>DASSXN010000201.1:0-16942 GCA_035703785.1 Xanthobacteraceae bacterium
AATTTTCGTAATGCAACTACGAAGGTTCTTCCGCTGCTCGGGGGGCCAAGCTGCGCGATGAGGCGCGGCGTCACCGCCAGTCCGTCTTGGCGTATTCCATCGGCCGCCTGAACTTGTCATAGGCGGCCTTAGTCGAGGCGAAGCGCAACATCATTATTCCGCAAAGCAGACATCACGATCGTGCTGAACCATGTCCTCCTTCGGCGGCAAAGCGGACATAGGTCAGCACGCCGCTACGTCGCTTATTGACCCCAAACGGAAGGCGAGCAGCCGATTGGGGCTTAAAAGTTAGGCTATTGCTTCGCCGGACCCGGCGCCGTCGTGCCGGCCGCGGGTTTTTTGAGTTTTTGTTGGGCTGTATTCTTTTTCGGTGGAGGATTCACAAACCGATTAAAACAATTAAGACGCTCGTCCTCTTCCTTTACAAGGCGACAATCTTGAACTGTCTTGGCTGGAGCGGAAATCTGTTTCGGTGCTGGCTTTATCTTATCATCATAGCAGTCCAGGCGTTCCTTGGTTTGATCTTCAATGTCAAGACAGGTCCGCAGTGTCTCTACCGAAACTTGCGCCATCGCAAAAGTCGGGAGATACATTCCCGCTGCAACGAGTAAAATATACCGTGCCTTCATAGAGTGCTCCAATTTGAAATTGCCGGGCAGCCTACATCAAGCTGCAGGCGCATGTCGCCCTGCCGATGTCCGCTTCTGGCACAAAGCGGACATTACTATCGCGCTGCCGAATGTCCGCTTTTGAGGGTAAAGCGGACATCGTCGGGCTGAACTATCAATTCCACTGATCTGATTACGGCTTCCGCAAAAGCTCCGGCATCTTCGCCACGTTGAGCGCGATCCGCCGCATTTCATTCTTGGTGAGGTTGCTGCCGAGCGGGTTGTTTTGATTTTACAGGTTCCAAAGCATCCGCAGGAAACGGCGCGCGCTGAACTTCATGACCTTCATCAATCCACACACAATAAACCACGGTGAGTTTCCCTATTTGTTCGATCCTTGTCACAATCATTTCTGCACCACCAGATTTCAGTCGAACATGGTCGCTTGCTTTAAAAGCCATTCTTCACTCTTTCCCTTTCACCAGCGTTCATAGTGTGCCGTTGGTCACAGCGCATAGGATTGAATGATTTATTTGTATAGGCGTGAGTTGACGCAAGCATCATTGGGGGCTGCCATGAATAAAGGGATGACGAGCCAAGCCGAAGCTGACGAGGAAATTCTTACCTTCGATGTTTCGGACGACGTTCTAGAGCGAGCTGGAAGCGCGGATCAGAACGCTGTCACTTGGGTATATTGCACTCACGCTTACCATTACTGCGATTGGCCGCAGTAGCTACGGCCTCCGCAATATCTCGGGCAGCCTGCTGATATTGACCGCGATCCTTCGCGCCTCATCCTTGCTAAGCAGCTTGGCGGCTGAACGCCGGCCCGGCTCATCCTCGAAATAGACATAGGCGAGCTGCTGGTCGTTTTGGTCGCGCACGATGAAGCAGGCCTCTTGCTCTTCAACAGACCAGGGCGGCGGAAGGCGGCGGGCGGGCATGATGTGTGGCGGAACCAGCGCAGATGACCAGCATGGTTATGGATTGTAGGTACGCCATAGCCACGGCAGGCTTTCTATCTCTGCACCTATGCCGACTATTCCAAGCACGATTAACACCAGCAGACCGATCACGATCCAGCCTTGTAACGCGGTCATGTTTTAGCTCCTTCGAATGGATGGTGCTGTGTAGCTCAGCGCTTGACCGTTGGCGTCACGCACGATGAAACAGTTCGGCGTTACTTCGACAGACCAAGGGGGCGGGAAGCGGCGAGCGGGCATAGCGCGCTTTTTTACGCCGTGAGGAAATGTTCACAATGGGGTCACTATTTCCGCGTTTAACTTCTGCCGGGATGGGGAAGACACACCATGCGTATTTTCGGTTACCTCGGCTTTCTGATCGGTTGGCTTTTGGCACCAGCGCCGATGGCGATCACTGTGGCAGACACGGCGTCTGTTCAAGCTGTGGCAACAGATGGAACGCAATCACACCTCGCCGGAGAGGAAGAGGATTTACTGAATATCTGGGATTAGCCTCCAGCTTTACTCGCAAGCCGCACCCATTTTAACGGCCCGAATCCTCTTCGGCCTCGCGCGTGACCGCGCGGGCGCTGCAAAGCTACGCTTGGGCCTTCGGTAGCTGATCCAATTTCGTCCGCAGACTATTTAGGTCTTTAATGAGCGTATCGAGGCTTTGGGCCAATTCCTGGCGTTCCGCGGCTGTCATTGGTTTGGACACCATATCCATCCAAGCCAAGCGGATCCTTTCCTTTAGACCATCGATGTCCCGGATTAGCTCTTCTCGTTCGGTGAGCATAGGCATTCAAGTGGCAGTATCGCGATGGGTTCACGGCACTTGATGCGCGACCAGGAACAACGCCTCTGTGACAAAGTAGAGGATGAAGGCACCGATCACAGCGCCGCCGATCACCACGGCTGCGGCCGGTAACGTCTGCCGGAGCGGTCTGCGTCGCGGAGGCTTTGATCCGGGTTCCGAGGGCGCGAGCATTTCAGGCGCACCACACTTAGAGTGTGGCCCCGAACTGCCGTTGGGGCTGGGGAGTCGAGCGGTCCAGGGCCACTGGCGCGGCCCGTCGCGAGGCCTTACTTGGCGGGCTTACCTATTCTGGAAGATCGGCACACGCAGGCCGCTTCACTAGGGGGTGCGGCAAATCGAACATCGGGCCAAGGGCTTCAACCGCCGCAAGGGTATGACGAACCGAAGCATCGCGTCGGCGCGGTCCGCCTCCGATGGTTTGCCGCGCTGAAAAAGGCCTCGCCCGCGTTGCTCCTGTTTTCAGGTCGCGGGCGGGGCTGAAATCTCAGAACGGCGGCGAGCGGACAATATTTATCGTTTATGAATACCGCAGGCGACGAGCAAACCGTCTGCCGGTTTCCCAACCACTTGATCTCGGGGATCACCGAGAACGCGATTTAAGTCGCGTGCGCGATACAGACCAGTTTGCCCGTAATAATCGCGCATTTTGGTAAGCCAATCGGGAGACTGATATTCCGATTCCGGAAGCGAAGGTGGATGCGAAATGCGTTTTCCCTTCGGCACAGATTTTCGCTTCATGTTGGTGCTCCCTCAGCGATCGCTGCGTCCCATTCTTTGTGACGTACCCAACGGAATCGACGATCGGTCGTGATGACCGCAATTTCAATAGGACCGCCGCAGATTTGGGCAAAAGTCGAAAACTTCATTGCCTTGATTGTGCTTGCTATGCAAGCGTGCACGAAATCGATGGCGTCCCGTATAGGCAAGTGTGGCGTTGCGAGTTGGTGTTGTCCGAGCAATTGATCGAGCTCGGCGGGGGTTCCGTTCCATTTACCAGATTTCAAAATATCGGTCCTGACGCCTTGGTCAAAGCCGAGAATAAGCCTTTGGATCATGTTTGGCGCGCCAGCAAAGTTCCAGAGAGGAACGGCAGTGGGCGTTGGCTTTGCAGCTAGTGGATCTAAGCCAACGCTGAACGCTTGGGGAACACGCTCAGGCAAAAGATGTCCTGCGAGATGATAACCAAGTACCAGTCCATGCTTCAGCTGTTCAAACTCTTGTTCTTCGGCTTGCGTGCGCGCCGCAGGATTCGGAGGATTGGCATTAGGGTCGAAAGCTTGTTTCGCATTCAACGTTTGGCAGCGGGTTGTTAACGGAGCGTATTCCGCCCACACCAAATCTGTCCATCTGTTCGCGACCTGAGGCATGTCAGCTGGCGGGTTCGATTTCAGGTCATCATCGAACAGTGCGACCAATGTCCTATGGCTGCGCTGGCCGAGAACTCCTAGGCCCCAGACTGCAATGCCTAGGGTTCCGGTGCCAGGAGCTCCCACTTCAAAGACCTTTTGCGAATAATTGAAATAGTGGAAACCGCCAGGAAGCATCGCTGATGCCGTGCTGTCAGCGCCCAGCACCACGCCTTCCGGCGTCACATAGCAGGCGGCGATCGTCACAGCCGCGTCCCTTTTTGGAACCCCCGTAAAGCGCTCTTAGCACGAGTCGAAGCCATCGTGTGTTGCCTCCCGGCCTCGCCCATGCGTTTTCTGAGTTGGGTGCTATCCTGACCAGCGGGTAGGTCGAGACCGCACCCACGGGCTCCTTTACTGACATTTCGCTGACTCGGACTTGGTCGATTCGGCTAAGTGCTGGAGGCCACGCCCGGAATTGAACCGGGGTACGCGGTTTTGCAGACCGCTGCGTAACCACTCCGCCACGTGGCCGTGCCGGCATGGGTAATCGCACCTAATCCGTTAGGCAATGCCTTCCTCGCCTCGATCGTTGACTAGCAACCCGCTTGCGTTTTGCCGGGGTGTATCGCACAACCCGATCCCGCAATCTGGGACTTCACGCATGTTCGATGCCGCCGCGGCGCGCCGCCATATGGTGGACGGGCAGATTCGCACTGCCGATGTCACCAATCCGAGCCTGATCGCCGCCATGCGGGCGGTGCCGCGCGAACTGTTCGTGCCGCCGTCACTGGCCACCCAGGCCTACAGCGATGGCGGCGTAAGCCTCGGTCAGGGCCGGGCGCTGCTGCGGCCGATCGTTCTGGGAAAACTCATTCAAGGGGCTGACGTGCGCCCGGCCGACCAAGTGCTCGATATTGGCTGTGGCACCGGCTATTGCGCGGCGGTTTTGGCGCATATGGGTGCTGCGGTCGTGGCGCTCGAGGAAGACCCGGATTTGGCGCGGCAGGCCGAGGCCGCGCTTGCCAAAGCCGGCGCCGGGCAGGTCACCGTGGTCAGGGGACCGCTCGCAGCCGGCTGGCCGGCGGCGGCGCCCTATGACCTGATTCTGCTGGATGGAGCGATCGAGGTCGCACCCGACGCACTCGGGCGCCAATTAAAGCCGAACGGACGGCTTGCGGCTATTTTCGGCCGAGGCCCAGCGGCGAAAGCGATGATTTATCGGCAGATCGAAGGACACTTGGTTGGGCGGCCGATCTTCGACGCCGCCGCGCCGCTGCTGCCGGGTTTTGCAGCACCGCCGGCCTTCGTCTTCTAGGCTTTCGGCACGCGGTAGATACCAAAAACCGCTACGGATTGAGCGCCTCCTGCCATGGTGCGCAGCATGGTGCGCACCATGGAGTGCCCTTGGGCCCGCTCGGCTTTTGGGCGCACCTGTGGCAGAGAAGTGCCAATAGCCATGATTCTGCAGCCGATCCCCACATCTGGGGTTTCGGCTTCTCTAACAGTAGCTTAAGCTGCGCAACGGGCTTCTGCTAGTGCGTTTCGCCGGGACTGGGCACGGTTGTCCGGTGAACGCCTCTCATCTTGAGGCAGGCGGAAGAGGCTGAGGAGCAGTATCTACGTCATGCGGGGACGGGGACTGCGCGAGAATATTCGGCTGCTGGCGGTTGCTGGAGCGGCCTACGCCGCCGTTGGCTGTTGCGCGACGGCGTCGGCCGATACGCTCGAGTGGGCGATCCTTCAGGCCTACCAAAATAATCCATCGCTCAATGCACAACGCGCGGCGCTGCGCGCGGCTGACGAGAATGTGCCGCAGGCGCTATCAGGTTATCGGCCGAAACTGAGTGTCACTGCAGCAGCCGGCTTCAATTATTTTCGCGAGCTCAACAAAACCGTCAACCAACAAGTGTTTCCGAACCAACCCGTCTACAGCAGCATTGGCGAAGATCTCGGTACGCGGCAATTCGGCGCCACCGCGACGCAAACCTTGTTCAATGGATTTCAAACCGCCAATCGCACGCGTCAGGCGGAAAGCCAGGTGATGGGCGCGCGCGAGACATTGCGCGTCACCGAGCAGCAAGTCCTTCTCGACGCCGCTACTGCTTACATGAATTTGCTGCGCGACCAGGCGATCCTGGATCTTAATCGCCGCAACGTCGAAGTGCTCACCGAGCAACTCAAACAAACGCGTGACCGCTTTAATGTCGGCGAAGTGACGCGCACCGACGTCGCACAGGCAGAATCGCGCCTCGCCGCGGGGCGATCGTCGCTGTTAGGCGCGCAATCGAACTACGTGACGTCACAAGCGAACTACCGCCGAGTAATCGGCGTCAATCCTGGCCGTCTCGATCCCGGTACGCCGGTCGATCGGCTGTCGCCCGCGACGCTGCCGCGAGCGATTACCGAAGGCGAGACGCAGAGCCCCTCGGTACTGGCCTCGATGTACGGCGTCGACGTTGCCGAGCTCGCGGTGAAAATCAGCGAAGGCGCGCTTTATCCCAATCTTGGGCTCACGGCTGCCTACACGCAGAGCTACGACACGCAACCGCAAAGTCTCAGGCAGACGAACGTCTCCATTCTGGGACAACTCACGGTCCCGATTTATCAGGGCGGCGCTGAATATTCCGCCATTCGCCAAAACAAGGAAACGCTTGGCCAGCAACGCCTCAATCTGGACGTCAACCGCGATCAGGCCCGGGCTACGGTGGTGCAGAGCTGGGGACAATTGGACGCCGCCAAGGCGCAGATCGAGGCAACCACCGCGCAGGTAAACGCCGCCGAAATTGCGCTCAATGGTGTCCGCGAAGAGGCGCGGGTCGGGCAGCGAACCACGCTCGACGTCCTCAATGCGCAGCAGGAACTGGTGAATGCGCGCGTGGCTCTGGTGACCGCGCAGCATGATCGCGTCGTCGCTTCTTACGCGCTGCTGGCGGCAGTCGGTGGACTGTCGATGCAGCGATTGGGACTGAATGTCATGATCTACGATCCGCAGGTGCACTATCAGCAGGTCCGGGACGCCTGGATTGGCGTCCGGACACCGGACGGCCGATAGGCGGCGGATATTCGGCGGCTTTTCTGATAGCGGCGGTCACGCCGTCGGCTTGCGCAATGACCGCGCTGGCGGCAACGTTGCAGAGTGCCGGCTGCGTGATTCGGCGAAGCGGAGCAACAGGTTCGCGCCGCGTGGCGCAGCTACTGTGAGTTAAGCGAGGAGCGGCATGGCGCAGGCGGCCAAATCTCAAGAACCATCGATGGAGGAAATACTCGCTTCGATTCGCCGTATTATCGCTGAAGACGATTCGGAGAAGTCGGCGCCGCATGCGGCGGAAGCCGCAGGCGTCGAGCTTAATCCCGATGCTGCCGCCTCATCGCTGGGGGCCGCGCGGGCGATGGGAAATTCCTATTCCCCGCCGCTACCGGATTCGCCTGCCCCAAGCGTTGGCGCGCTTTCCGGAACCGCCAGAGCGGCCCGGTCCTCCACGGTCCTCGATTTGACCGAACCGATGGCGTCGTCCGCGTCCCGATCTGCTGCGCCCGCCGTCGATTCAGGTCCGGCGCCGTCGCCGCCTGCGTCGATTGACCATGCCGTTGCCAATGAGGTGATGTCGGGCACTCAAAGCAGCGGTGCACACGACGATGAGCGCGGCGGACTGATGTCTAGCGCAACCAGCGCGGCGGTCGATTCGGCTTTCAACGCGCTTGCGCAAACCGTTCTGGTTCACAACGCGCGGACGCTAGAGGATCTGGTCCGTGAAATGCTGCGGCCAATGCTTAAGGTTTGGCTGGACGATAACCTGCCGGGACTGGTGGAGCGCTTGGTTCGCGCCGAAATCGAACGCGTCTCGCGCGGCCGCGACGGCTGAGGACCTCGCTCATTCTTTCAATGCAGCGGCGAGCCGCGCCGCGTGCTCGGCAAGCACCGCCGGCTCTTCCTTGAAGCTCAAGGGCGGTTTTAACGGCACGCCGTCCTGGCGCGGAATCATGTGGACGTGCACGTGGAAGACGACTTGACCGCCTGCCGGCTCGTTGAACTGTTGGATGGTAATGCCGTCAGCCGCAAAAACCTTCAGCGCTGCGCGTGCAATCCGCTGCGTGGCTTTCATCACATACGCAAGATCATCCGGCGCAATGTCGATAATGGTGCGGGACGGATTCTTGGGGATGACCAGCGTATGCCCTGGAGCCCGCGGCATGATGTCGAGGAACGCGAAGACTTTATCGTCCTCGAACACCTTATAAGCCGGCAATTCGCCGCGAAGGATTTTGGCGAAGATGTTGTTTGGATCATAGTTTGCCATTGCGCTCTCCAAGCAGTCGGCAGCGTTTCAACATCGGCCGGTAAATCGCTGCGCCCCACGAGCGGCGCGATCAATCGGGTTCGACGACGAAATTCTTGCGGAACGGCGCGAATGTAGCAAGTTCGGTGCCTGCGGCGGCGACATAGGCGCGCTCGCGCGCCAGGTAATCGGCGATGGCACGCCGCAAGGCGGGGTCGGCGATGTAATGCGCTGAATAAGTCGTAGTGGGGAGATAACCGCGGGCGATCTTGTGCTCGCCCTGCGCTCCGGCTTCGACGCGCGCTAATTTGTGGGCGATGGCGTATTCGATGGCCTGATAGTAGCAGAGCTCGAAATGCAGGAAGCGATGGTGTTCGACCGCGCCCCAATGGCGGCCGAATAGCGATTGCGTGCCGATGAAATTGATGGCGCCGGCGATCCAGCGGCCGGCGCGCTTGGCCATGATCAGCACGATGTGCTCGCGTATGCTTTGACCGACCAGTGAATAGAATGGCCGCGTCAGGTACGGGCGGCCCCATTTGCGCGAACCGGTCTCCATGTAGAACTGGAAAAACGTGTCCCAAATCTCCTCGGTGAGATCGCTGCCGGTGAGCCAATGCACGCTGATGCCGTTAGCCAGAGCATCATGGCGTTCGCGGCGGATGGTCTTTCGCTTGCGCGCGGTGAGCGCGCCAAGGAATTCCTCGAAATTTGCAAAACCGCGATTCTCCCAGTGAAACTGCTGGTCGGTGCGTTGCAGATAGCCAAGCTCGCCGAGGAGGCGGAATTCCGCTTCGGGTGCAAAGGTCACGTGCACGCCGGATGCGCCGCAAATCTTGCAAATCTCGACCAGACCGGACGCAAGCGCGCGGGCGATACTTTCGGAATTGGCAGTGTCGCGCACCAATAGACGCCGCCCGGTTGCGGGAGTGAAGGGCACCGCGACCTGCAGTTTGGGATAATAGCTGCCGCCGGCGCGCGCATAGGCCTCGGCCCAGCCATGGTCGAACACGTATTCGCCGCGCGAGTGGCTCTTGAGGTAGCACGGCGCAGCCGCGACAAGCGTGCCGTCGGCGGTGCGTGCGAGCACGTGCCGAGGCTGCCAGCCGGTACGCGGACCGACCGAATTGGATTGCTCTAGGGCTGCCAAGAAGGCGTGCGCAATAAAGGGATTGTAAGCCCGCTGTTCGGCTTCCGGCGGCGCGCTCGAACCCGCTGCCGGTCGGCCATTGCCGGCGCCAGGCTGGCCCTTTGTGCCGGCGGCGCTCGTCTGTGGGTTCGCACAGTCGTCCCATTCGCCAGCGTCGACCGCGTCGATTGTCTCCGCAACGCTGATACGCAGCTCGGTCATGCGCGGCGCTCTCGATTGTTCCGGCCTTTCACGGCTGGAATCCTTCGAAAATAATCTGATCAGCCGAGCGCAGCGCGTGCTGGCGCTCGGCGTCGCTGTGAATAGTCCAGGCCAGCAGCGGCAAACGCAAAAGCCTGCGCGCGAGTACGGGTGCGAGAGCAGGCAAATCCGCCGCCGCATAAGCGACAAATTGCGGCTGCGCGACTAAAGCCGTCAGCAAATAGCCCATTCCGTGACGCATCCAAGCCGGCATCAAATCCCAATATGGATGCGGCCGGTACTTGGCCGCAACGATCCCGCAAGCAAGGCTGCGCGCCTTGTGTCGCACCGCTTTGATCTGCCATGGGTCGAACGACATGGGCGCTGCCGGGCCGGCATAGGGGGCGAGGACCTCGGCAACACGGTTGGCAAGCCGCACGTCGCCGTCGAAGCGGCTTTTGATCTCGATCAGAATCGTCGCGCGGGCGCCGACGAGATCACAGAGATCGCCAAGGGTCATCATCCGTTCGCTGCTGTTTCGGAACGGCACCCGTTTGAGTTCGGCCGCACTGAGCCGATCGAGCCTGGCCTCGCCCTCGGTAAGCCGGCCGAGTGCATCGTCGTGATAGACCATGGCTTCGCCGTCGCCGCTGAGCTGCACATCGACTTCGATCCCGTATCCGGCGGCGATCGCGGCGCGCACCGCAGCGGCGGTGTTTTCGATCAGACCTTGGGTCGGATCGTGCAGCCCGCGATGCGCGATCGGCCGCGCGGTCAGCCAATCAAGCGGCGGCGTCACGAACACTGCCCGATCAGGAGACCTCGAACGCGCCTTCTACCTCGACTGCGGCATCGGCCGGCAGCGCCGCCACGCCGACCGTCGAGCGCGCGTGCTTGCCCTTGTCGCCGAACACCGCAACCATCAGGTCGGAGGCGCCGTTCATCACTTTTGGCCCGTCGCCGAAGCCCGCCGCCGAATTGATAAAGCCGCCGAGCCGCACCACGCGAACGACCTTGTCGAGATCGCCGATCGCGACCTTGACCTGAGCGAGCAGATTAACGGCGCAGGCGCGCGCCGCTTTTTGCCCGTCCTCGATGGAAACCGCGCCGCCAAGCTGCCCTTTGGCGACAAGCTTGCCGTCGCCGCCAAAGCAGAGCTGGCCGGAAACCGTCAGCAGATTGCCTGTACGCACGAAAGGTACGTAATTCGCGATCGGTGCCGGCGGATTGGGCAGGCTGACACCAAGCTCTCGCAACTTGTTTTCGGCAGATCCGGCCATGGTTAACTCCGCAATGTTAATGTTATTAGGCGCAGCGTTTCTGTCCGAAGACTGCACCGCGCGCAAGCGGTGCGATTGCTGTTGCGGGACGCCGGTGAGCTGCCTATGTTCGCGGGCATCGTCGCCGGCAACGCAACAATGCCGGCAAAGCCGACGTAAGAGCCGACCTAGGAGCGGGAGACACCGGGGAGGGGGCGATCTCGGCAACGAGCAATGTGAGCGCAATGATGGTTCTGGATCACGTGTTCGCGAAGCGCGCGGCTCTATTGTCCCTCGGCCTCTTGGCGTTCACTTCATTATCAGTCGCGCGGGGCGAGGAGGCGAGCGCAAGGGCGCCGATCGCGTTGGTTCCGCACCGTGCGATCTATGATCTGTCGCTTGGGACGACGCGCGCCAATTCACAACTAGCCGGCGTGCGCGGGCGCATTCTTTACGATTTTGGCGGCAGCGCCTGCCAAGGCTATTCGCTCGAATTTCGGCAGGTGTCGGAGCTCGACAGCGGGGAAGGCAAAGTTTCCACCAGCGATTTGCGGTCAACGACGTGGGAAGGGGCCGACGCCAAGAGCTTCAAATTCACTTCGCAAAATTTTGTCGACGAGAACCTTGTCGACTCGGTGGACGGCCGCGCCGAACGCGAGGCCACCAAGACGGCCGTAGCCCTGGAGAAGCCGCAGCAGAAAAGTCTCAGTCTTGCTCAGGGCGTTGTATTTCCGACCGAGCACATGGTGCGTGTGATCAAAGCTGCGCGCGCCGGTCAGTCCGTTCTCAACTTTCCGGTCTATGACGGTTCGGAAACCGGAGACAAAGTCTTCGATACGCTCACCGTGATCGGCCACGAGATCAAATCCGACGAGCGCAGTCACGACGACGCGGCGGCCGCTGAAGCGAGGCTTGCTTCGGTGCCGCGCTGGCCCGTCACCGTCAGTTATTTCGAGCGCGGCAAGACGGAAGATAACACCGAACAAACGCCGGCTTATGCCATTAGCTTCGAACTCTATGCCAACGGGATTTCGCGTGCGCTGGCGCTGGATTACAATAACTTCGTCATCAACGGAAAGCTCGCATCACTCGAAATCAGGGACACGAAGCCCTGCCGCTAACCTATTTCTCGGCGGATTCAAAGCCGAGGCCGCGGACTAGGACCGCATCGCCGAAGCGGGCGCGCAAATCATCGACGGCGTGTTCCGCTAACGCCGCGCGGCCATCGACAAGATCGGCGGGATCGGCCGCGTCGGCCGAGTCAAGCGCGCTCATCCCAACGCCGAGCAGGCGAAATTGCGTGCCATCGGTTTCGTGCTCTAAAAGCGTGCGTGCGGCGGCAAAGATGCGGCCGGCAAGTTGAGTGAGCGTTTCAAGCGAACGCGCGCGAGTGCGGATTTTGAAATCCGCCGTCTTAAGCTTCAGCGTCACCGTGGCGCCGGCGAGTTCCTTCTGTTTCAGCCGCGCCGAGACCTCCTCCGACAGGGTCCACAGGATGCGTTCCAATGTTCGAAAATCGCTGATGTCGCTCTCGAAGGTGGTCTCCGCCGATACGCTCTTGGTTTCACGTGCCGCGTCGACCTTGCGCTCGTCGATGCCGCGAGACAGCCGGGACAGGCGCCGTCCTTCCTCGCCGTAGCGCCGCATCAATTCGATTTCTCCGGCCCGCTGGAGATCCGCAATGCGATGAAAGCCGTCGCGCGCATAACGCGCTGCGCTGACCGCGCCGACGCCGAAAATGAAACTCACCGGCTTGGATGCGAGAAAAGCCGGCGCATCTTTGGCGCTGAGCACGGCAAAGCCGCGCGGCTTGTCAAGGTCGGACGCGACCTTAGCCAGAAACTTATTGCAGGACAGTCCAATGGAAACCGTGATGCGAAGCTTGTTCTCCACTTCGGCGGCAAAGCGCGCAAGTGCCTTGGCCGGTGACATGCGGTGCAGGCGCGCGGTGCCGGAAAGATCGAGAAACGCTTCATCGATCGAGAGCGGCTCGACCGCGGGCGTGAGCGCCAGCATCATTTGGCGGACCTCGCGTCCGACTTTGGCGTATTTTTCCATGTTGGGACGGATGACTTTGGCATGCGGGCACAGCCGCAGCGCCTGAAACATCGGCATCGCGGAGCGCACGCCATAGATGCGCGCCACATAGCAGGCGGCCGCCACGACGCCGCGCTTGCCGCCGCCGACGATCACCGGCTCCGCCGCGAGGCTGGGGTCGTCCCGCTTCTCTACTGTTGCGTAGAATGCATCGCAGTCGATGTGCGCAACTGAGAGCATCTCAAGCTCTTGATGGCGGACCAGGCGCGGCGAGCCGCAAGCACTGCAGCGCGCCTGCACAGGCGCCGCGTCGGTGAGACAGTCGCGGCAGAAGGTAGCGTCGGTGCTCACGGCGGTTCCTTACGGCAAATCGCGCTCCCATGCTTTGCCGAGCGCCTGGCGCGCCCGGGCCACTTCGGCGGGATCGAGGCCGGCGCTGCCGGCAAATGCGATCAGGAGATTCTCGTCAGCCAGAATATGCTCGAGCACGCCGGTGAGAAAGTTGGGCTCACGGGCGGCGTCGCGGATCGATTGCACGGCGATGCCGGTCGAGGCGATGAAGCCGCTGAGCCGGCCATCGTCCTCGGCTATGAAGGCAAGCGCCTGAACTGCCAGCATTTCGGCCGTTTGCCGCGAGTGTGGCGGCCGCTTTTGCATGGGTTCTATTTGCGTTTCCGCAAGAAATCGGGCCTAGCTTTGCGGCTTAGTGCTTGCCGCAGCGGTGATTCTTTCAACCGCTGAGCTTGCGCCGCCAGAGCGAATAAGGAAACCGGGGTTGGCTAAAACCGTCCTGATTGTGGAGGACAACGAGCTCAATATGAAGCTCTTCCACGATCTCCTGGAGGCGCATGGCTATGCCACGCTGGCGACACGCAACGGCATCGAGGCGCTCGATCTAGCGCGCAAGCACCGCCCAGATCTGATCCTGATGGACATTCAGCTCCCGGAAGTCTCGGGGCTGGAAGTCACAAAACATCTCAAGGACGATCAAGAGTTGCGGCACATTCCGGTGGTTGCCATCACCGCCTTCGCCATGAAAGGCGACGAGGAGCGCATCCTCGCCGGCGGCTGCGAAGCCTATTTGTCCAAGCCGATCTCGGTCGGCAAATTCATTGAGACGGTACGCCGCTTCTTAGACAACGCGTAATCGCGATCGCAGCCGGCGCAATGGCGCCGCCGAACGCGGGCTAATCCGCATTCCCGGGGGTTAATCACAATTATTGTGGTTGACGCTGACGAGACACCGGACCGGATACTTGATGGTTGATTTCGCCAGCCGTTCCTTTAGCCTTCTCACACAGTAGGCCTGCTCGCTGGTTACTGGGGCTATGCAGCGAGTGTGGTGACGCGAAGAAATCGCGCGAAAAACTCTTGCGAATTCATTGATAACCCTGCGGAATGCTCAGGTCCGCCGCATCTCCTGGGTCCGTGGGGTTCGGCCGGCACGGGGGCGGTGCGAGTGGCCTCCTCATGACACCGTTCCCGGCCGGCCACCTTTTATCTGCCCAGAGCCGGCTGTGCTCCCCACAAAACGGCATCGCTTTGCTCGCCTCTCGCCCGGGCGTCCACGTCTTTGCGGCCATCGGGTCGGGGGCAAAACGTGGATGGCCGGAGCAAGTCCGGCCATTACGAGCGCCCATTACAAGCGGTCTTGACAAGCGACCAGCCGATTAAGGACTTACTTGATCTTGGATTCGCGAAATTCGACGTGCTTCTTGGCGACCGGATCGTATTTCTTCTTGACCAATTTATCGGTCATGGTGCGCGAATTCTTGCGCGTCACGTAATAAAAACCGGTGTCCGCGCTGGACACGAGCTTGACCTTAATCGTCGTGTTTTTGGCCATGAGATCCTCGGTATTGCGGCGTTGGGCGAAAACCTAGTTAGCGCGCCGCGATTGTCAAGAAAGCACTGCTGAACGAAGTTTTGCAGGGCTTGGCAGACTCGATCACAGAATTTCCCGGACAAAGCGCTTGTGCAGCATCCGATAGAGCGGCACCGGATGCTCGTGGCTCATCCCGGCAGCGATGCGGTCCTGCAGCTCCTCGAGCACGACGGCGGTGATTCCGGGCATATCAAGCTCTCGGGCTTGGGTGATCGGCAACCAGACCAGCTCAACGAGTTCTTTATCGGGACCGACAAAGCCGTCGTCGCGGCGCGCGACCGCCGAAACATCGGCGGTGAAGAACCGGCTGTCGAACCGCAACGGCCGCCGCGGCGGCGTAATAGCGCGGGCGATAAAATGGACGGCGCTGAGGTCGGGCGCGACCTTGGCTTTGGCAAAAGCCTGCCACGGCCCGGACGGGACATGCATCGGTTCGTCCGTGCGCACCCCGAGCATGATTCCGGTTTCTTCGTAGGTTTCGCGCACCGCCGCGAGTGCAAAAGCGGCCGCTTTGGCGAGACTCGGCCGCCGCACGCGCTGCATCAGCTTTCTGGCGTGCTGCCGGTTCAGCGCCGCAGCGGCCGCCATCAGGCGATCGGCGGGTTCGATGCGGCCGCCAGGAAACACAAATTTGCCGGGCAGAAAGCGATGGCGCTCATGCCGGCGGCCCAGCAGAACCTTCGGCACCTTGCCGGAGCGATCGACCAGGATCAGAGTTGCGGAATCCCGCGGTTTGAGATTTGGAAACGACTGGTCGCGCATGCTGCGCGTGAGCCGCTCGGCGCGGTCCGCTGCGGTTCCGCCGGCGCTGATGCTCAAATCGTCATCCATCAAAAACACTCTTTGCTTAGCGGCGGCCGTGCCGGCCGCGCCCAGATTTTGACCCAGACTTCGAGCCAGCTTTCGGGTCAACTTTCGAGCCAGCTTTCGGGCCAAGTTTCGGGTCGTGTCGCGGTGGATGTCCAGCCCGCTTCGTCGTACCCGCAGCGCGGCCCGCGTGCTGATCGACGAGCCTAAAGCGTAGCGCGCCGGCGACCGGCGCCGCCTCGACGAGTTCGACGATGACGGGATCGCCGAGCCGGTGTGTCGCCGAGCGGCCGACAAAAGCGCGGCCAGCCTCGTGAAAGCGAAAATATTCCTCGCCGATGGTGCGCGCCGGAATGAAACCGTCCGCGCCGGTTTCGTCGAGTTCGACGAACAGTCCGGCGCGCGTCACCCCGGAAATGTGCCCATCGAAGATCGCGCCGACGCGGTCGGCCAAGAAATGGGCGATCAGCCGATCGGCGGTTTCGCGCTCGGCCTTCATGGCCCGGCGTTCGGTGGCAGAAATGTTTGCCGCGATCTCGGCAAGTCCGCGCGTATCCGTCCCGTCCGGCAAGCCGTCGGCCCCGAGTTTGAGCGCGCGGATCAGCGCGCGATGGACAATAAGATCGGCATAGCGGCGGATCGGTGAAGTGAAATGCGCGTAGCGGCGCAGATTAAGCCCGAAATGGCCGAAATTCTCCGACGAATATTCCGCCTGCGCTTGCGTGCGCAACACCACTTCATTGACCAGCCGTGCGACATCGCGGCCCTTCACCCGCGCCAAAATGCCATTGAAGCCATCGGGGCGAAGCGTTCCGCCTTTCGGCAGCGAGATGTCGAGGGTGGCCAAAAATTCGCGCAAGGCGTTGAGCTTTTCCGGCGATGGCTCGTCGTGGACGCGATAGATCAGCGGCACCTTGGCGCGCTCGCAGGTCTCCGCGGCCGCGACATTGGCGAGGATCATGAATTCCTCGATCAGGCGGTGTGCCTCGAGCCGTTGCGGCATGATCACGCGATCGACGGTGCCATCCGATTTGAGAACGATTTTGCGATCCGGAACGTCCAGATCGAGCGGTCCGCGCTCGTTGCGAGCGTGCAGCACCGCGCGATAAGCGGCGTAAAGCGGTGCCAAAATCTTGTCGACGATCGGTTCGGTGATCTCGTCGGTGCGGCCTGAGACCGCAAGCTGCGCCTGCTCGTAATGCAGTCGTGCCGCCGAGCGGATCAAGACGCGATGAAAGCTGTGCGAGCGCTTGCGGCCGTCGGCGCCGATCACCATGCGCACCGCCAGCGCCGGACGATCCACATTCGGCCGCAGCGAGCACAAATCGTTGGAGATGCGCTCGGGCAGCATCGGCACCACCCGGTCGGGGAAATAGACGGAGTTGCCGCGCTTTTGCGCCTCGCGATCGAGCTGCGATGCGGGCCGCACATAATGCGCCACATCGGCGATGGCGACGCTGACAATATGGCCGCCGGGATTGCGCGGATCGGCATCAGGGATGGCATGGACCGCGTCGTCGTGATCCTTGGCATCGGGCGGATCGATAGTGACGAACGGCACCTGGCGCCAGTCTTCGCGACCGGCTGGGGAAGCTGCGCGCGCCGCCTCCG
>DASSXN010000018.1:0-25200 GCA_035703785.1 Xanthobacteraceae bacterium
GAAGCGCCAGCCTGGCTTCATCTCCACCCAGCTTCACCGCGCTCTCGGCGAAAGCCCGACGTATCTCAATTATGCAGTGTGGGAATCGACCGCTCACTACCGGGCTGCATTCGGCCATCCCGAGTTCAGAGCAAAACTGCCAAGTTATCCGTCCTCGGTCGTCGCTTCCCCACACCTGTTCCAGAAGGTCGCGGTGCCCAACATCTGCGTCGCATAGTTCGCGTCGACGTGTGCTTTGGCGCATGTGGCTTAGCGCTACCGCTTAACATGCACGGCGGCCGAATTTGGGTCGAGTCGCAGCACGGCCAAGGCTCGACCTTTGCTTTCACGCTCCCGGTGATCGTCGAACGGCAAGTAGAGCCAGCGGCGTGAGTAAGCGCATTCTGGTGGTCGAGGACCAGGAGGATGATCGCCAACTACAGCACTCAATGAGCGGCGCGTCAGCGGCGCGATTTGTCTCTTCTTCATTGGTCATTCCGCCCCGCCCTATGCTAGAATCGTCCCTGAGCGGAGGCGTTCCGGCAGCTACAGCATGGTCAGGGCCTTCGCGAGGGGGGTTAAAGAGCCATGAACATGATCCGAAAGTCTATTCTTGCGGCCGCCGCTACGGCGGTTGCGATCTCGTTCTTGCCGTCGCCGTCGTTCGCAAAGAAATCGCACAAAGCAAAAGAACCGCCGTGCAGCGTGGGTCAGGCCTGCACGGACAAGCCCGCCAAGGTAAGCCAATTCACCGGCTGGGTGACCGTCAAGCGATGCTCCTATGAGGGCAAGATGTATCAGGACGTCTTTCCCTGCTACAGGCCGAGCGGCGCGTGCCCCGCCGCCACATGCAAGTCGAAGAAGTAACTGCGTTCGGTCGCGCGCGATCTTTGCTATCGCCAAAAGTCCTCCGAGCTTCAGTGCTTGGACGATATGCCTTGGGTATGCCGGGCTACTGCAATGTGGCCCGACAATCGCCATGCGAGTAACGGCGGCAAGTAGCCCGCCGATAATTTTTCAGTCGCTAGCGGCGCTTAGGCCCCACAAGTCGGGAGGCCGGACCACATAAATATAAGCAGGCCTTGCGGCAGTGCCGGAGTCTCAAATTGACCCCTAACGGACACGACGATGGCATTCGGCGATGTCCGCTGTTTCGGGTAAACCGGAAATTGGCTCATCGACCTCTATTGATGAGGCCGCGTCCTAGTTCGTTTGCAACAGGCTGGCGACGGTCCTGATCTCGTTACGGGCATATTTCGGCAAGCCGGCGCTGATCGATTCACCGGAGTTGAACGACGACTGCCCCATCAGCACTTGCGCCGGCACCAGGTTGCGCAGGACCGGCACTTTCTCGAATTCGCGCTTCTCATCAAGCACGCGGGCCTTGATCGCCAGTGTCATGAATGCGGTCACGACGGTCTTGCCGGCGTCCGATGGGTGAGCCTGAAAGACGGCGAACAACTTGCCGAATTTCATGATCTGATTGACGTAGAAAATGTTCTGTTCGAGCACGCCGGTGACCGTGGTGTTAAGCGCGGTCAGCTCCTGCAATTCGCTCTGATCGAGATCGGCCGACGGCAGCGCGGCGAGTTCGCTTTGAAAATCGATATGATCGGCGACCTTCTTGCTGTCGCGCAATTTGTTCACCAGCGTGATGCCGATCGGAATCTTGCCCTCAAGCTTATAGGTCGACGCAATGCAGATCGCGTTGGCAAGGCCGGTGCACCACTTGCGATCGGGGTTGTCGTTACCGATGCCGGCTTTATCCTTGAACGTCGTTACATCGGCCGCGCCGATGAGTGAATGTTTTATGGCGGGATCTATCTTTTGCAAAAACGCGAGCGTCACGTAGCGGGAAAGATCGATTGCGCTTGGCGCCCTGGCCAGCACGAAGCGCGCTTGCGCGACATACATATAAAGCTTTTCGGTATAGGGCTTCTGCGCCGGTTCGGCGGAACTGTCTTCGGTATTGATTACCGGTTCGACGTAATTCGGAAACAGCGCCAGAAATTTTTTCTCGATCGGCTGCCGGCTTGCCCATTCATCAAAGGGCATCAGCGCGCTCTCGCTGGTGGTTCCCGCGGCGCCGGTATGATCGCTGAATTCAATCGCGCCCGCCGCGAGCCTCGTCGCGTCCGCTTTGCGCGCCGAACTCACATTGTCGATGCGAAATTCCGTCGTCTGCGCGATTGAATGGGACGCGGCAAACAATGCGCCGGCAATCGAAGCAAGGACTGCCGCGCGCCGCATCCGCGCTTTCTGCCGAGAGAAATCGATCAATTCACCCGCCCGCCCCAGAAGAATTCACGCAGCGGCGAGGGATTGTCGCTCCAACGCCAAGGCTGGAACAGACCGCGTGCTGCGGGAGGCGGTTGCGGCGGCAGTGACTGCGAATTGGGGTAGTAAGAGCGTCCGATCCACTGCCCATTGCGATTGTATCCGCCCCAGAAGGAGCCCTGGTCGTTATAGCCCCATTGGTTGCCTTCATAATAGCCGCCGTAGCGCGACGCCAATTGATATTGGGTGTCCTCGACTTGACCGGCGGCATCGCGGCGGAAATGCTCGACAAAGCCGCCGCCGGCGACGCGATTGCCGCTGACGTAATCGATCGGCGCATCCACGAGCAGTTTTCTCGCTTCCGGCGATGGGCCGCTTAAGAGCGTTTTTGGCGCAATGTGTTCGGCCCAGATCGCCTGGATGATCGGCTCGAAGATCGGCAGCGCCACGCGCGCGCCCGTCGCATTGGTGCCGAGCGAGCGCCGCCGGTGATCGGCATTGTCATAACCGACCCACACAGCAATCGTGACGTCATTGGTAAAACCGATGAACCAGCCGTCCACAGCGTCTTCGGTCGTGCCGGTTTTGCCCGCGACAAAGGGTGACAGCCCGCCGATCGCGCGCGCGGTGCCGCGCGCCACGACGCCCTGCAACATGGTCTTGAGCTGGTAAAACGAGGCATGGTCCGCGGCTCCGATCAACGGCAACGGCGTCTTCGGATATTCGTAAACCGTCTGCCCGTTCTCCTCGATTGAATCGATGCCGTGCGGCTGCGGCAGCGCGCCTTCGTTGGCGACCGCCGCATAGAACGCGGCGAGATCGATCATGCGTACCGGCTGTGCGCCGAGCACGAAGGGGTAATAGCGCACGCATTCGGAATAGATTTTCGCGGCGACCGCCGTGGCGCAGACCGCGTCGAGACTCTTCTCCGGGCTGTCGCTGATCCCGCCGTCGAGCAGATGCGCGGTCACCACGTTGATGGAATTTTCAAGCCCCCGCCGCATCGTGAAAAGGCCACCTTCGTTGTAGTCGGCATTGCGGGGCGACCAGAAATCCTGCGGACGTGCATAGCCGCCGTAATCGCGGCTGATCATGTCGCGGCCGTCGGTGCCGCTGCCGATTGGGGGCAGCGTGATCGGTTCGTTAGCCACCAGCGTGTTCGGTTGCAGCCCATGTTGTAGCGCGGTGAGGTAGGTCAAAGGCTTCATTGCCGAGCCCGGCTGGCGCTGGCTCTGTGCGACACGATTAAGCTGACTGAGCGGATAAGAGAAACTACCGGCCATCGCCAGGATCCGGCCGGTTTTGTTCTCGAGCACCAGGGCCGCACCTTGCACCGTCGGGCGAACACGCAGCTGCGCTTGGCCGCTACTTTGGCCGCCGCTTTGCAGAGCGGGCCCGCCGCTTGGCGCACCGCCGATATTCGATTTGCTCCTCGACTTGGTCTCGCCGCTCTTGCTCTCGACGACTTTGCCCTCGACGACATGGACAAAGATCACATCATATAGTCCGAGGCCGCGCCGGATTGCACCGCTCCATACGGCGAGCGGCAGGATGCGTCCGTCCGGCAAGCCGACGCGGATCGCCTCGTCGCCTTTCTTGCCGCCGCCCTTGGTCAGCACCACCGCCGGAGTCCAATGCACATCGTAGAGCGGCAGGCGCGCCGCTTGCAGCGCCTGCTGCCAAGCCGGCACGCCCGAGCGATTGTCGCCTTCAAGCTTGCGCACCGCGTCGCCAATGTTCGCTTCAGGCCCGCGGAATTGCATCCGCCCGGTCGATAATTCGTAACGCGCCAGGCCTTCCTGCAGCGCGGCTTCGGTATCGCGCTGTAATTGCGCATCGATCGTGGAATGCACGGTGTAGGAGCGCGCGGTGAGGCTGGCGACGCCATCGGCTTTGGCCTCGCGACCAAGGAAATCGACGAAGTGAAAGCCCGTATCGCGCCGCGGATGCTGGTAGGCGACAAGCTTCGGCGGCGCCACGAGCGCCTCATCCTTTTGCGCCGTGCTGATGGCGCCGTCTTCCTGCATGCGTTCCAGCACGTAAGCAAGCCGTTCTTTGGCGCGATCAGGATGCCGATCCGGATTGTAGTAATTCGGTCCCTTCAAGAGGCCGGCCAGCATCGCGCCCTCGGGCACCGTGAGATCCTTGGCCGATTTGCCGAAATAGCTGCGCGCGGCCATCTCGATGCCCCACGAGCCGCGGCCGAGATAAGCGGAATTCAAATACAGTTCGAGAATTTCGTTCTT
Source organism: Xanthobacteraceae bacterium (assembly GCA_035703785.1). Taxonomy (GTDB): domain Bacteria; phylum Pseudomonadota; class Alphaproteobacteria; order Rhizobiales; family Xanthobacteraceae; genus BOG-931. Next base: position 4,503 of record DASSXN010000018.1, read on the forward strand.
GCCGAGCGTGTTCTCGAGCCGCGACGCCACGATCATCTCGCGAATTTTGCGCTCATAGGTGACATCGTCGCCGACCAGAAGATTCTTCACCACCTGCTGGGTGATGGTGGAGCCGCCCTGCGGCCGGCGCGGATCGGCGAGATTGCCGACAAAGGCACGGATGATGCCGCGCTCGTCGACGCCGTGATGCTGATAGAAGCGCCGGTCTTCGGCGGCGACGAAGGCCTTTTGCACCGGCTCGGGAATATCGGCGAGCGAGATCCAGATCCGCCGGTTGCCGGATTCGAACACATCGGCGAAATCGCGGCCATTGCCGTCGAGGACGACGCTCATGCTCGGCAATCGCTTGCCTTTGAGAATGTTTTGATCCGGCAGATCCGCCGCCGCATTGTTGAAGAAGTCGATCACCTGCCGCATGTCCACGACCGGATTCGTGATCGGCTCGTTTTTGCAGAACTGGTGATAGGCGGTGTTCAGATCGGTGAAGTTGAGGCCGTGAAAGGCCTTGATCTCGGCGCCCACCGCTTTGGGATCGTCAAGCGCGGTCGCGATCAGTTCGTCGAGATTGATCGATTCAATATCGAAGGCTTGCTTCATATGCGCGCAGCCGCTGCGCAAGATCTGCACGACCTCGTCCTGGTCCTTGGCCGGATCGAATTGCGTCTTGATCGCCTGCGGCTGGGTCGTGACCTGGCTCAGCGCTAGCGCGGTTGCGAAGATCTTGACCAGGATCAGGTCCATGGGACTCGCAGGCGAGAGGCCGGATTAAGGGTCAAAACTCATTATCCCCGTGAGTTTTGACCCTAGTGACGCAACGATACAACGGCGATTATAGCGATCTGATCCACACAAAAGGACTTTTTTGCGAGCGCGCGAGGCTGAAAGATCGTGGCAACGATGGCGTAAATTGCGCGGAATTGCGCAACTTTGCGGATCAGTTCTTTGCGGATTAATTCTTGTTAATTTTTAGCCGGCGCCAAGCCGTCAAAATGGCCGCGATGCTGGAGGAAAGCCAATAACATCAGCGCCGGCAGGCCGGCGACCGCGCATATCGCGAAGAACCACGCCCATCCGGTCGCCGCCGCGATGAAGCCGGCGGCCGACGAAAGGTAAGTCCGGCCGAATGCCGCCAGCGCGGTCAGGAGCGCGTATTGGGTCGCCGTGTGCAGCGGGTTGCGGCAGAGCGCCGAGAGATAGGCGACAAAAATCACGGTCCCGATGGCGCTGGTGAAGTTTTCAGCAATGATGGCAAAGGTGAGCCATGCCGCGTTGTGGCCGAGCACCGCTTGCCATGAAAACGCGAGGTTGGCGAAGCCTTGCGCCAATCCGCCGATCCAAAGGCTTGCCGGAAGCGAATAAGCACGCGCCAGCGAACCGCCGGCAAAACCGCCGATCAGCGTCGCGGCGAGCCCGACGCCCTTGATGATCGCGGCGTATTCGTTGCGCGAGAAACCGAGATCGATCACGAAGGGAGCGGTCATCGCGCCCGAAAGCGCATCGGTGAATTTGAACAGAATGACAAAAGCGAGCGCCACCAACGCCAGATCGCGGGTCAAAAACTCTGAAAAAGCGCCGACCGCGGCTTCGACGACCCGCTGCAGCGAGGTTTCCCGGGCCTGCGCTGCAACCGCGCTCGCCGATTTTTCCGATTCATGCGCGACGAGCGTGGTTGCCACGCCGATGAGAACAAGCACCGCCATCGCCGCGTAGCCGGCGCTCCAAGCGGCGCTGTGCCCGAGACCGAGACCCTGAAAGCCGCTGACGAGAAACAGCGCGCCGGCGGTCGAAACCAGCATGCCGATGCGGTAGGCGGCGACATAGGACGCCATGCCGGCGGCCTGTTCGCTTTCGTCGAGGCTTTCCACGCGAAAGGCGTCGACCACGATGTCCTGGGTCGCCGAGGCGGTGGCGACCAGAAGCGCGCCAATCGCCACCGGAAACGGGGATATCGAAGGATTGCACAGGCCGAGGAAGACGATCGCCGCCATCAGCAGAAATTGCGACAGCAGCAGCCAGCCGCGCCGTCGCCCGAACCGGCGTGACAGCAGCGGCACGTCGAGCGCGTCGATCAAAGGCGCCCACAGAAATTTGATCGTATAGGGCGTGCCGACCAGTGCAAATAATCCGATCGTGCCGAGATTGACGCCCGCTTCCGTCATCCAAACGAGCAGCGTCGAGCCCGATAAAGCCAGCGGCAGGCCTGACGAGAAGCCGAGAAACATGATCACGAGCACGCGCGGCTTGAGATAGACCGCGAGCGTCTCGGTCAGGGAGGTGCGCGCGGCTGCGGCGCGGGCATCGGAACGCACGGCCATGCGCCGCTACTCACCTGCTTGCAATTTGAGAGTCGGCGCCGCCACGACAGTCTCGGCCTGCGTCTCCAGCTCGACCTCTTGGATCCGGTCGCCATGCGCCTCGATCTTGGCGACGGACACGATCGCCAGCCGGATGTCTTCACTGGCCTGATTGAAATGGGTTTGCAATTTGCGGACGCGGTCTCCCAGCAAGCTCACATCTTTCACCAAACGCGCGACTTCGTCGCGGATTTGATCGGCCGCTTCGCGCATGCGGGCGTCCTTCTGGATTTGCTGCACCATCTGGATCGCGAGCGCGAGCAGCGCCGGCGACACAATCATGACGCGCGCGCGATGGGCGCGCTGAAAAAGATCGTCGAAGCCGTCGTACAGCTCGGCGTAAACCGATTCCGACGGCACGAACATCAACGCGACCTCATAGGTCTCGCCGGCAATCAAATATTTGTCGGCGATATCGGCAATGTGCTTGCTCACATCGGTACGCAAGCGCTGGGCCGCGGCTTTGCGCTCCTCCTCGGACTTGGCTTCGCGATAAGCGGTCACCGCTTCGAGAGGAAACTTGGCGTCGATCGCCATCGGGCGCTTGTCCGGCAGGAACACGCAGCAGTCGGGGCGGGTGCGGTTGGAAAGCGTGCGCTGAAACTCGTAGGCGCCTTTCGGCAATCCGTCCGCGACGATTGCCTCCATGCGCAATTGCCCGAACGCGCCGCGCGATTGCTTATTGGCCAAAACGCCCTGCAGCGACGTCACCTCGGTGGCGAGCGCAGCGATGTTCTTCTGAGCGCTATCGATAACCGCAAGCCGCTCGTGCAGCTTGTGCAAATTCTCGGTGGTGTGCTGCGTGGTTTTCTGCAGCGAGTCGCCGAGCCGGTGCGAGACGCTATCCAAGCGCTCGTTGACCGCATGCTGAACTTGCGACTGCCGGTCCGCGAGCATTTTGAGCATGGCCTCGAGCCGCGCGGCGCCGTCGCGCTGCGCCTGCATCAATTCCGCAATCGTCGCCGCTGTCGGATCGGCCGAATGGCGGCTCCGCCACAGCACAATGCCGAGCCCGGCAAGTCCGGCGACGGCGATTGCGGCAAGCAGCAACGTCAGGACGCTGTCGGTCATGCTCGGCTCAACGGGTCAGGCGCTGATTCGCCCGGTTGATTCGTCCATTGATTCGTCCACGTGATAGGTGATTCGTCGATGGAACGAACAGCGAACGGTCATAGCCGCTTGTCAGGCGATGCGCAAATGAGTTTTGATCCTAAACCGGCGCATTGACCCCGCTTTACGCACCAATTACATCGCCCGCCATGGCGATCCGCGAAATCCTCAAGCTTCCCGATAAGCGTCTGCGGCTGATCTCGGAGCCGGTCAAACAGATCGACGCCGGGATCCGCAAGCTCGTCGATGACATGTTCGAGACGATGTACAAGGCGCCGGGCATCGGTCTTGCCGCGATCCAGCTCGGCGTCGCCAAGCGCGTGATCACCATGGACCTGTCGAAAAAAGAAGACGATCACAAGCCCCAGGTGTTCATCAATCCGGAAATCCTTTGGCAATCGGAGGAGCGCGCCAAGTTCGAGGAAGGCTGCTTGTCGATTCCGGATTACTATGAGGAAGTCGAACGGCCGACCGAGGTGAAGGTCAAATATCTCGATCTTGCCGGCAAGAAGCGCGAGATCGACGCCAAGGGTCTCTTGGCGACGTGCCTGCAGCATGAAATCGACCACATCAACGGCGTGCTCTTCATCGACCATCTGTCCAAGCTCAAGCGCGACCGCGTCATCAAAAAATTCGCCAAGGCAGCCAAGAACACGACAACGAGCAGTGCGACCAAGAACGTGGAGGCGTGATTGGCGCTCCGCCTCGTTTTCATGGGCACGCCCGAATTCGCGGTGCCCGCATTGGACGCGATCGTCGACGCCGGACACAAACTGACGGCGGTGTATACGCGTCCGCCGCGGCCTGCCGGCCGCGGCATGGCGGAGCAGACCTCGCCAATTGCCGATGCGGCCGAGCGCCTCGGCTTGGAGGTTTCTACGCCTAAAACTTTGCGCGAAATCGGCGCCGTCGACGCCATGCGTGCGCCTCATGCCGATGCCGCGGTGGTCGTGGCCTATGGCTTGATCCTGCCGAAAGAGATTCTCGATCTGTTTCCGCTCGGCTGTTTCAATCTGCATGCCTCGCTGCTGCCGCGCTGGCGCGGCGCCGCGCCGATCGAGCGCGCCATCATGGCCGGCGATCACGAGGCCGGCGTCGCCGTCATGAAGATGGAAGTGGGTCTCGATACCGGGCCGGTGGCGATGACCGAACGAGTGGCCATCGCTCCCGACGCCACCGCCGGCGATCTCCACGATGAGCTGGCTCGGCTTGGCGCCCACTTGATGGTGCGCGCGCTCGCTGACTTGGAAAAAGGCGCGCTGCATTTGAGGCCGCAACCCAGCGTGGGCGTCACCTATGCCAACAAGATCGAGAAAGCTGAAACGCGCATCGACTGGACCCAATCGTGCAACAAGGTTCACGACCATTGCCGTGGCCTCTCGCCGTTTCCAGGCGCCTGGTTCGAGCATTCAAAGGCCCGCCGCATCAAGGTTCTGCGCACCACCAAGGCGAGCGGCGCCGGCGAGCCCGGCCGCGTGCTCGATGACGACCTGACCGTCGCGTGCGGGGAGGGTGCGATTCGGCTCATTGAGTTGCAGCGTGAGGGACGAAAGCCGATGTGCGCGGACGAATTTTTGCGCGGCACGCCGATCCCGCGCGGCAGCACGCTGCGCTAACGCAGAGCGGGCCGCGATGCCTCGCTACAAGCTCACGATCGAATATGACGGCACGCCGTTTGTCGGCTGGCAGGCACAGGATAACGGCCCCTCGGTGCAGGGCGTTCTCACCGCGGCGATTGCCGCGTTCGCAGGCGAGCAGGTCGCAGTCGGCGCCGCCGGACGGACCGATGCCGGCGTGCACGCGCTCGGTCAGGTCGCACATCTCGATCTTGCCAGGGACTGGGACACCGAGACCGTGCGCGACGCCATTAATTTCCACTTAAGGCCGCAGCCGATCGCAGTGCTCTCAGCGGAGCGCGCGGCGGCGGATTTCGACGCGCGCTTCTCCGCCGTCAAACGTCATTACCTCTATCGCATCGTCAACCGGCGCGCCGATCTCACGCTTGAGCAAAATCGCGCCTGGCGCGTGCCGCGCCCGCTCGATGCGCAAGCCATGCACGCCGCGGCGCAGCACCTTATCGGCCGCCACGACTTCACGACCTTCCGCTCCACCGAGTGCCAGGCCAAATCGCCGGTGAAGACGCTCGATCGTCTCGATGTCGTGCGCGCCGGCGAGGAGGTCAGCATTGCCGCCGCGGCGCGCTCTTTTTTACAGCACCAGGTGCGCTCGATGGTCGGCTCGCTCATACATGTCGGCGAGGGCAAATGGAGCGCCGACGATCTTGCCTCCGCGCTCGCCGCGCGCGATCGGGCTGCGTGCGGGCAAGTCGCGCCGCCGCACGGGCTTTATCTGGTCCGGGTCGATTATTGAGCGTGGCGGATTCGGCTGCCCGATGATCGAGGCCCATTCAGCAGCACATGGCCGCCAGAAGCGGGCGGGGCAGGCGCGTTGTTCGATTTCGTAGCAGAGGATTTTGCCGATTGCGTCCTCGGCTTGATTTCGGCAGGTGGTGGCGGCCTTCGCGGCGGCAGCGGCATTCGCGCCCCCGTGGCAACAGGATCGAGTTCACGAGGGATCAGCATCGCGACGTTTCCGGGATGATGGACGTGACTGGCGAGTTGCCCGGCGCGATCTCCGGCGCCCCAAAAAATATCGGCGCGGGCTGGACCGACAATGGCCGAGCCAGTGTCCTGAGCGATCATCAAATGGCCAAAGTGCAGGGCCCGTTTTTCATCGGTGAGAGGCAAATCGGCCTCGATGAAAAACGGCGTGCCGTAAACATGTAACGAATTGTCGACAGCAATCGAGCGTGCGGCCGTCAGCGATATACCTTGGGCGCCAATCGCCTCCCGCTCGGGCGGCGTCTCCCGCTGGCCGGCCAGTCGCCGATCGTCTGATAGCCCGACAATGCGGAAAAACATAAAGGATCGATTTTGGCGCAACAGTTCCGCGGCGTCTCGTGGGTTGGCGCGTGCCCATTCACGAATTCGCTCAAGCGATATGTCCTCGCGTGGAATAATATTGCGTTCCGTGAGAATGCGGCTGAGCGGCACGAAGGGATAGCCATTGTGCCCATCGTAGTTGATGTGCAGCATTGCTCCGTCCTCGAGCCGTATGCGTGCTGATCCCTGGATCTGGATCGTTAGTGCATCTGACTGATTCTTGATCCAACAAATCTCGAGATGTTTGCCGTCGAGAGCGCCATCCAGGATCTCGCCGCGATCATAGTAGGGGACCAGCGTCCCGCTGTCTGTCCGTCGTAATGATTGTCCCCTGTTCGGGAACCCCGGACCGGCGCCGTGGAGCGGCGGCACCAGATCCGGTGGCCGACGATAAAGCGGTACCTTGAAAATTCCGGTGGGAAAACGTGACCCATCCACGATCGGTTCGTAATAGCCGGTCAGGAAGCCGGCATTATCGCCAAGCCTAGTTATGTGCAGCGGACGAAAATTGCGTTCGAAGAACAACCGCGCCTGATATTCTGTTACTTGGCCACCAGCGAGTGCCTCACGGCACGCCTGTGTGAGCGCCGCGTAGATCTGGCGCTTCTCACCCTCGCGCGGGCTGTTACGGATCAGAGGGCGGCAGCTTGCTAAGAAAGTTGTGAACGCCGCAACGTGATCGTCCGCTGACCACCCCTTTAACGCACTCCATTCAATCGGCTCTAGCGCGGTGTCCGGAAGCCGCAGCGGCTCAGGTTGAGTACTCGAGGGTCCGAATACCGCAAGTGGGAAAACAGCGAGTTGGGATTGCCGTGCTACGCGGGGCGCAGCATGGGCCGAGAAGCCGACCGACGGCGCAACAATTCCTACAATCAGAACGAACATGGCTGCGATCACGATTTGATCGCAATCGATGTTGAATAGACACCTGCGGCCAACTCTGGACATCGCCGATCTGCATGTCTGCTGGTGGACGAGTCTAGCCGTGGGAAAAGGCTAATTTTGTGATCAGAAGCCCGTTCATGTCGGCGAGGGCAAATGGAGTGCCGACGATCTGGCGGGGTCACGCGGTCCTGGGACCACGGAACTAACGAGGTCCTTGGGATGTTCACATGCACTACCCGGTTAAATCGGATATGAGCGCCGCTAGATGACATTTCTGCTGCGAAGCTCAACACTTCTCGCTGTTGCTGCAGCGTTTGCAGGGCTGATCGCCTTGTGCGCGTCCAGCGAAAATGTCCAAGCGCAGGCCACTGCCCCGCCCGCCGTCGCTCCCGCGCCTCGCCTCACGCTGACAGCGGAACAGGAGTACATCATCAGAGAAATCATATTTAAGGACCTTGACGTGCAGAAGGAAAACTCCGCGCCAGAAACGATCGGCGATGTCGTGCCCGACGATGTCAAGCTCCATCCGCTTCCGCCCGACGTCATACAAAAAGTGCCGCAGGCGCGATCCCATTCGTTCTTCCTCAAAGATGATGAAATTATTCTCGTTAGTCCGAGTGATCGACGCGTTGCCAATGTAATCAAAAAGAAATCGACCGATTAGTGAATTCTGTTTGGCATTAGCGATTCAAACCCGGCCAATAAGCAAGAGCCGGGAGCGTGCGCCGACGAGATAATCGAATAATCGGTCAGGCAATCATCCTCGGAGCGGGTTAGTGCCGGGAGCAATTTCGGAAATGCCGACGGCGTTGGCGGCGAGCGTTAATGAGTCCACGCCCTAGCCAAAATATTTTTCGATAATCCGGCGATAGATCGCCGTCAGCGTGCGCAGGTCCTGCACCGGCGCGCATTCGTCGGTCTGATGCATGGTCTGGCCGACCAGCCCGAATTCCAGCACCGGGCAATAATCCTTGATGAAACGCGCGTCCGAAGTGCCGCCGCTGGTCGAAAGTTTCGGTTGACGGCCGGTGATCTCGGCGATTGCCGAGACCGCAAGCTCGGTAAACGGGCCCGGCTTGGTGACGAATACGTCGGCATTCGACGGCTGCCAGTCGAACGAATATCGCACGCGGCCCGCAGCCGCGGCCCTGGCGCGCTGTTCGATCAACGTCTTCAGTGCTGTCTGGCTGTGGCGATCGTTGTAGCGGATGTTGAAGCGCGCGCGCGCTTCGCCGGGAATGAGATTGACCGTCGTGTTGCCGACATCGACCGACGTGAATTCCAGATGCGACGGCGAAAAGTGCTCGCTGCCTTCGTCAAGGGGCGCCTGTAGCGCGGCGATCAGGGTCGCAAGACCGCGGATCGGATTGTCGGCGCGTTCGGGATAGGCAACGTGGCCCTGCCGGCCGTTCACGAGCAGAGTGCCATTGAGCGAACCGCGCCGTCCGGCTTTGATGGTGTCGCCGAGCAATTCGACATTGCTCGGCTCGCCGAGAATGCAATGGTCGAAAGTTTCACCGCGCTCGGCCGCCCATTCGAGGAGCTTGACGGTGCCGTTGACCGCCACGCTTTCCTCGTCGCCGGTGATCAGGAACGAGAGCGAGCCTTCCGGCTTGCCGCCATTGGCCGCCAAATGATCGAGCGCCGCCGCGACGAAACAGGCGATCCCGCCTTTCATGTCGACCGCGCCTCGGCCATACAAGCGATCGTCAACAATCTCGCCGGCAAACGGCGGATGCGACCACGCGCCCTCGTTTCCCGGTGGAACAACGTCGGTATGCCCAGCGAACAAGAGGTTGGGCCGAGACGTACCGATGCGCGCATAGAGATTGTCCACCGGCGCGGTCCCTGGCTCGGCAAAAATCGCCCGATGCACTTCGAAGCCTGCGCGCGCCAAGAGATCTTGCAGATAAGCGAGCGCGCCACCTTCGTCCGGGGTGACCGAGCGGCAGCGGATAAGGTCGCGAGCGATGGCAACAGGGTCAGATGGCATAGTAAGTAATGACCCTTATCAATGAGAAGCAACGGGATCCGGTCCATACTGGTTCGGACCGATTGTACCCCTGCGAAAACCGAGCTCGATCAATAGGGCCACGAGTAGAACCGTGAAAGGAACCGCAATGACCAGCGACAACGCGCTGGGCTGCTCATCGCTGCCGGTTAATTGCAGCACGGTAAGCAGGTCGAGCATCGCGCCGCCGCCGAAGAAAACGATCAAAATCCAGATCGGCAAATCGCGGTCGTGAGCCCGCTTCGCCGCGATCGCGAATTCCGGATAAGTGAAGGCGAGGTCGACAATAGCGCTGAGCCGATCGCCTTGGAGCGTTTGGGCGACGAGATGGCCGAGGATTTCGGCGCTGACAAGGACCGCCATCCCGATCCAGAACGTCTTACGGCTGATACGGCCTTCGAAACTATTGAGAAGATAGGCCCAATCCATCGCGCCCGACCGTCAGTGTTTGCTTCCGCTCAATCGCGAAGCAGTTCGTTGATACTGGTCTTGGCGCGCGTTTTTTCATCAACGCGTTTGACGATGACCGCACAGTAAAGATTGGGCGTTACCTCACCCGAGTTGCTTCGCTTGCCTGCCATCGTACCGGGCACCACGACCGAATAAGCCGGCACCTCGCCCACAATTGTCGCGCCGGTCTCGCGATCGATGATTTTCGTGGACGCTCCAAGGAAGACGCCCATCGAAAGTACCGAGCCTTCGCGCACGATCACGCCTTCGGCCACCTCCGAGCGTGCGCCGATAAAGCAATTATCCTCGATGATGACGGGTCCCGCTTGCAGCGGCTCGAGCACACCGCCGATGCCGGCGCCGCCGGAAATATGACAATTCTTGCCGATCTGGGCGCACGAGCCCACGGTCGCCCAGGTGTCGATCATGCTGCCGGAATCGACATAGGCGCCGAGATTGACGAAGCACGGCATCAGCACCACGCCTGGCGCGATGTAGGCGGAATGCCGCACCACGGAGCCTGGAACGGCGCGAAAACCCGCCGCGCGAAACCGCCGTTCGTCCCAATGATCGAATTTGGAGGGCACCTTGTCCCACCAAACCGCGTGGCCCGGTCCGCCGGGAATTTCGCTCATATCGTTAAGACGAAACGACAGCAGCACTGCTTTTTTGAGCCACTGGTTGACGCGCCAGGACCCGTCACTTGCCCGCTCCGCCACGCGGGCAGCGCCGCGATCCAAGAGGTCAAGCGCCTGCTCGACCGCTTCGCGGACGGCGCCTTTGGTGCCCGGCCCCAATTCTTCGCGGCGATCAAAGGCAGAATCGATTGTTTGGGCGAGCTCGGCTGAGGACATCAGGGAGATCCGTGCTGGCGGTTTGTCGGGGCGTTCTTGGTCGATGTCAAGCAATTGGAGGACTGCCCGCGTTAACCGAGACCGATGGTCGGCGCCCCGCGCTGGTAAGGAAGTTGGAACTATTCTTGCATGGTCGGTGGTGGTTATGGCTACCAAAGGACATGCAATGATTACGATGGGAATAGGCCTCGTTGCCGGCGTTTTTTACTGGCTGGCCTCGTACAAACTGGCGTTCTGGATACTGGTTTACGCGATCATTTACGGTGGGCTCGGCATCTTGCGCGGCGACAATCACGCGCGTCCGATTTTTCGCGGCGATTCGGAGTTCACCGTGGCCGTGCTGATGCCGGTCGCTTGGCACATCGGCAGGCTTGCCGGCTATCTGTAGGGTCAAAACTCATTATTTCCACGGCCGCGCCCGCGTTCCTCCGGGTTGCAGCGAAAATCGCCGCCGGGTTCGTCGAAGGGCTCGACCGTATTGCCGATACGCTCTTCGCCCTTCTCCTGCCCGGCGAGCGATTTTGGCTGCAACGCGGCTCGTGGAAATAATGAGTTTTGACCCTAAGCTCCCATAGCCGAAATGCCACGGAGAAACGCAGTGAGATCGTCGGTGACATAATCGACGTGCGCGGAATCGCGTCCGGCGAGCTCCCACTCCTCGCGCAGCACCACTTGCGTGCCTTGCGGAACGACCAAAACCGTCGTCATCCCGAGCGCGTGCGGCACTTCGAGGTTACGTGCGAGATCCTCGAAGATCGCCGCTCGGCTTGCATCAACGAGGTGCCGCGCCAGAAAGCGCTCATACACGCCGCGCCGCGGCTTCGGCTCAAGCTCGGCCGCGATGATGTCAAAAACATCGTCGAAGTGGTGCTCGATCCCGATCCGCCGCATCACGGCATCGGCATGGCCGCGCGTTCCATTGGTGAGAATGAATTTGCGGCCCGGCAGTCCGGCAATCGCGGCGCCGAGCGGCGGATTGGGCGTCAGCGGTGAGTGATCGATCTGATGCACGATCTCGAGAAACTTGTCCGGGTCGAGACCGTGCTCCTCCATCAAGCCGCGCAGCGTCGTGCCGTAGCGGCGATAATAGTCCTTCTGCAGCCGAAACGCCTCTTCGCGCGTCACCTTGAGGAAATCGACGATGTAATCGCGAATGCGAACGTCGACCTGCTGCCACAGATTGAGATGATGCGGATAAAGCGTGTTGTCGAGATCGAAGATCCAAGTCTCGATGGCTTTGAAATCTGCGGGTCTGGCGCGCGGCTGGTTTTCCGACTGATGCCCCGACTCTTTGTTGCCATCTTTGTCACCGAGGAAGTCCGATCGCTGCCGAATCATCGAAAATGAATCCAAAAATGGGAACCATGCCGCACCGTGGGCGATCGATGCGACGCGCCTTGCGTAAATCTATGCCATTCATATGGGCGTTGCTAATCGGCACTCTGGCCGGCGGCTTTGTAGCCGCACTCGCGGTATTCGCAGCGCATTCTTGAAGACACCCGGCCAAAATGCGTGGCGATCAGCCCGCCTCGCGCCAAACCGTGGCGGGTAGCAGTCCTTTCAACGCGCCATCGTGCAGCCGCACGGGATCGCGCTCGCCTTCCATGGCCAGACGTAACACGCAGCGCGCCAGCTCGTCCGGCTTGACGGTTTTATTGCCGATCGACTTGAGCGTCAGCCACGCCTCGTCGAAAGCCGCCTCCAAAAGCACCAGCGTCTGAGGATCAAAGGAGCTGTTGTGGAAGCCGCGCATTGCTCCACCTTCGAACTTTATACGGACGATTTGCGTGATTAGCGGAAGCTTCGGCGCCAGCTTCAGTACTAACTTGGCCAAGTTTGTGACGCCGTCGGACGATGGCACAACCGTACGATTCGGATCAACTGCATTTGATCGCCGGAAGCGCGTGTTCCATGTTGCGAAAGACGAACTTTATTCAACACCGCGTGAAGTGCGCCGAGTTCCTATGCGCTCAGGCGCGGCAGCAGCCGCGCGGCATTGCCACTGGAAATTGCGGCGAGGTCTTGCGGCGACAACGCTCGCCGCAAATTTTCAATCTGATTGAGCGGATAATATGGGTAATCGCTGCCATAAGTGATTTGTGACATCGGTATGAGACTGGTCAGTGCCGCCATCGACGCCGGATGGGTCGCATTCGCCGTGTCGTAATAGAGGCGGCGAAATTCGGCTTCGACGCCGTCAGGCGCAAAACGGTCATGGTTTCCGGCGCGATCGAAAAACGATTCGATGCGGCCGGCCAGCATCGGGATGGTGCCGCCGGCATGCGAAAACAGCCATTTGATATCGCGCATCTGCGCGAATGTTCCGCTGACCAAAAGACTCACAATCGTGCGTGTCGTATCGTGCGGTACTTCGATCACCGCAGGGAACGCGCCGATATTGAGCCGCCCGCAGCAGCTCGCGATCAGAGGATGTACGTAGACGACCGCTTTGCGCCGGTTCAGTTCCTCGAAAACGGGCCGGTAAGTCGGATCGCCGAGCCATTTATCTCCGTAATTCGTTTGTAGATTGACGCCGTCCGCCTTGAGCGTATCGAATGCATATTCGATTTCTTTGAGCGTCGCGTCGATGTCGAGCATCGACAGCGGCGCGAACAGACCGTAGCGCCCGGGCTTCTCGCGCACCATTTCCGCCGCGAAATCGCAGCACAATCGCGCCATATCGTGCGCGGCTAGCGCGCCGGCGTCGAACCAAGTCCCCGGCGTCGAGGCAAGCGATAAAATGCTTGTCGTGACGCTATTCTTGTCCATCGCCTCGATATCCTGCTCGCGCGACCAGGCAAGCTGAACGCCGAGTTGCGGAATTTTGCGCTGATCTTCCCAGTCGGCCCACGCTTTCTGATATACGGGCGGGTAGAAGTGGTGGTGAGTATCGATCAGCTTCGATCCGTCGGGCGTGACCGCGTGGCTGCGCGTTGTGAAGGTCGTCGCGGCGCAAACTGCCGAGGCGGCTGCCAGGAACTTTCGGCGCGATGAATGATGATAGTCCAGATGGCAATGCGGATTTGTCGCGAACGATTTCGTGTCCATGATGCTGCTCCCGGACCACGCGCCGGTTTGAATCGTAAATCAGGCTTGATCGTACATCATCGCCGGTGCCGGACAATTGAATCGCCGGCGCTTTATCGCCATACCTGAAATGCAATTAGCCCAGCGAGCATAATGATCACGCCAAGCGCCTGCATGGGCGTGATGACTTCACCAAGAACAAATGCACTGAGGATCGTTGCAGTTAAAGGCTCGAGATGCATGATCACCGCGGTGCGAAAAGCTCCGATCCGGACGGTTGAGAGAAATACAAACAGGATCGCCGCCGTCGTGGCGAGACTAAGCGTCACGAGATAAGTCCAGGCCAAACCCGAGTGCGGCAGGGTCCATGCGTGTTGCGCAAAAGACGCCCCCACGAAGATGACGGTCGACGACAGCATCGAATACCAGGTGGTTAGGCGTGCGTCGGCGCCGACGAGATAAGCGCGCGTCACCAGCAGAACTGCAGTGCGGCAGCCGGCGGCGCCAATGGCATAGGCAACCCCCGCCACGGCGAACCCCGCAGGATGCGCGTCGATCAGCAATGCGAGCCCGCAGAATGCAACGATGGCGCAAAGCATCCCCTTCCAGCGCAGCGGTTCAAGGCCGGCAAATGCAGCCGTCAAACCGGTCAGCAGCGGATAGGTGAAATAGGAGAGGATTGCGGTGGGCACGTCGATCGTTTCGATTGCCTTGAACAAGCAGAAAATCAGCCCTGCGAAAATGATTCCGACGATCATCGAGATGACGCGCACCTGCACGGTGGCTGCGGGGCGGCGCCCGAAACGAAGCCAGCTGGCCACGAAAGCAAGGCCAACCACAGTGCGGAACGACAACATCGACACGACGTCGACACCGCCCACCAACAAGATCTTTGCGAGCACGTCGGAGATGCCAAGCGAGGTGCCCGCGGCAATACCGGGAGCGAGCCGGTGCATGCGGTCACGGAGCGGGGAAGCGTTCATTCGCCGCCAGACGTCATGCGGCGCCGCGGATTATCGACGGAACAAAGTGCCGGCGCCGAGCTCGGTGAACAGCTCGAGCAGCACCGCGTGCGGCACCTTGCCATCCAGAATGACGACGGCTTCGACGCCGCGTTCGAGCGCATCGATGCAAGTCTCGACCTTGGGAATCATTCCTCCGGAAATCGTTCCGTCGGCGATCAGGCGACGGGCTTCATCAGCGGTGAGCTCCTTGATGAGTTTTTTTGATTTGTCGAATACGCCGGCAACGTCGGTGAGAAGCAAGAGACGCTTGGCCTTGAGCGCACCGGCAATCGCGCCGGCAAAAGTATCGGCGTTGACGTTATAAGTTCCGCCCTCGGCGCCCGCCGCGACCGGAGCCAAAACCGGAATAAGCTTCCGGCCGAGGACCTGATCGAGCACGGTGGTGTCGACCTTTTCCGGTTCGCCGACATATCCGAGGTCGACGATCTTCTCGATAGCGGAATCGGGATCCACCACGGTGCGCGTGAGCTTGCGCGCCACGACCATGTTGCCGTCCTTGCCGCACAGACCGATCGCCTTGCCGCCGGCTTCATTGATGTAGCCGACCATCTGCTTGTTGATGGCTCCGGCAAGAACCATTTCGACGACTTCGAGCGTCTGTTCATCGGTGACGCGCAGCCCAGCGGCGAATTGCGATTTGACGCCTACCTTTTTCAGCATGGCTTCGATCTGCGGTCCGCCGCCATGCACCACGACCGGGTTAATCGCGGTCTGCTCCAACAGCACGATGTCGCGGGCGAATTCGCGCGCCAAATGCTCGGCGCCCATGGCATGGCCGCCATACTTCACCACGACGGTCGCCTCGTCGTAGCGCTGCATATACGGCAAAGCTTCCGCCAGGATCTGAGCCTGCTGAAATGGCGTCACGTCCATTAAGGAACTCCTTTGCCGGATGCGGCTATTTAGCCGCGGCAGCGAAGCCGAGAAAGGGGCAATCGGTCAAGAAGTCACAGGAACATCAAAGCATTCGGCCGGTTGTTATCCGAGAGAGGTCGCGCGCGCGTGCGACTTTTGGTGGAACCCGATCGCGGTCGGGTTTTGAGGCAATCGCCATCAGTAGAGCCTCCACGCGGCCTCGCCCATCGCAGATTTGGAGGTTCACATGTCTATGACGTATTCCTCATCTGCCGCCACCAGCGATGTCGCTTCGTATGGCGGCTTTGTTGACGCGGTCGGCGGTATCGCAACCGTCGTATTGGCAATCATCGGACTGGCTGGCGTGAAGCCGGAGATCATGGTGTCGATCGCGACGGTCGTGTTCGGCGCAGCACTGTTGATTCAGGGCGGTGCCATGCTGACCGAAATCGCGCTCATCGAAGGGACACCGGAAGCCGACGTCCCGGCCACGGGCGGCGGCATCTCGGCATTGTTCCTTGTCGGCTTCGCCGGGATCGTGCTCGGCATTCTGGCATTGCTGGGCGTCTATGCGCCGGTTCTGACTTCGGCTTCGGCGATCGCCTTCGGCGCGGCCTTGGTCATTAGCAGCGCGGCGGTATGGCAGCTTTTGACCTCGCGCTCGATTGAAGCGCGATTCCAGGCCCGCAATCCGATGCTGCGGGTGATGGCATCCGAGGTCGCGGCCGGGTCGGCTGGATTGCAGGCCATGGCGGGTCTCGCGGTGATCGTGCTTGGCATACTCGCGGTCACGGGTGTGTTCGCCGCCAGCTTGACGCTGATCGCGTTCCTGATCGCTGGCGCGGCCATCGTGCTCACGGGCAGTACGCTTAGTGGCACGATGATCGGCTTCATGCGGCCGGCGGGTGCGACAGCCCAGGTGCGGGTCGCTCCGTAACGCGCGACCGTCGCAACAACCTGGACGGAAAGTGGGTGTGGCGCAGGCGTGGCTTGCGCCACACCTTTTATTTTTCGTTCGCTGGCGAGGCTCTCAAGACACCAGCAAACCGCGTTCCTCGGCGAGCCGCGCGATCGCAGCGCGCAAGCTATCGATTCCTGTGCCGCTGCGGGCGGAAGTGGCGATCAGATCGGGAAACGCCGCCGGCCTTTTTGCAATTGCAGCTTTGACGATATCGCCGCATTGGGCGAGAGCGGCCTCGTTGATCTGGTCGCATTTCGTCAACACGATCTGGTGACTGACGGCGGTTTGGCTCAGCACGCCGAGAATATCTTGATCGCCGGGCTTCAGCCCGTGGCGCGAGTCGAGCAGCACATAAACGCGCGCCAGGTCGGGGCGCGTCTGCAAATAGCCCCGGATCAGCTTTGACCAAGCGGCGACCTTTGCTTTGCTCGCGGCGGCGTAGCCATAGCCGGGCATATCGACGAGCGTGAGCCGGTGCCGAGGATTACCGAAGAAGAGCAATTCCTGCGTGCGGCCGGGAGTGTTGGAGGTACGGGCCAGGGCGCGGCGACCGGTAAGCGCGTTGATCAGCGACGACTTGCCGACATTGGAGCGACCGGCAAAGGCGATCACGATCCCGGTAGATAGGGGTAACGTATCGAACGAGCCGGCGGCGCCGAGAAACTTCCACTCTGCCGCAAACAAGCGCCGACCGGCTTCCAGCTCCGCGGCAGAAAAACCCGGCGACTGCGTCGTTAGGCTCACTGGACCGCGCCTTTTGCGCGTGTCATTGGAACTAAAACTCGGACGTGCAGTTCCTTTCCAGGCCGGGCCTGTGCGCGCGTCCGGTCGTTGCGGGAGGAGGAAATGGACGACTGGTCGAGCATTCGGCTCTGCGACGTGGTGAATCTCATCCTCGGCGGCGTCCTGTTCTTTTCACCGTGGCTCTTGGATCTGTCTGCCGGCGCCCAATGGCAGACCGCGTCGATTGTCGGCATCATCATCGCGGTGCTGTCGATCGCGGCGCTTGCCGCTTTTGCGGTCTGGGAAGAATGGTTCCTCCTGGCTGCCGGGATCGGGCTCATCGTATCGCCCTGGCTGCTCGGCTTCCAGGACAGCGACTCGATGATCGTCAACGTGGTGATCGGCGTTGTCGTCGCGGGCTTGGCAGCCTTCGCGGCGTGTCTGACGCGCGAGGACAAAGCGCAAGTCACGGCTAGCGACTAATCAAGCCTAATCGTGCTTCGGAAACCAGGAATCAAAAGGGGGACACGCGCCGTGCCCCTCGTTTCTGGCCCGTCGATCAAGATCTCAGGCCAGCTCCTCGGCATACTGAAGGTGCCAATCGTTTGGCGCCGGGGCATAGGCTGGGTTCTTGGCACTGCCTTGATATCGCGCTGCCGCCGCGACTGCCGAAATTCCGATCTGTCCGTAACGGGCATCAAGCGCCGGCTGGGCCTGGGCGTCACTGCCGGAAATCTCATGTCCTTCAGCCGTTTGGCTCATTGTTCCGTCACGCGCGGCAGTCACATTCGGCATACCAAACCCCGTTCGTTTCCTCTGTGGCTATGGATTGAAATTTAGGCAGTGAGTGAGGCGGAAATGGGCGGCAAATCGCGCCTTGCCGTGACATTTCCATTCGGATCACTACTTGCACCCAGCGTGGTAAACTCAGGCTTAACGGCTCGGGATCATATTTCTCCCGGAATTCGGGTTTAGGTTTTGGGGTGGAGTTGGGGTTATCCACCCCTGATCGCAGGAACTGCGGCATTCCTGCAACAGTCGGCGCGGACCTTGCCGTGACTGGCCGCTAACGTCTGGCACCGTCGCGTTGGTTTGGGTATTGGGTTCACGGGTATGGATTGACCGGCCGTTCGGCCGGGCGGTGGGAGAGTCAACGCGTTATGACGATACGTGGCATTACTTTCGTCATCATCGGCCTTGCACTGGGCGGCTGCATGCAAGAGACGCTGGAGCCGGCGTCGCAGGCTAGCTGGAACGCACGCGACAAGCAGCTGATGGCCAATCTGCCTTATGCGCAGGCCTCAATTCCCGAGTCCTATAAGCGCCACATCGTTGATTACACGCGCAAGGAAGCGGCAGGAAGCATCGTCATCGATAGCGACAACAAGTTTCTCTACTACGTGCTGCCGAAGGGCCAGGCGATCCGCTACGGCATAGCGGTGGGCGAAGAGGCGCAGGCCTGGAGCGGAATCGCCAAGATCGGCCGCATGGAGGAATGGCCGGCCTGGGTGCCGACTTCCGGCGAGCAGGCTCGGCTCGGTCCATTGCCGGCCTATGTCACCGGTGGCCCGCACAATCCGATGGGCGCCCGCGGCATGTACCTTTATTCCGGGAATAAAGATACGCTGTACCGGATCCACGGCACCAACCAGCCTGAATATATCGGCCAGGCCATCTCGTCCGGCTGCATCCGGATGACCAATGAGGATGCGATCGATCTCTACAATCGCGTCAAGGTCGGCACTATTGTTGTCGTCCTGGCACCTAAGCAGGGTGACTCGCCATTCAGTCCGATGATGGCGGCGGGTCCGGAGCCGAAGGCCGGCCGGACGTATTAAGCGCGAACAAGCTTGCAGGACGGGCGGCGCCGGGACGGTCCGACGCCGCTTGTTTTTTGCATCATGCCCATCACACTTGATCGAGGCGCTCGCGCCGGACCCAATCGAGGGTCTTATCGAGGGCCCGGCTGAGCCGGTCGAACAGCTCATCGACCTCGGCTGCAGTGATAATCAGCGGCGGGCATAATGTGAGGATATCGCCCATCACCGCGCGTACGATCAGCCCCTCGTCTTCGGCAAAGCGCACGGCGCGCGGGCCGACGCCCTGCCCGGGCGCGAACGCTTGCCGGGTCTTTTTGTTAGCCACCAGTTCGACACCGCCAATAAGGCCGAGCCCGCGCGCCTCCCCGACGAGGGGATGACTATTGAGCGCCACGAGGCGCGCTTGGAACTGCGGCGCCCGTTCCGCGGCGCGCTCGAAAATCCGGTCCCGCGAATAGATTTCGATCGCTTTGAGCGCAACCGCGGCAGACACAGGATGCCCGCCATAAGTAAAACCATGACCGAAGACGCCGATCTTTTTACTTTCAGAAAGCAGCGCCTGGTACATGATCTCCGGAATCATCACGCCGGCGATCGGCAGGTACGCCGAAGACAGCGCCTTGGCCACGGAAATCGCATGCGGGACGAAGTTGAGCTTCTCACAGCCGAAGGCGGTGCCGAGCCTGCCGAAGCCGCAAATCACCTCATCGCTTACGGTGAACACATCGTACTTGGCGCAGACCGCCCCGATCTTTTCGAAATAATTCTGCGGCGGAACGATCACGCCGCCCGCGCCCATCACCGGTTCGGCGATGAAAGCCGCCACCGTGTCGGGACCTTCCTTTAAGATCAGCGCCTCTAGCTCGGCAGCAAGCCGGGTTGCAAACGCCTCCTCGGTCTCGCCCTCTTGCGCAAACCGGTAGTGATGCGGACAGCCGGCGTGCAAAAAACCCGGCAGCGGCAAGTCGAAATCGCGGTGGTTCGCCGGTAAGCCGGTGAGGGAAGCGGCCGCTACCGTGACCCCGTGATACGCTTTCATTCGGCTGATGATCTTCTTTTTCTGCGGCCGGCCGAGCGCATTATTCAGGTACCAGACAAGCTTTACTTGCGTGTCGTTGGCTTCCGAGCCGGAATTGCAGAAGAACACCTTTGAGATCGGAACTGGCGCGATCTCCTTGAGCTTTTCCGCAAGCTCTATCGCGGGGTCGTGACTTCGGCCAGTGAACAGATGGGCAAAAGAAAGCTTCCGCATTTGCTCGGCGGCCACTTGGACAAGTTCTTCGTTGCCGTAACCAAGCGCCGTACACCAAAGCCCAGCCATGCCTTCGATATAAGGCTTGCCTTCCGTGTCATAAACATAGACGCCGTGCGCCCTCTCGATGATGAGCGGTCCGGTTTCACGGAAGCTGGCGAGATTGATGTAGGGATGCACCAGCGTTTCAACGTCGCGAGCGGCCAGGTTGCTGAGCGGAGGCATGGGATCCTAGGGTCAAAACTCATTATTTCCGCGAGCCGCGTTGCAGCCAAAATCGCTCGCCGGGCATGAGAAGGGCGAAGAGCGTATCGGCAATACGGTCGAGCCCTTCGACGAACCCGGCGACGATCTTTCGCCGCAACCTGAAAGGACGCCGGCCTTTTGGCCGCTGGCGTCGTTGTTCGTCACTCATGATCGTATAGATCA
>DASSXN010000080.1:0-7979 GCA_035703785.1 Xanthobacteraceae bacterium
ATTTCGCAAAAAGGGCGTCAATTCCATCCCGGCGAAATCAGCATCAAGCGCGGCGAAACGCTGCAAATGGTGAACGACGACGGCGATCTTCTGCACCACGCCTATATCGATTCACCGAAGTTCGCGTTCGACTCCGGGGACCAGCAGCCGGGCAGCAGGACTGACATCACCTTCCCGACACAAGGCGATTTCGAGGTGCTCTGCGCCATTCACCCGAAGATGCGGCTCGTCGTCCACGTCAACTAGGCGCGGGACGAAGAGCTTCCTTGCCGCGCTAGAGAACCGTGGTGCCGAATAACTCGGCGTGGACCATGTAATAGGTCCCCAGGAACAGAGCGAGCGAGACGATATAGGCGGCCGGCATAAGCCAGAAATCGCGGATGCGCGCGGGTTTGCCGCCATCGTCGACTATGATGCCGAGAAGCGCCACCACGATCAGCGAATGTCCGATCAAGTCTATTTTGCCGAACGCGAACACGGCGCTCACAAACATTGCCGTTAGCATGATCGCGCCGATACGGCGCACCAGCGGCGTCCACAATAATGAAAACGCCAGCGCAAATTCGATAGCGCCGGCCGCGCGCATGTAGAAATCCGGGGCGAAGCCAAGCGTCATTTCCGGGTGCTCAATGAGCAACGGATACGACCATTGCGGATAGGCCCATTTTTCGATTGCGGCCCACATCAGCGTGATTGCTGCCGCATAGCGCAAAACATCAATGGGCCGCGCGCCGAAAAAGTTGGTCTGGCCTCCGACCAGCGCAATATAGGCCGCAAACCCGAGAAAAACCGGATAATCGGCGAGATGGAATCCGCCATAGTTCCAGATCGCAATGTCGAACAGCGCAATGATTCCAAACGCCGATAGCGGCATCGTGCGCCGCGAAAGCATTCCACCCGCAATCGCAAGCTGAAGGACGCCGATCCATATCGAATTGGTCTTCAATTCGGGCGTCAGCAAGATTCCGCCCACCGCCCAGATCGAGATGAAGAAGAAAGCGCAAGCCGCGCGGAAAATGATCTCGATGTTGTCGCGGATGTAGCTGGTGGCCTGGTCGAACGCCCGCAGAACGGCATCTCCCACCACAGTGCCCTCGACGGCGCTGCCGGTCAGCAGGCTGAGAAGCGACAGCCCGGTCAGCAACTCGAAGTCGGGGCAAAGGACGTTTTCGAGCCCGACCGGCTGCGACGCGACATCATAGGTGCAAAACCATTTGATGTGCGCGCTTGCGGGCCCGGCAAAAACCATGTCGAGCACGCAGGCAAGCGGCAACGCGGCTGCGACCGACAGCCGCTTGGCCGGCCGGAACATAGGGGGCCTCCTCACGCAACTCACAGTCAGCGGAGCGCCGCATGCAACCCGCTGGTATGTCTAATCGTTTACCACAAACGTTAGCGACTTGGTGATGATTAAATTAAGTATTGGTTAACCTTTGCCGCGAGCGGCGCCACATTCGAAGATGATCCGGAAAAATCGAGCGATCTGGCTAGCCCGGCGGTAAGCGACACCCGCTAAATCCCGCACTTGCAAGGCGTGCGAGGGCGAGAGCGGCAATGTTGGCGGTAGTCGGAATCCTGAGTGTCCTGAGTGGCGCCGTGCTCGCCTGCACGTCCAGGCGCTTCCCGGCTCATGTGCGGGTGATCGAAATCGGCGCGGGTCTTTTGCTGATGTGCGG
Source organism: Xanthobacteraceae bacterium (assembly GCA_035703785.1). Lineage (GTDB taxonomy): Bacteria > Pseudomonadota > Alphaproteobacteria > Rhizobiales > Xanthobacteraceae > BOG-931. The sequence goes on from DASSXN010000080.1 coordinate 1,677, forward strand.
ATTAGCGCTGGCAAGCTGCGCCTTGCCGGTCATTTTATGACAAAACCATTGCATCCGGACGCGCCTAGCGCAGCCGCAGGAATTTAGCGCGGCAAATTCGGCAGCGGATACGGTTTGGGCGTGCCACTGAGCGTGTTGAGAAAAGCGATCAGATCGGCTTTCTCGCGGCTCTGCAGATTGAGCGGACGGATTTCGCTGTCACGGCTCGGCCGGTCGATGCCGCCGCGATCGTACAGATCGATGACATCGGCGAGATTAGCCACCGAGCCGTCGTGCATATACGGGGCCCGGTGCGCCACATCGCGCAGTGTCGGCGTCTTGAACGCGTGCTGCAGCTTCACCGAGGTGGGGAACAAACGTCCGCGGCCGAGATCGCCGTCTTTCGCCACTCCGATATCGTGGAACGCCGCATCGGTGAACGCCCAGCCGCTGTGACAGGCCGCACAATTGGCCTTGCCGTTAAACAGCGCAAATCCACGCTTGGCAGCGGCGCTGATCGCCGCTTCGTCGCCGTGAACCCAGCGGTCGAATGGCGCGTCAGCGGACACAATTGAGCGCTCGAACGTCGCTAGCGACTGCTCGATTTTCTCTCGCGTCACGCCGCCGTTGCCGAATGCGACATCGAAAGCGGCGAGATAACCGGGTATCGCCGAGAGTCGTTCTATCAGCTCCCGTTCCGGCAAATTCATGTTGGATTGCCCAGTGATCGGGCCCATGGCCACACTTTCCAGGTCGTGGAAGTGCCCGTCCCATCCTAACTTCGGGACCCAGGCGATATTGAGTAGCGTCGGGCTGCGCAGCGGCAGCCGCACCTGATTTTCGCCGATTGCTCGCGGTTCTCCGTCGCCCCATGCTAGGCCGGGATTATGACAGGTGGCGCAGGATCGCACCCGCGCTCCCGACAGGATCGGATCAAAGAACAGCGCGCGGCCGAGCTCTTCCTTGGCGCGGCCATAGGGATTTTCTTTCGGATAGGGAATCGCGGCGGGACGCCAATATTGCTGCTTCAATGCGGCCAAACCCGCTTGGGGTGCGCCAACCAGGCTGCCTGCGGCGCCGCATATCAGCGCCACAGCCGCAATTACGATCGCGGCTCTTTTAGTGGTCCGCGATATCCGCGCCCGGTCGTCTAGCATAAGGCACGATTTATCGGCCCCGGTTGATGAAGCGTTAAGATGACGTGAACGTACAGGAGTGCGCGGTTATGGCGCGTTTACCACGCCTCGCCAGGCAGGCGGATTTTGCAAGCCTTGAGCTTACGGCGCCCGAAATCGGCCCCGCCGCAGGGGGCGGATTCGCCTCGTCAAATCCTGTTGCCGGCGCTCCAGCTCCAGAAATCGCGGCCTTCCTCACGCAAAAAGCGCGCCAACACCATGTTGTGCACTTCGGAAGCGCCATCGACCAGGCGCGCGGCGCGCGCGGCGCGGTAGATCCATTCCAAGATCGTGTCTTTCGAATAGCCGCGGGCGCCATTGAGCTGAATCGCGGTGTCGGCGGCCTCATGGAGCGTGTCGGCGACATGCACCTTGGCCATCGAGATTTCCTTGCGCGCGCGATCGCCACGGTCGAGCTTCCACGCCGCATGCATCGTCAGTAGCCGCCCGATCTGGATCCGCTGCGCGACTTGACCGAGCTTGATCTGCACACTCTCACGGTCGGCAAGCTTGACGCCAAAGCCTTCTCTTTTGCCGACGTAGTCCTGCGCGATCTCCAAGCAGCGCTTGGACCAGCCAAGCCAGCGCATGCAATGCGTCAGCCGCGCCGGCCCGAGCCTGATCTGCGTCACTTTCAGTCCGTCGCCGACGCCGAGCAGCACATTGTCATCGCTGACTTCAAGGCCGTCGAATTCGAGCTCGCAATGGCCGCCGTGCTCCTCCGGTCCCATGATCGGAATGCGCCGCACCACGCGCCAGCCCGGCTGGTCGCGGTGATAGAGGAACGCGGTCAAGCCGCGACGTTTGTCGTCCGATGTTCTGGCGATGACGATGAAATGCGCCGCCTCGGCGGCCCCCGTGATGAACCACTTGCGGCCGCGAATGACCCATTTGCCGTCTTTCTTTTCCGCGCGGGTCCGGATCATGCCGGGGTCCGAGCCGCCGCCCGGCGCCGGTTCGGTCATGGCGAAGGAAGATTTTACCTTGCCGTCCACGACCGGCCGTAACCACCATTCCTGCTGCGCCGGTGTGCCCACGCGCGACAATAGATTCATGTTGCCGTCATCCGGCGCAGAGCAGTTGATCGACAACGGTCCGAATAGCGAGCGTGCCGCCTCTTCGTAAATTGCGGCCCAGGCCACGATCGGCAGCGCCATGCCGCCGAATTGTTTCGGCGATTGCGGCGCCCACAAACCGGACTTTCTGGCTTTGTCTTGAACCGGCGCGATCCGTGCGAGCGGAATGTTTTCATGCTCGGAAAAGTTTTGCGGATCGGCCTCAAGCGGCAGCACTTCTTGTTCGATGAAGGCGCGGGTGCGCTGCCTCAAATCCTCGATTTCCGATGAAAGCGTAAAATCCATGTTACCTCGCAATCCGGCAACTGCCCGGTAGCGGACTGCAACCAGTGTCGCGGCAAGGAGTTTATAGCCAAGAGAGTGGCGAGGTGGAATTGCAATGAACCCCATCCTGCTTTTGATCGCCGCCGCCGCGGCAGCACTGATTTCTGCGATTTTGCCCGGTCATGCCGCCTATATCGGCAATGCGCCCTGGTGCGCAGTCGTGAACACCGGCGCAGGCAACATCGAATGGGACTGCGAATATGGTTCGGTCGCGGCCTGCGCGCCGAACGTGGTGGCGGGCAATCGCGGCTTTTGCCAAATAAATCCGTACTATTCGCCCGCACCGCCTTATGGTGCGCCGCACGTAAAGCGGGCGCCACGCCATAGGTATAAGTACTAAGGCCCAGTCTCAGGCCCCAAGGCTCAAACACGCCATTTGCTGGCGCAAAACGCCAGTGCAACAATGGCATGCGGTCGCGGAAGGCACGGAGTTATGCTGGATTCGATTTCAACCACTTCGACGCAATTTACGCTCGACGCCGACCAGATCGCGGTGCGCGAGGTGGCGCGCGCCTTCGCCGCGGAAGTATTCGCGCCCAACGCGATCGCTTGGGACGAGGCCAAACACTTTCCGGTCGCCGAAATGCGCAAAGCCGCGGCGCTTGGAATGGGCGGAATTTTCGTCGCCGAAGATCTCGGCGGCTCCGGCCTGTCGCGTCTGACCGGAACGCTGATTTTCGAGGCGCTGGCGACCGGTTGCCCGACGACAGCGGCCTTCATGTCCATCCACAACATGGTGGCAGGGCTCATCGACGTGTTCGGCTCGGACGAGCAGCGGCGGCGATGGCTGCCGAAATTGTGCGCCATGGATTTGCTGGCAAGCTACTGTCTGAGCGAGCCGGGCGCAGGCTCCGACGCGGCTGCTTTGGCGACGCGCGCCACGCGGAACGCGGACAACTACATCCTCAACGGCCAGAAGCAATTCATTTCCGGCGCCGGCGCGAGCGACCTCTATCTGGTGATGGCGCGCACCGGCGGCGAAGGACCGTCCGGGATTTCCGCATTTCTCGTACCTGGCGACACGCCCGGCCTGTCGTTCGGCGCCAACGAACGCAAGATGGGCTGGAACGCGCAGCCGACCCGCGCGGTGCTGTTTGAGGACGCAGCTGTGCCGGCGGCCAACCGGCTCGGCGCGGAAGGGACAGGTTTTAGGATCGCGATGGCCGGCCTCGATGGCGGCCGGCTCAATATCGCCGCCTGCTCACTCGGTGGCGCGCAATCCGCTTTGGACAAAACACTCACCTATATGAGCAACCGGAAGGCTTTCGGCCGGCGCCTCGACGAGTTTCAGGCGCTGCAATTTCGCCTCGCCGACATGGCGACCCAACTTGAAGCCTCGCGCACGTTGTTGTGGCACGCCGCCGCCGCACTCGATCGCAAAGACGTCACTGCCACGCGGCTCTCGGCCATGGCCAAGCGTTTTGTGACCGACGCCTGTTTCGACGTTGCCAATCAGGCACTGCAATTGCACGGCGGCTATGGTTATTTGTCCGAATACGGTATCGAAAAAATCGTGCGGGATTTGCGGGTGCACCAAATTCTCGAAGGCACCAACGAAATCATGCGCCTCATCGTGGCACGAAGCCTCGTCGGCCGATGAGCGAAACGCTTCTGCGCGACGATGACCTGATCGTAAGAAGTGACGGCGCGCTGCGCCGAATCACGCTGAACCGGCCGCAAGCGCTGAACGCGATCACGCTCGACATGGCGGTCGCCATGACGGCGCTGCTGCGGGATTGGCAATCGGACCCAAAAGTCGGCGCGGTGCTGCTCGACGGCGCCGGCGATCGCGGGTTTTGCGCTGGCGGCGACATCCGTGCGCTTTACGATGCCGCCCAGAGCAAGCCGGTTATCGCTGCGGACTCGCTGCCGGTGCGATTCTGGGCGACCGAGTACAAGCTGAATATCCTGATCGCGCGCTATGCCAAGCCGATCATCGTAGTGATGGACGGCTTGGTGATGGGCGGCGGCGTCGGGCTTGCAGCGCATGCCGCGCATCGCGTGGTTACGGAGCGCTCGGCCGTCGCCATGCCGGAAGTCGGCATTGGCTTCTTTCCGGATGTGGGCGCCTCTTTCTTACTTTCACGAGCTCCCGGTCACATCGGGACCTATCTCGCCTTGACCGGTCAGCGCCTCGGCGCTGCCGACGCGCTATCCTGCAAACTCGCCGATATTCACGTGCCCGCGGAGCACTTGATTAAGCTGCCCGCCGTGCTCGCCAGTTGTCGCAGTCATGATGAAGTCCGCGCCGGCCTCGAACGGCTGTCCGCCGCTCCCGCTCCCGCCCGATTGCCGAAGGAACGCGAGTGGATCGACGCTTGCTACGGCGGCGACGTGCTTGAGGAGATTGTCGCGCGGCTGCGCGCATGCCGCGCCGAAGGCGCGCAGGCGGCGCTCGAGGTCATGGGCAAAGCCTCGCCGACCTCGCTGAAAGTGACGCTGCGCAATATCCGCTCGGCGGCGACATTCGAACGGGTTGAGCAGAGTTTTGCACAGGACTACCGTATCGCACTCGCTTGCATTGCCGGGCACGACTTCATCGAAGGCATTCGCGCAGCCATCATCGATAAGGATCGCAACCCACGCTGGCGGCCTGAAAAGATCGAAGCGGTGACACGGGAGATCGTCGATCGGCACTTCCGGACCGTGGGCGAACTGGAACTGACATTCGAATAGGAGCCTTTATGCCGAATATCGGATTCATCGGGCTTGGCAATATGGGCGCGCCGATGGCCGCCAATCTCGTCAAATCATGCGACCATGTCCTCGGCTTCGATGTCGTTGCGGCGGCACGGCAGACATGCGCGCAGCTGGGTGTCGAAATCGCCTCTAGCGCCAAGGCATCGGTCGAAGCCGCCGACATCGTGATCACCATGCTGCCGGCGGGCGAACATGTGCGCGCGGTCTGGACCGAGATCTTGCCAGCGGCCAAACGCGACGCGCTATTCATTGACTGTTCGACGATCGACGTGACCAGCGCGCGCGCGGCGCATGCGCTTGCCGCGGATCGCAGCATTGCCGCGCTCGATGCGCCGGTCTCGGGCGGCGTCGCCGGCGCCAAGGCGGCGACGCTCACCTTCATGGTCGGAGGCGCGGCAGAAGCCTTTGCGCGCGGCAAGCCGGTTCTCGAACGCATGGGCAAGCGCGTCGTGCATTGCGGCGACGCCGGCAACGGCCAGGCCGCCAAAATCTGCAACAATATGATTCTCGGCGCCTCGATGATCGCGGTGAGCGAGGCCTTCGTGCTCGGTGAGAAGCTTGGCCTGTCGCATCAGGCCTTGTTCGACGTTGCTTCGGCAAGCTCTGGCCAATGCTGGTCGCTGACCAGCTACTGTCCGGTGCCCGGTCCCGTTCTGGCGAGCCCGGCCAACAACGGCTACAAGCCCGGCTTCGCTGCAGCCTTGATGTTGAAGGATCTCAAGCTTGCCCGTGAGGCAGCGGAAGCGGTGCATGCCCATACCGCGATCGGCGCACATGCCGCGGAAATTTACGAGCGTTACGCGACGGACCACAGCGCCAGCGATTTCTCCGGCATCATCAATTTCGTTCGCGAAGCGTCGGGACGGCAATAGCGCCGCGGCCCAAAAATGCCCCGGACTTGATCCCACCATGAGGTTGAAACGCTTTTTGACTGCCGACTGAAACGGGCGCTGGACTAACACTGGATCGGTCATTCTCTAGTCGCTTACAAAAGGCTTGGAACGAGTGAACGATGCGGATCTTCCTCACCGGCGCCAATGGTTTTATTG
>DASSXN010000097.1:0-4726 GCA_035703785.1 Xanthobacteraceae bacterium
AGCGAACGCAGTGAGCGAAGGTGAGGGGGTTCGGAATTCTGATTGCGAACTCGGTACCCCCTCATCCCAACCTTCTCCCCGCACGCGGGGAGAAGGAGCACAACGGCGCACCGCGAGAACGGTTCGCCCCCGCGCAGCGGAGGAGGGGGCATAGGCGGCCTCCAGCCGCCGTGATTAAAAAGTACGCCGACGCGAAGCGTCGGCTATGCCGAAGCTGCGCGGCAGCGAAGCATAGTGGAGGGGGTGACTTTCTTCTTCGTCACGCGATTTTATCCACCTCCGGCAGCTTTTCTTGCCGCCGCCGCCGCCTCTTCTTCTTTCTTCTGTTGTGCGGCTATTCTTCCTTCTCTGCCAGTATTCCGCTCGGCCTCCTTTTTGTAGCAAGTGCGGGAAAGATTGGTGTTGATCATCGCGTCGACCGTATAGCCGTCATGGTACTCAGTGGCTTTGACGCGTCCGGAGGGTTTCACCGTGTAGTTTCTCGGTGGGTTGGTAGGGTCGGTATAAAAATCAGGAAAAGAACACTTCTCAGGACATGCATTAGTTTTCTCGAGAGCTAACTTCTGCTTACGGAAATCATCGTCAAGCGCAGTGTTTGCCTCCGCAAATGCCTTTTTATAGTCGACATTTGTGTTCGATCCTTTGGCCGCGAGTGGGTACGACGTTGGCTGCTGGGCGGGGCAATCGTCAGCAGCCGCTCGATCGTGACAGGCAATCGATATCATTATGCCGGCAGCGATTGCGGCCTTGCACGTATAGAAATAACGTGACGTCATCGTCGCCTCCCTATCCCTCGTTCGCTCAGTTGGATTATCCTTCGTTGTCCATCGCCCATGGAAATGCTTTCGAATAGAGTTTGATGAATTATTCTCATCTGTAATATCGATCCAGAGAAAAAATTTCTCCGGATAGGGCCGGGACCATGCGAAAATCGTTTGCTGCGGTTGCGTTCGCATTTATCGCGCTGACCTTGATCGTGCCGCTTGCGCCTGCGCGCGCCGACACTTTTCCCTCGCGTCCGATCACGCTGATCGTGCCGTTCCCGCCGGGCGGATCGACCGACGTCGCCGCCCGCATCATGGCCGACAAGATGGGCGCGGCACTCGGTCAGCCGGTGATCGTCGAGAATGTCGGCGGCGCCGGCGGCTCGATCGGCGTCGGCCGGCTCGCGCGCTCAACGCCCGACGGCTACACCATCGACATCGGCCAGTGGGACACTCACGTCGGCAGCATCATCTACAATATCAGCTTCGACCTGCGGACCGATTTCGCGCCGATCGGCCTGATCTCGATCAATCCGATGCTGCTGGTGGCGAAGAAAACGCTGCCGGCCGACGATCTCAAATCGCTGGTCGCTTACATGAAGGCGCATCCGGGCGACGCGAAATTCGTCAACCAGAATGCGTCAGCGCAGGTCGGCGGGCTCCTGTTGCAGAAACTCACCGGCACGGAAGTGTTGTTCGTGCCATACCGCGGCGCCGGCCCGGCCATGACCGACCTGATCTCGGGACAGGTTGATCTTCTTCTGGTTCAGGGCGCGGTGGCGCTGCCGCAGGTGCGCGCCGGCACGATCAAGGCGATCGCCGAATTGTCGCCGGAGCGCTCCGCCTCGATGCCGGATATTCCGTCGGCGGGCGAATCCGGCGTGCCCGGGCTGAACATTGCCGGCTGGTTTGGGTTTTATGCGCCGAAGGGCACGCCATCGGATGTCATCGGCAAGCTCAATGCGGCGGCGGTGAAGGCGCTCGCCGACCCGCAAGTCAAAGCGCGCTTCGCGCAACTCGGCCTCGATGTCGCCGCGCGCGAGCAGCAGATGCCGGAAGGCCTCGCCGCCTTCCAGAATGCCGAGATGGACAAGTGGTGGCCGATCATCAAGGCGGCAGGGATCAGGGGGGAGTGAGGAACCGCGCCGCGAGAACGAGATTCTTTTCTTTCCTCTCCCCGCTGTGCGGGGAGAGGTCGGATTGCGTAGCAATCCGGGTGAGGGGGCTTACCCGCGATTTTGAGCCAAGCGGCAACGCCCCCTCATCCCAACCTTCTCCCCGCACGCGGGGAGAAGGAGCGCGCTGGGCGCCGCGAGAACGAGCAGCGTTGCTGCAGAGTCTGTGACAAGGAAAACGCGTCATGCCCAAAGCTTATTTCGTCGTCCGCTCTATCGTCGAACCGCCGCTGCGGCAGAGATTCGATCAATGGTATTCGAGTCATCACCTGCCGATGGCGCCCGCCGAATTCAAGTGCGAGAAATGCTGGCGCTTTTGGAGCGCCGCCGAAGCCGGCATGCATTATGCTGCCTATCAGTTCGCCGATATGGCGAAGCTCGATGCCGCGCTTGCGTCGGACGGCTTCAAGGCTCTGGTCGCGGACTTCGACGCGGCTTGGCCGCATGGCGTGTCCCGGACGCGCGACAAGCTCAGCATGGTGGAAGAGCGGAGCGGGTAGAGGAATCTCATGCCTATTCCGTCATGCCCGGCCATAGCCGTTCGAAGAACGGCGTCGCTTCGCTCGCCTATGGTGCCGGGCATCCCGCTTAGGCCGGCTACGGTCGTGCCATGACGATCGAGATGGCCGGGTCAAGCCCGGCCATGACGAAAATGGTCACCGCCACCCGCCGCCGCCATTTACGTAGACGGTGTCGGCGGTCATGAACGGGCAGGCGTCAGAGCACATGAACAGGACCAGTTCGCCGATCTCCTCGGGCTCGCCGAAGCGCTTCATCGGCACGTCGTCGAGGAAACGCTGGACGAGTTCGGGCGAGGACTGCGCTGCGGCCTGAAACGGCGTCTTGATTGGTCCCGGCGAAATGGACAGCGCGCGGATGCCTTGCGTTGCAAATTCGCGCGCCACGCCCATGGTCATCGATACGACCGCGCCCTTGGCCGCTGCGTAATGGATTGATGAACCGGGACCGCCGCGCCGATGCGCCATGCTCGCCATATTGACGATCACGCCATGCTGGTTCTTGAGCATGTGCGGCAGCACCGCCTGCATGGCGTAGAACGTGCCGTTGACGTTGAGCGCGAAGGTCTTATCGAGGAGCGCGTCGTCGATCTCGAGAAACTTGGCGCGCCGGATCGCCGCGCCCGCCGAGTTGAAGAGAAAATGCAACGTACCGAAAGCGGCCACCGCGCGTTGCACCATCGCGTTGACGTTTTCGCGCGAGGTGACGTCGGCCTTGAGCGCCAGCGCCTGGCTGCCGGCGCCATTGACGGCCGCCGCGGTGTCGCGCGCGCCTTGCTCGTTGATGTCGGCGCAGACGACATTCGCCCCTTCGCGGGCAAAAATCAACGCGGTGGCGCGGCCGATGCCGCTCGCCGCACCGGTGATGAGGATCGTCTTTCCGGCGAAATAATCCGGCGTCCTTGGCATCTCTCGCTCCTTGCCTCGCTACCGTTCCTTGCCGCTTTCGCTTTGCTGCGCCGATTGTGCCCGCTCGCCGCACTTGCGACAATCGGCGTCCAACCGATGTGCCGGGCCGTACGGGAGAGAACAATGCCGCGAACTCCGATCGAATACCGCGACGCCAGTGCGGACGTCCGCGCCGTCTTCGACGACATCAAGCGCACGCGGCAGGTCGATGATGTCAACAATTTCTGGAAATATCTGGCGCACGATCCGGCGCTGCTTACGCGCACCTGGCAGAGCGTGAAGGAGGTGATGGCGCCGGGCGCGCTCGATGCCTTGACCAAGGAGATGGTCTATCTCGCCGTCAGCGTCACCAACGGCTGCGGCTATTGCATCGCCAGCCATACGGCCGCGGCGCGCAAAGCCGGAATGACCGAAGCGATGTTCGGCGAACTCATGGCGGTGGTCGGCATGGCAAACGAAACCAATCGGCTGGCGAATGGCTATCGCGTGCCGATCGATCCGGCGTTCGAATAATAGGCGCCCTGCAGCCGCATAAAAAATGAGCCCCGGCGCGAAAGCCGGGGCTCACATTTTCGATAGCTTTATTGTGCGCTGTTATTTGGCGCCGGATTGGCCGGCGAAGGTCTGGTTGCCGGCGCCGCCATCTGTGTCGCCAGTGGCGGCCGCGTCTCGTTGGAAGCGGTATTGGTTCCGTTCTGTCCGGGCTGGCGCCCCATGCCGAAGACAACCGCTAAGACGATTGCCACAAATACAGCGGCCGCGACCCAGCCCCAGGCTGAGTTGCCGGTCCGCACATTAGGGTCGTATGCGGTGTCGCGCTGGAACGGATCTTCCGGGCTGCGGTAGTCATAGTCAGACATGATGGGCCTCCGTCGTCCATCGTTAAGCTCAGTGTCAACTAAGCCGTAGAGAGTGCCGTTCCGCCGCGATTGCCGAATACCGCCTGCGCGGTATCGACATGACACCGACTTTGGCGCTGCTTTTGTGATGGAACTTTCGCGGCGCAGCATCGATGCACGGATTTTGCGAAGTATTTCGCGAGCGGTTGCCGCGCGATACAGCAGGCGAAATCAGCCGTGGCACGAAGTCCTGCGGGAGAATTGGCGGCTGGCGCGGGCGAAAATGTCGACAGCGGCGTACGGCTGCCAGCCGGGTGACTTTTGCCGCGAACTGGTTATTGTGCGCGCGCTTTAAGTTTGCGCTCGTAGCTCAGCTGGATAGAGCATCAGACTTCGAATCTGAGGGTCGGGAGTTCGAATCTCTCCGAGCGCGTCAATAATATCAATTACTTAAACCAAAAATTCTAATCCCGAACCTTGCCGCCAAAGGTTGGGGACACGGCGGGGACGCAAATTCCTCA
>DASSXN010000136.1:0-14308 GCA_035703785.1 Xanthobacteraceae bacterium
GCGCTGGCGCTGATGGATGCGCTCGGTATTGCCAAGGCGACTTTCGCCGGGCTGTCGATGGGCGGCGCCACCGCGCTTGGTCTCGCCGAGCGGCGTCCGGACCGTTTTGAGCGCATCATCGTCGCCGACTCCCCGTGCCAATCGACGCCGCAATCGAGCCAGCAGTGGGAAGAGCGCATCGCAGTGGCGCAGAAGCAAGGCATCGAGGCCCTGGTCGAGCCGACCGTCGCCCGCTGGTTTCCGCCCGAGACGGTCGCGAGCAATCCGCCCTATCTCGACAAGATCCGCGCCATGATCCGCTTAACACCGGTCAATGGCTTCATCGGCTGCGCCGCGGCGCTTGCCGCTCATGACTACGCGTCGGCAGTCGCGACCGTGAAATGCCCCACCTTGTTCATCGTCGGCGAGAAAGATGGCGCCACGCTGGCCGCCATGGCCAAGCTCCATGACAAGCTTGCCGGCTCGCGTTTTGTCACGCTGCCGGGCGCCGGGCATATTTCCAACATGGACCGCGCGGCCGAATTTAATCAGGCGCTGCGCGATTTCCTAAGATGATTTCCTAAGATCGTGCTCGGCGGTATGCCTTTTCCGCGGGGTATGCTGCGCCGCCTGCAGGCGGCGCAAGCTTTTCAACAAACCGCGGAGTCACTATACCTCTCGGCAAAGGCTGGCTGAGGCGGCTGCGCCCGATCAGCCGTTTATCCGATCAATAGGGAAGATCGCCCGCTCGCTCAAGGAGTACACCTCATGGCCACCGTGACGATGAAAGCCCCTGCCCCGAGCGGGCTTTCCAACAAGGCGCGAGAGTTGATGGAGGCCATCAACAGTGAAGCCGCCAGGCACAATATCTGGGTGCGCACCCAGGCCAACGCGCCGGCACAGCGGCCATGGTTTAGCGAAACGGGCGGCGAAGGTTCGGGCCAGCTCGGCAGCGGCCGGGTCGCTGTTAATCAGATGAAAACGCTTCCGCATATGTGGAAGTGGAACGAGTACAGCGCCTACTTAAAGCAAATCTCCGAGATCGCGCGCAAAGCCGACGTATCGCCGATCGAATTCGCCGACCGCCAGAGCATCCTTCTCCTCAATCCCGGATTGAACGGCCGCTTGCAGGTGACCAACACCATCCGCTGCGCCATATCGATCTACAATCCGGGCGACGTCGCGCCGGTGCATCTGCACTCGCCGAATGCGAGCCGCACCATTCTGTCCGACAAAGGCGGCTACACCGTCATCGAGGGTGAGCGCTGCACCGCCAATCGTGGCGACCTCATCCTCACGCCGAACGGAACCTGGCACGACCACGGCAACGATGCCGACGAGCCGGTGGTCTGGATCGACACGCTCGATTGGCCGCTGATGGAATTCCTCGACGCCGCCTGGGTCGATCACAACATGCCGGGCGCCAAAGGCAACATGAACGTGCAAGCGGTCACGCATGCCGAAGGCTATTCGCAAAAACTTTATAACCACGGCGGCATCAAGCCGGCCTTTGTCGACCATCAGCGCGGCGTCGGCCACGCGCCGGCACCGCTGTTCCATTATCGCGGCGCGGACGTGCTCGAAATGCTGCACAGCCTGCGCAGCGAGAAGGGCGATCCGCACGAAGGCATCAAGGTCGACTTCGTCAATCCGGTGACTGGCGAGCCGGTGTTCAAGACGCTCAATTATTCGGCGCAGCTCCTGCGACCCGGCGAGGAAACCGAGTTCAAGCGCGAGACCGCCGGCACCTACTACGTCGTGATCGAAGGCCACGGCGCGACGGAGGTCGGCGGCAAGCGCTTCGAATGGGGCAAGAACGATCTGTTCGTGGTGCCGAACTTCCTGTGGCGCCGCCACATCAATACCGGCAAGTCCGACGCGGTGATCTATTCAGTTTCCGACGCCGCGCTGATGCGCAATATCGGGCAATACTACGCGCAAGGCCGCGCCAAAGACGGCAAGGTCACCGAACTGACGGTGCACTAGTCAAACGCGCCCGCCATCGTCATTGCGAGCGACCCGCCTTCGCTCGCTTAGCGAGCTACGGCGGGTATGAGTCCGCCGAAGCGCGGAGGGCGTAGGCGGAAGCGAAGCAATCCAGAAGTAGCCTAAGAACTGGATTGCTTCGTCGCTGTCGCTCCTCGCAATGACGAGTCACGCCGCGCCTTTGAGCTTCTTGACGCATTGGCTGTAATAGCCGCCGCCCTTTTGCAGCCATCTCAGCCCGCCATTGGCATTGGTCGCCTTGTTGGCCTTGTATTGATCGAGCCAGGTTTTCCGGCGCGCCCTGCCCGGCTTCTCACTTGAATATTTTGAATCGACGGCCGTCGGGAAGACCGCATTCGCGGCGACGACCGTTGAATCCGACCCTCCGGCGTTCGTCGCGCCCTTCCTCGGCGCCAAATCGCACTGCGATTTGCGGAAATCATTCCAGGTCGCGCCGTTGAGCGTGCCGGCGGCTTTGGCGTCTTTGTACTTGGCGCTGCACTCGGTGATCGTGAGCGCGTGCACTGGGTTTTGCATTCCAAGCACGGCAGCAACTGCCGCGGCAGCAAACAAAAAGGTACGCGTCGTCATAGCAGTTTCCTCTTGGCTGTTTTCCCGTTCAGCGTTTTCAAAGTCGTTTGATATCCGCCGGCGCGAAAGAAGCGACGGAGCGGACGCAAAACTTGCATCCACACCGTGCCACACGTCCTGATTGAAAGGAAGAAAAGCGGCGGCAAAGCTGCCGCGCAAATCAATGAAAAAATTTCACTTCTTCGGCGCGTGATCCTGCGGTTCGCCAATCATGTCGGCACAGCCGGCGCGCATCGCCCAATATTGCCAGGCGCGCCAGGTCTCGGGTGAATGCGGCTTGTAGCCGGCGGCGCGAGCGGCGATCTCGCCTTTCGACAGCGGGATCGGCTTGCCGCCGATCCGCATCGCATTCATTTGCACCCGCGCATTGCGCGGCAGATAGACCGACAACCGCACCACCTCGATGATCGAGCGCGCGGCGGAAGCAAAACCGTGGCCGCGCATCAGCGCCACATTACCGGCACCCAAACATTTCGCCAGATCGCGGCCCTGCGCCATGTTCGTCACCAGCAGATTGGTGTCGCCGAATTTTTTTCGGATATCCCACACCGGCACCTTGCCGCCGATGAAGCTGCCGGAATGGATCACCGGCTGCAGCGGCTCCTTGACCAGGCCGAACGGCAGCGTGTCCTCGGCATGCGCGTGCACCACCGCGGTCACATCGGGGCGTGCTTCGAAGATCGCCGCATGGATGAAGCGCTCGAGATAGGGCTGGCGCTTGTCGTTGACCGGCTCGCCCCCAGCGTCGAACTCGATCAGATCGTGGCGCTCGACCAGTTCCGGCGCCAGCGAGCGCGCCATGAAGAAGCGCTTGCGATTGTCGGGATGGCGCACGCTGATGTGCCCATAGGCGTCGACCACGTCTTCATTGGCGAGAATGCGATTGGCAACGACAAGGTCGCGCAAGAGGTCTTCGACTTGGCTCATGGGGATTCACCGGAGGACGGAGGGACGGAAGAAAAGGAACGCAACTTCGGATAATCAGTCCTTTGCGAGAACAAGTTTATACACCCTCCCCTGAAGGGGGAGGGTCGCGCACCGCAGGTGCGCGGGGTGGGGTGAGCGGCGATGAAGTGCGCGCAACCAGTGAGTTCGCGCTATCACCCCCTCCCGCTCGCTATCGCTCGCGACCTCCCCCCTCCAGGGGGAGGTGAACATGTTGTTGTAATCGTCCGTCCTCTCGTCACCCATAAGTCGGCACGAACAGATCGTCGACTTTGACCGGCTTGTCGATCAAGCCCAGGTCCTGCTGATACTGCACCAGCGCCTCCAAGGTCTGCCGGTTCGGCTCGATGCCGTAAGGCCACGGATCGCCGTTGAAGACTTCCCAGATGTCGTCGATCTCGCGCATCAGAAACGGCGTCATGGTGCGCACCGCGCGCAGATTGAACAATTTCTCCAGCGCGATTTGTTTCGATTTGACGAAAGCGTCGTAAAGGCTCGTGGCGATGAACGGATAGCGCTCGTAGACGCTCTTCTTGATCGCGACCAGATGCATGATCGGGTAGATCTTCTTGCGCTTGTAGAGATCCTTGTCGACATCGACGTAATTGGGGAACAGCCGCACCACGTCGGGATTGGTGCGGATCTCGTTCGGCAGGCTGGTGCCGAGCGTGGCGTCGATGGCGCCCTCGGCGAGGAGCTGGCCGAGCGTCTTGTCAGTGGTGTTGTTCTCGATCGAGATTTTTTTCAGGAGCGGCAGCACGGTCGGACTGCCGTGCGCACCTTCGGTGTTCATCGCGCTCTGCATCCAGCGCACCTTCGACAGGTCGACGCCGAACTCGTTCGTGAGGATGCCATTGATGAAGATCGCCGCCGTCATCGTATAGAGCGGCACGCCGATACGCTTGCCTGCCAGATCCTTCGGACTTGTAATTCCAGATTTGCGGTTGATCGCGATGAACCCCATCCGGAACGCGATCGACGGGAACACCGGAATCGCCACGAACGGGCATTGACGATTGACGAAGCGCTGCACGAATTCGGAGGAGGAATATTCGGCAACGTCGAATTCCTCGCCCCCGGACATGCGATCGAAGATCGGCCGCGGCTGATCGATGGCGATGAAATTGAGATCGATGCCGGCGGGCTTCACCTCTCCGGTATAGAGCGCGAGCATCCGGTCATAGAGCCCGCAGGCAAATGAAAGTTGCAGCTTCGACATCGCTATCCTACTCGATCCGTCATGCCCGGCCATCGCCGTTCGAAGAACGGCGTCGCTTCGCTCGCCTATGTGCCGGGCATCCACGTCTTGTCAGCGCAGGGACACTAAAGACGTGGATGGCCGGGACAAGCCCGGCCATGACGCGCAGAGTTACCGTTAGCACGCGCGTTGACGTAAGCGAATAGCGAGTAGCGAATAGTGAATTGCTCACCTTTATTCGCAATTCACTATCCGTCACCCTGAGGTGCGAGCGCAGCGAGCCTCGAAGGGCGACGGCCCAGGCCGTGCATCCTTCGAGGCGCGCCTGACGGCGCGCACCTCAGGATGACGGATCAACATCCGAACTCGTCACCGCAAATCTTTGCGCAGAATCTTGCCAATATTACTTTTCGGCAGCGTGGCGACGAATTCGATGATGGTCGGCACTTTGTAACCGGCGAGCCGCGCGTGCATGAATTTCGTCAGCGCGGCCTTGTCGAGCTCTGGATCGCTCCGGATGACGAAGAGTTTCACGGTCTGGCCGCTGCGTGGGTCCGGTACGCCGATCGCAGCGGCTTCGCGCACGCCGGGATATTGCATGGCGACATCCTCGACCTCGCTGGGAAATGCCTTGAACCCCGACACATTGATCATGTCTTTCTTGCGGTCGAGCAGCGTGAGAAACCCTTGCGCGTCGAAGGCGCCGATGTCGCCAGTATGCAGCCAACCCTCGGCCGTCAGTACCTGCTTGGTTTGCTCGGGCCGCTGCCAATAGCCGAGCATCACCTGCGGGCCGCGCACGCAAATCTCGCCGGCTTCGCCGGTCGGCAAGACGTTGCCGTGATCGTCGCGGATCGTTACTTCGGTCGAGGGCAGCGGCAGTCCGACGGTGCCCTGTTTCGGCGCGAAGAACGGATTGATGCAAACCACCGGCGAGGCCTCGGTCAGGCCGTAGCCTTCGACCACTTGGCTGCCAGTGATTTCGCGCCAGCGCTTGGCCACCTGACTTTGGACCGCGGCGCCGCCGCCGACCGCGACGCGCAACGCGCCAAAATTGATGCCGGTAA
The DNA here is from genome assembly GCA_035703785.1 of Xanthobacteraceae bacterium. Classification (GTDB taxonomy): domain Bacteria; phylum Pseudomonadota; class Alphaproteobacteria; order Rhizobiales; family Xanthobacteraceae; genus BOG-931. Next base: position 5,767 of record DASSXN010000136.1, read on the forward strand.
ATTCCGGATCGTTGATCAGCGCGTTGAACAGCGTATTGACCCCCGACATCCAGGTGATGTTGGCTTTGCGCATGGTGCGGATCAGCCGATGCAGGTCGCGCGGATCGGGAATGAGAATATTCATCCCGCCCAATAGCGAAAACGACAGCAAGTTCGCGGTCAGCGAGAAGATGTGATAGAGCGGCAGCGGCGTGAGCACCCGCTCGTGCTCGGCTGTCGCTGCCGTTCCGGTCCACGCCCGGCACTGCAGCGTGTTGGCGATCAGATTGCGATGCGTCAGCATCGCGCCTTTCGGCTCGCCGGTCGTGCCGCCGGTATATTGCAACAGCGCGACGTCGCCACCCCGCGCACGCGCGTCTTCATAACGCTCGCTCGGCCGCCGCTCGCAGGCCAGCTGCAGCATGGTGAATTTCTCGAAGCGCCACGGCGGCACCGCGTGGCGGATATACGAATTGGCGAAGTTGAAGGCCCAGCGCTTGAGCACCGGCACGAAATCGCCGAGCCGCGCCACCACGACGTGCCGGATTTTGGTCTGCGCGATGATCTGCTGCAGCTTATGGGCGAAATTCTCCAGGATGACGATGACTTCGGCGCCACAATCGGCGAGCTGCTGCTGCAGTTCGCGCGGCGTGTAGAGCGGATTGACATTGACCACGATCAATCCGGCGCGCAGCGTGCCGAGAAACGTCACCGGATAAGCGAGCATGTTCGGCAGCATCAACGCGACGCGGTCGCCGGCGCGGCAGCCGATCTGCTCGATCAGAAAAGCGGCAAAGTCTTTGCTGTCGCGCTCCCACTCGGCATAAGTCATGCGCGCGCCGAGCGACTCAAACGCCGGGCGCATGGCGTGCTCCCGGCACGCCTCGATCAGCATCGCCGACAGTGACGTAAAGGCGTCGGGATCGATGGTCCTAGGCACGCCCGCGGGATAGGAGGCGAACCAGATCGGCTCCGCTTCTTTGGCCGCAACCGGAGCGGCTTCGCCCTGCGACATGACCGTCATGGTTCGAACAATCGAGCGATTCCTCGCATCATCCTAACCCGCGCATGCGCTGGTGTCGAAGCTCCGCTCGTGCGGCCTTGCGGCGCCAGCGGCTTGCCTTGACACCTTCCCGAGCCCAATCCATACCCGACTTCTACTGTGAAACTTGGAGGCTTCATGGCGGACGCGGCATTCGCTGGACGCCAAGGTGCCGGCGCGTATCGGGGTTTGCGCGGCTGGATCGACACGGTCGATCGCCTCGGCGAGCTCAAGCGCGTCTCCGACGCGCACTGGGACGTCGAGATGGGCGCCGTCACCCACATGCTCACCGAAAAGAGCGGCGGCACTGCGCCGGCGATTCTGTTCGATGACGTGCCCGGCTATCGCAAAGGCTACCGCACGCTTTATGGCCAGCTTTCCTCCGTCAAGCGCATCGCGCTTACGCTTGGGCTACCGCTCCAACACGAACGCAAGGTCGACATCGTGCAGCGCTATCACGCGCGCATGCAGGATTTGCGGCCGCTGCCGCCGCGCTATGTCAATGATGGTCCGATCTTCGAAAATCTCATCGAAGGGGACGCCGTCGACGTTTTGAAATTTCCGGTGCCACGACACCACGAGCGCGACAAAGCGCGCTTCATCGGCACTGCCGACTGCGTCGTCACCAAGGACCCCGACAGCGGCTGGTACAATCTCGGCGCCTATCGCAGCCAGGTCTATGACGGCAAGACCGTCGGCTGTCAGATCACCGAGGGCAAGCACGGGCGCATCCACCGCGACAAATATTTCGCGCGCGGCGAACCGATGAAAGTGGTGATCCTGTGCGGTCAGGACCCGCTGTTGTTCATGCTGGCGTCAAGTCCGCTGCCGGAAGTCAGCGAATACGACATTGCCGGCGGGCTCCGCGGCGAGCCGGTCGACGTGGTGCGCGGCCCCTATACCGGCTTTCCGATTCCGGCCGATTGCGAGATCGCGATCGAAGGCGAAACCGTGCCCGGCGACACCAAGCCGGAAGGCCCGTTCGGCGAATGGATGGGCTACTACTCCGATGACACCCAGGAGCGGCCATTCGTGCGCGTGAAGACGATCCTCCACCGCAACGATCCGATTCTGACTTGCGCGCCGCAGCACAAACCGGTCGACGAGACCGGGCTCCTCAAAGGCATCGCCGGAGCGGCGCAGATCTGGCGGGCGCTGGAAGCGTGCGGCATCCCCGATGTAATCGGGGTGTGGAATCACGAAGCCGGGCCGGCAACGCGTTTCACCGCCATTCAGATTCGCCAGCGCTATCCCGGCCATGCGCGCCAGGCGCTGCACGTCGCCTGCGCCTGCCAGGGCGGCGCCTATGCCGGCAAATGGACCGTGGTCGTCGACGACGACATCGATGCCGGCGATCTCGATCAGGTATTGTGGGCAATGTGCACGCGCTTCGATCCGAAGGTCGATATCGATCTCGTGCAAAAAGCCTGGGCGTCGAAACGCGATCCACTCTATCTGCCGGGCAATTTCAACAATCGCATCCTGATCGACGCCTGCATCCCCTATGACATGAAGCTCAAGGGCACGTTCCCTCAAGTTGTCGACGTCAGCGCCGATCTGCGCGGCAAGTTACGGGTGAAATTTCCGGCGTTGTTTCATTGAAGTTTTCGTGTCCCAGGCGCAGCGCAGCATGAAATGGTGCGCTGCTGAACCGGGACCGTCCCGGATGCGGAGTTTGAGACGATCCCGGATCTGCGGTGCACCGTTTTCGCGCTGCACCGCGTCCGGGAAACGCGTCTTTGGCAATGACGGCGTTACTCGTTTGTCGCGTTCTTTTGCGCGAACAATTGCCGGCCCATCGAGTTGAAGCGGGCCTTCTGGTCGTCGCTGAGCGAATTGTAGAAATCGGCAAGCGCCGGCTGCATCGTCTCGACGCCTCGCAGCATGGCTCCCAAGCGCTGGCCGACCGCCGCGAGCCGCGCCGGCGGCGTCGGCGGCACATCGGCGGGACAGGCGGCCTTGATCGTGTCGGCGGCTTGCGCGGCGGCCGACTGCAAGGCTTGCAGCTTGGCGCGCTGCGCGTCGTCGGGCCGCACCACGCGATCGATCTGATCGGTCGGCCACGCCATCATGCCGGCGTCGCACTGGCCGCGAATGGTCGCGGCGGTGAGATCGCCCTGCGCGGCCTGGCCCCGCCGCGGGGCGCGCGGAGCGATGTGATCGAACCGCGCTTTTTGCTCGTCGTTGAGCGAATCGTAGAAGCCCGACAGTGCCGGACTGACGATATTGACGCCATCGACCAGCGCGCCGAGTCGATTGTGCATCTGGTCGAGCCGCCCGGTCGGCGTGAACGCGATGTTGGTTTGACAATGCGCCCTGATCTCGTTGCTCGCTTTGACGATGGCATTACCAAGGTCGTCGAGTAGCGGGCTCTGCCGCTGATCGGGCTGCACCGCGCCCTGGATCTGATCGATCGGCCAGCCGGTGACTTCGCCGGCTTCCTCGTTACAGCTCTGCGTTATGCCTTGTTTGAGCCGCGCCATGCGCTCCGGCGCGCGCGGTCCCTGGACGTAATCGTCATAGCTGTAGGGGAAGAAGACGGCCTGGTAGATGTCGCCATAGCCGTAGGCCCAGAACGGATCGTACCACCAGTAATCCCACGGCCACAGCGCGAAGTAGAAGAAATCGCCATAGGCATAGGGCCAGAACAAGGGACCGATCCAGCCGATATGGAAGAAATGGTGATGATGCCACCAGTTCTGGTGCCAACCCTCGTGCCAGAACGAGTTGAATGCTGTCTTGTTGGCGAAGTCGCGCCGCGTGCTGAAGTTCTTGGGGTCAGCCGCATTCTTGAGCGGCGTGACATGTGATTCATGGCTCAGATCGGTCTTGCTTAAATTGGTCTTGCTTAAATTGGTCTTGCTCAAATTGGTCTTGCTCAGATTGGTCTTGCTCAGATTGGTCTTGCTCAGATTGGTGTGAGTGTGAGTTCCAGCCGTATGCGTGCGCCCGCTGTAGCGCGTTGCGTAATGGTGGCCGCCGCTCCAATGCGAAGAGTGGGAGGAAATATGAGAGGAAAAGTGCGCGTGCCCGGCGTTGACATGGGCGGCGCTAAAGTGCGCGCCACCGCCCCAGCCGTGACCGCCACCCCCGCCGCCCCAGCCGTGGCCACCACCGCCTCCGCCTCCTCCGCCTCCTCCACCCGGGCCTTTGCCGCCGCCCTTGCCAGCCGCGAGCGCCAGATCTGCCGTGCTAACCGCAACCCCGAGCGCGCCGACACTTGTAGCAAGTCCCAAGACGACAAGCCTGCTGATAAGTTTTTTGCTGATCGGGCCCATGATGACGTTTCCTTCCCCTAAACGACGATTCCCTTAGCTCCCTTAGCGCACAGCCAACGCAGTTCTCATGCGCGCGTTCCGCCACCTCCGCGACTGTGATGCTGCGCTGCACCGTCGAAGCGGCGGATCGTGGCCGCAACAAACTGCCCGCAACAATCTGGCCGCAGCAATCTGGCCGCGACAATCGTCGCGACTTTTTTTCTCATATTGCTCCCCCGTATGGCGGAAATCAGATCAACAAGCGGACGAAATGCTGCGGCGCGCATCACGATCCTGTGCGCGGCGCGGCCGTTCGTCACGACGGAAATCAACGGTGCATCGCCGCCCAGGATGGGGGCCGGTCCGTCACCCGGGCATTGCACTGTCGCCCGAATGCCACAAGGCAAGGTCAAAAGCAGCTTCCCACATGAGCCGCAGCGCCCGCGATTGCCATCGGTCCATCGCTTCGGCATGCTCCGACCGGGGGTTAAGGTCGTCGTAGAGGCCGTCACGATGCGATTGATGCCGCCAGCTGGCGGCGACACCGCATTGCACGCGCCTTTTCATCGGTTGCGCAGTGGGCAGTTGCGCATTTTGGGGCTTACAGCAACGGGTTCTGGCAGTGCTCGCGTTCACCCATGCTGATCCGCATCGGGATAATCGGGTGCGACGCAGTCTTGCTTCACGCGCGCGAGCCCGTGCGTCCGCTTCGATCAATGTCGGCGCGCTCAGCCTCACCTTGGCGCTTGCCGGCTGCACAATCGGGCCGAATTACTCGCGCGAGGCGGCGCCGGTACCCACCCATTTCAAGGAGATCAAAGGCTGGAAACGCGCCACGCCGATCGACGACATCGCGCGCGGCGACTGGTGGAAGGTCTACAAGGACGGCGCGCTCGACACGCTGTTGCCTCAGATCGAAGTTTCCAATCAGACGGTCGCCGCGGCGGCGGCGGCCTATGAAGAGGCACGCGCCGTCATCAGGGAAGCACAGGCGGCGTTGTTTCCGGTCGGCACAGCCGGTTACAACGTGACCCGCACCCGAACTGGCCCGCTTGCCGTCGGCAGCGGCATCGGCGGGGCGAGCTTCGGTGGCAGCGGCGGCCGGGGCGCGATCTACACCACCCGCTATACCATACCGATCAGCGGCACCTGGGACTTGGACGTCTGGGGCCGCATCCGGCGGCAGATCGAGGCCAATACGTCGGGCGCGCAGGCCAGCGCCGCCGATCTCGACAATGCCAAGCTCGCCGCCCAGGCCCAGCTCGCCATCGCCTATTTCAATCTCCGCGCGTCCGATTCCCTGATCGCGCTGCTCGCGAGCACGATCGTCGAATACAAGAAAACCTATGACATCGTGAACAACCAGTTCAAAGCCGGCTACGCGGTGACGGCGGGCGACGTGGCGACCGCCGATGCTCAGATCGCCACCACCGAGGCCCAGCTCGCCAATGCCCGCATGCTGCGCGCTCAGTTCGAGCACGCCATCGCGGTGCTGACTGGCAGACCCCCTGCCGAGCTCGGCATCGGCCCGCGTAATCTCGCCCAGCACATCCCGAAGACTCCCGTCACCGTTCCTTCGGTGCTTCTGGAAAGGCGTCCCGATATCGCCGCTGCGGAACGGACCATGCAAGAACAGAACGCATTGATTGGCGTCGCCGAGGCGGCCTGGTTTCCCGACGTGTCGCTGTCAGCAATCATTCAATATATCGGGCCGATACCGCTACCGTTGAACATCTCCCGTTCGATCGCTTCGATCGGCGCCAGCGCGACCGAGACCATTTTTAACGGCGGGCTGACGGCGGCACAGGTCGACGCCGCGCGCGCGGCCTATTGGCAAAGCATCGCGAATTACCGGCAAACCGTGCTTACCGCTTTCCAGCAGGTGGAGGACGAGCTCGCGGCCATTCGCTATCTGTCGCGCCAGGTCGAACAGGAACAGCGCGCGGTCGCGGATCAGCGCACTGCGGTCAATGTTTTCCTCAATCAGTTTCGCGCCGGCACCGTGGCATTTACCACGGTCGTCGTCGCCGAAATTCAATTGCTTGCCGACCAGGAAGCCGAGTTGACCGCGCGGCAAAACCTGTTCCTAGCCAGCGTGAACCTGATCGTGGCGCTGGGCGGCGGCTGGGACACGATGTTGTTGCCGACGCAAGTTCAATTGCAGCGGGACTTCTCATTGTTGCCGCAGCTTGAGTCGCAACCCTCGCCGGTCGAGACTATTCCCAGCGATATCCTGGTACCGCCGCCGCTCGCCCCGCCACCGGCAGTGCAGGAATAAGACGCGGCGGCGACCGCGCCCCGGTGCAAAACCCTGCCGGGCGGGACCGGGGACGACCTGTCATAACATACTGTTATTGCTTATAAATCGCTGAAACCGCGCTGCGGTGGCCTGCTATTGCAGCAATCACATTGGCGCCTGATCACGATTTAGCGGCCAAGCCCACGCATTAGCGAATATTCATTAGGTGGCCTATATCGGGGCACTTTATAAATCCAGATCGGTTGAAATGGCGGGATCGGGCGGATCGACGCCAAGGATGACGTCAAGGATATGGACGAGCGGACACGCAGAACCGATGAGGAATTGGCGCCGGGCGCCCGCCGCCTGATCCCCGAGCCATTCAAGCCGTGGGTGAAGGCACCGCCGCGTTCGCGGTGGCGGATCGGGATCGGCGTTGTCGTCCTCGTCCTTCTTGCCTTCGCCATCTACGAGACAGTGCGCTGGGTGCGAACCGCGGCGCCGCCGGGCGGCCGTTTTCCGCAAGGCGCATTGCAAACGGTCGGCGCCTCGACGGCGGCGCTCGGCGACGTGCGCGTCATCCTCAATGAGCTTGGCACGGTGACACCGCTCGCGACCGTAACCGTCCAGACTCAGATCAACGGCCAATTGACGGAAGTGGGCTTCACCGAAGGCCAAATGGTGAAGAAGGGCGATTTCCTCGCGCAGATCGATCCGCGGCCGTACGAATATTTGAAGGAGCAATACGAAGGCCAGCTGGCGCACGATCAGGGATTGCTCGCGCAGGCGCAATTGGACCAGAAGCGCTACGAGACGCTGGCCCAGCAGAATTCGATCGCCCGGCAGCAAGCCGAGGATCAGGTCTTCATCGTGCAGCAATATGCCGGCTCGGTGAAACAGGACCAGGGCCTGGTCGACGCGCAGGCGCTCAACATCTCCTATTGCCGGATCGTTTCGCCGATCACGGGCCGCATCGGGCTGCGGCTCGTCGACCCCGGCAATTACGTGCAGACCAGCAATTCCACTGGCCTCGCCGTTATCACCCAGCTGCAGCCGATTTCGATTGTGTTCACGCTGCCGGAAGACGATCTGCCCGAGATCACGCCGCAATTTGCCGCCGGCTCGCCCTTGATCGTCACCGCCTATGACCGCGCCAATCTCCGCCAGCTTGCGGTCGGCAAGGTCGCGGCCATCGACAGCCAGATCGATACCACCACCGGCACGGTCAAAGTGCGAGCGCAGTTCGACAACGAGAACAACACGCTGTTTCCGAACCAGTTCGTCAATGTGCGCCTTCTGGTGAAGACCCTGCAAAACGCGGTCACGGTGCCGACTTCGGCGATCCAGCGCGGCGCGCCCGGCACCTATGTTTATGTCATCAACGCCGACAACACGGTGTCGGTGCGCCAAGTCAGGACCGGTCCGGTCGACGGCAATGTCACCGCCATCAATTCTGGACTGTCGGCCGGCGATCGCGTCGTCATCGATGGCACCGACCGCCTGCGCGATGGCATCAAGGTAATCGTGGCCGGCGAAGGCGGCCAAGCGAGCCAAGGGAGCCAAGGGAACCAAGCCGGCACGCCGGGCGGCGCACCGAGTGCGTCAGGCCGAGATCAGTCTTCCGGCCAACGTTCGGGCCGTTCGCAAAATCAGCCGCCGCCCACGGGCACACAGTGACGCCGCGAGGATGACGAGTGGGCGGACGCATGCCGGCGGCTTCACCTCTCCCCGTCGGGGAGAGGTCGCGAGCGAAGCGAGCGGGTGAGGGGGTTCGGAGTTTCGACTTCAAGCTGAGAACCCCCCTCACCCCGACCCTCTCCCCACTGGGGAGAGGGAGTGAGCGGACCCGCTCGCGCCAAGCGAGCGATGCGCAGCGGTGAAGCGGTGCGATGAACGTCTCCGAGCCTTTCATTCTGCGCCCAGTTGGGACTTCGCTCTTGATGGCGGCGATCATGCTGTCCGGCATGGTCGCCTATATGTTTCTGCCGCTCTCGACGCTGCCGCAGGTCGATTATCCGACCATCC
>DASSXN010000103.1:0-40305 GCA_035703785.1 Xanthobacteraceae bacterium
CGCTATGTGCAATCGAATTTCGAGGCGATCAACGCGCTGAAGATCGCGATGGAGAAGTCGGGTTTCCGCGGCCGCGACGATACCGACAAGCTGATCGCCGCGCTCGAAGGCCTCGAGATGAAGGAAGGCGACGACTTCCCGCAAGGCGACAAGACGCTGCGCAAGGCCGACCATCAGGCATTCTTGCGTGAGTTCTTGTATGTCGTCGAAGGCGGCAAGTTCAAACTGCTTGAGACGGTGGACAAGGACAAAACCCTCGTTCCGCCGGCCTGCAACTTTTCCGCCTAAGTGCGCCCGGAACGGTCGATCGACCTAGGCTCCCCGGCAAACGGCCGGGGAGCGGCGTCGGGGCCTATCCTCAAAACCGAACTATTGTCCGTCCAATTCGGTGGCTTGGCCGCGTTATCGCAGGTGAATTTCGAGGCTGGCCGCGGCGAGGTTCGCGCCATTATCGGGCCGAACGGCGCGGGTAAAAGCACGTTCTTTAACTGTCTTACCGGCGTGCTGCGGCCAACCAGCGGCCGCATCGTCTTCGACGGCGCGGAGATCACCGAACTGCCGTCGAACGCAATCTCGCAAAAGGGCATCGCGCGGTCCTATCAGATCACCAATATCCTGCCCAATGCCACGGTGTTCGAAAACGTACGCATCGCCGCGCAGTCGCGGCGGCATTCATGGAATATGATTGCGCACCACAATGCGCTTAGCGACATCAATCAGAAGGCCGAGGCGGCGCTCATAGCCGTGGGACTGCTCGGCAAAGCGCGCGAGTATGCTTCGAACCTGTCGCACGGCGAACAGCGCAATCTTGAAATTGGCATTGCGTTAGCAACCGAGCCGCAGCTTCTTTGCCTCGATGAGCCGACCGCGGGTATGAGCCAGGCCGAAACTGAAGAGACCAAACAACTGGTGCGCCGAATCGCCAAAAATCTCACCATCCTGATCGTCGAGCACGACATGCAGGTGGTGATGGAGCTCGCCCAACGCATCACCGTGCTCCATTACGGGGCCATCCTCGCCGAGGGAACGCCTGAGGAAATCCAGAACAATCCGAAGGTCCTGGAGGTCTATCTCAAAACATGAGCGTCATAGCTCAAAGCACTTTGGCTCAAAACACTTTGGCCGGAAGCGCCACGCCGCTCGTTCGCGTCGAGGACGTGCACACTTATTACGGCAAGAGCCACATCCTTCACGGCGTGTCTCTCGACGTCGCACCCGGCGAGGTGGTCGGCCTGCTTGGCCGCAACGGCGTGGGCAAAAGCACTACGCTCAAGACCATCATGGGGCTGGTTCGCCCGAGCCAAGGAACGGTCCGATTTAACGGGATTGCGATCACCGGCGTGCCGCCACACAGATTAGCGCGGCTCGGCATCGGCTATGTGCCGGAAGACCGGCGTATCTTCCGCCTGCTGACAGTAATGGAAAACCTGCGCACTGGGCTCGATCGCGACGGCGTGACCGAAGACAGGCGCGCGATGCTCCTGGAAAAAGCCTTCACCTATTTCCCGGTGCTGGCGGAGCGCCGCTCGCAGGCCGGCGGCACCTTGTCGGGCGGCGAACAACAGATGCTCGCGATCGCGCGCGCCATGATGCTAGAGCCGAAGATTATCCTGCTCGACGAGCCGACCGAAGGACTAATGCCACGCATGGTTTCGCAGATAGAGCAGATCATCGTGGTGCTAAAGAACGAGGGCGTGGCCATCCTGTTGGTTGAGCAGAACGTGCCATTAACGCTCGCCACCAGCCGGCGCGTCTACATCATGGAAAAGGGCGTCGTGCGGCATCACTGCGCCGCGTCTGAGATCGACGCACATCACGCGGTCATCAAGCAGTATCTGGGAGTGTAAGCGATGGACGCGGTCGTTCAGTTCTTCCAGGCAATTCCTCTGGACCTCATTATCATCCAGACGGTGAACGGCATCGTCACCGGCATGATTCTGGCACTGATCGCGTCCGGCCTGACCCTGATTTTCGGCATCATGGACGTGGTGAACTTCGCGCATGGCGAATTGTTTATGCTCGGCGCCTATGTCGGCGTGATCATCATCACGACGACCGGCAATTTCTGGCTGGCGCTGATCGGCGCTTCGCTGATCGTCGCATTGCTTGGCGCCGCCATGCAGATCGTCGCGTTGCGGCCGCTGATCGGGCGCGATCCGCTCAATACGATTCTCGCCACCTTCGGCATTTCGCTGGTTTTGCAGAACTACGCGCTGTGGGCGTTCGGGCCGGTGGCGCGCAAGATCGGCGAGCCGATCACCGGCCAGTTCCCGCTGTTTTACCTGCAATATCCCTGGTACCGCCTGCTCATTGCGGCGTTGTCCGCCGCAATCATCGGTGGCTTCTGGATTTATCTCAAACGCGGCAAATTCGGCGTCTGGATCAGAGCCACCGCGCAGGATCGCGTGATGGCGCAGGCCATGGGGATCCCGGTGCCGTGGGTCTATACCGGCGTATTCGCCATCGGCGCGGCGATGGCGGCGGCGAGCGGCGTCTTGTTCGCGCCAATGGTCGGCGTCAACCACACCATGGGGCTGGACTGGGTGCTCAAGGCTTTCATCGTCGTGGTGGTGGGCGGCATGGGGAATTTCGTCGGCTCGATCGCGGCCGCGATCTTCATCAGCCTCATTGAGGCTTACGCCGCGATCTGGGTCGACCCATCGCACGCGGTGATCGTCTCCTTCGTCATTCTGATCCTGACCTTGCTATTCCGGCCCACCGGGTTGTTTGCAGCGACGCCGCGATGACGACCGCACCGCTCGACAAAGGAACTGCACTCCAGGCATTGCCGCGGGACAAAGCGCGCGTAAGCCATACGGCCGTGTTCTGGATCGGCTTTTGCGTTGTGATGGCGGCGCTAATCGCGGCACCCCTGGTGCTGCCCGAATTCTGGCGTCGCCTGATCACCGAAATTCTGATCTGGGGACTTTTGGCCATGTCGTCCGATCTGTTGATCGGGTACACCGGCATGGTCTCGTTCGGCCACTCGGCCTTTTTCGGGCTTGGCATGTACGGCGCCGCCGGCGCGCTGTTGATCGTCAGCCCGCCGAATCTGTGGCTGGCGATCCTGTTCGGGCTCGCCGGCGCCGCCGGCGCCGCCTTGTTCGTCGCCTACTTCTCCACCCGCCTGCGCGACATCTATTTCGCTATCACGACACTGATCTTCAGCCAGATCTTCTATGTCATCATCTTCACCTGGACGGCGGTGACCGGCGGCGAAAACGGCCTGATCTTCACCCGGCCGCATTTGCGCATCCCGTTCCTCTACGACGCACGCTTCACCTCGACCACCATGCATTGGTTCGTGCTCGCGGTGGTCGCCGGCTCCTATCTTATCCTGCGCCGGGTGACACAATCGCCGTTCGGCATGGTGCTGCAATCGATCCGCGAGAACGAGCCGCGCACCCGCGCGATCGGCTATCGCGTCGAAAATTTCAAGATGGTCGCGGTCATGCTGTCCGGCCTGTTCGCCGGATTGGCCGGCGTGCTTTACGCCATCCAGAACGAATTCGCCGCGCCTGACTTCGTCTACTTCCTCACCTCCGGCGAGACGGTGATCTATAACGTGATGGGCGGCATCGGCACTTTGGTCGGGCCGATTGTCGGCGCCGGATTTTTCCACCTGATGCGCGAATTTCTGTCACGCTTCTTCGGCGACCAATTCCCCTATCTCATCCCGCTCGGGCTGATATTCATCGCCATGATCATCTTCCTGCCGCAGGGGATCATGGGCTTCGCACGGCGCTGGCTGAATCAGTGATGCAAATTCTGCCACGCTGATCCGCTCGTCCCCGCGAAGGCGGGGACCCAGCGTGCGAACACTAGATTCCCGCTTTCGCGGGAATGAGCGGCAGGAACGCGGCTCCGAGTCTTAAGAACTTGCCTTCCCCAAAAACGCCGCGAGCGCTTTGGCCCCCTTGCCGCCGGCGGCGAAATCCTCGGCAAAGCGCTCGTAGAATTCCGCGGCGCCCTCATAAAGATCGCGCGCCGCGGGATCGTCGCCGACAAAGCCCGCGATCTCCTGCATTTCGGCGACCCAGCGATAGGCCTTGGGCGGCATCATGGTGAGCTGGCGCTTGAGCCAAGCCAGCATCTCCTTCTGGCTGAGTTGCAACTCCGCCATCAGGGCATCGGCGGAGCCCGCGCGCGTCGCCGCCAGCATCATCGCGGCGCCGATTGCCTGCGTGCCTTTGGTGATTCCGGCATAGGACATCTTCAATGCCGAAGCTGCGCTCAGTGCGCCGTCAAGAACGCGAATGTCGAGGCCGTAGTTGCGCAGCGCCGCAACGCGCGGCGCCGCGGCGCCGGAGGCATAGATGCGCGGGCCGGCATCGCCCGGCTTCGGCGGCTGGCCGATGATCCCGGCATCGACGAACGGAGACCCAGTCGGCGCAATGACGGCGGCCACGCGATCGACCGTCTTCGGATTGATGGCGTTGCAATCGACATAGACCGGCTTGGCGTTGCTCGCGGTCAGCGCCGGGACAAAGTGCTGGGCCAGCGGCAGCGCATCGCCGGGCGGCAGAATGGAGAGAATGAAATCGGCGCGCGCGATGTGGTCGTCTTTAGCCGCCGTCATGCCGGCCGCCTTGGCGCGCGCGCGAGTCTCCTCGCTGCGCCCCTCGAGCGAGGTGAGAACCGTGACGCCATTATCGACCAGTCTTTGCCCGACGGCGGCGCCCATGGCGCCAGGCGCGATCACTGCAATAACAGGAGTCATAAGGACCTCGCAAAACGGTTCATACGCGCAACTCTAAGCGACCGTGGCGAAAAGTGGAAACAAGTTTATAAATCGGGTGGCGCGCCCGACCGCGTATCATTTATTTGCGACTTAGCAGAGAGAGAGAGAGAGAGAGAGAGAGAGAGAGATCAAGCCAATGCCATGCCGCGCCACCAGCAAAGTCTATGGAACCATCAGTGCCGAACGGCAAAAACAGATGAGCGGCCTGGAATTCGTTCAAGGACTCGCCGATGGGACGCTACCCTTGAATACAATTGCCGAAACCTTGGGCTATGACGTGAGCGAGGCCGCGAACGGTCGCGTCGTAGTCACCGCAGTTCCGGACGCCACCCACCTCAATCCGGCCGGAACCGTGCATGGCGGTCTCGCGGCAACGATGCTCGACAGCTGTATGGGGTTGGCGATTCACTCGACTCTCGAAAAAGGCGTCGGTTCAACGACACTCGAGTTCAAGATTTTGCTGGTGCGGCCGATTACACCGGAAACTGGTCCGATCAAAGCCGAGGGCGTCGTCCTGAGCTGCGGCCGCCGTGTCGGCACCGCCGAAGGTCGCATCACCGACCAGCAAGGGCGTCTGCTCGCTCACGGCACGACCACGTGCCTGATATTTCCGGCCTAGGCTGCGCTGCGCTCCAAGCGGTGGAGCCGCCGCGACTCTCAGGACTCTCCGTCTTCTGGGCTCGGTGGCAGGCTCGGGTGGATCAGCAGATCTTCCAAGTCGAGCAGTTCGCGCAGGTCGCCGATGGCCTCAAGCACGTCCTCTTCGGTCTGCACGGCCATCAGCCGGTGATACACCTCGCGCCACGGCTCCGGCCGGCCAATCTGCATCGCCTCGCGCACGAAGGCGCGCGCCTCGGCGAGCGAAGCCAAGCGCCGCGGCTTGGGTTGATCTTTGACGACGAGCGGAGGTTGGATGCGGAAATCGTCCATTCCGCCTTCACAAATAGGTATTGTCAGACCGCCGCGCCATGAGTGAACGTGGAAACAGCGCGGCGCGCCATTCAGGCTTGCGCGCGTTAGTCCGACGCGCCCCGTTGCACCCGCCGGCGCAGCGCCGGCACCCGGCCATCGGCGCTCGGCTGATAAACCACGCTGTAGCGGCTGGCGGCTTGCACAAACGCGCTGGCATCCGCAGGCTTCTTCACCTCGAACGAATCGAAACCGGCGCGGATCAGAAAGTGGAACTGATCGCGCAACACGTCGCCGCTGGCGCGCAATGTGCCGCGAAAGCGGTAGGTCTCGCGCAAGAGCCGCGCCTGGCTATAGGCGCGACCGTCGCGGAATTTGGGAAATTGCAGCGCCACCAGCGCCAGATGGCCAAGCCAGGGCGCCAGTTCGGCAATGCGGCGGTCGTTCGGCCAGAGCACGCCAAGCGAGCCGTCACGGCGGATCAGCGCGTCGGTGTTGGCGAGAAACCGCTGCGCCGGCACGATCACCGGAACGCGTTCGGGAATCGGTTCTTCCTCGCCGACGTAACGGTAGCGGTCTGGTACTATTTGGCCATTCTCAACGAGCGGCATAGACGCGCTCCCGAAACGGCTCGATACCGACCCGCTTGACGGTATCGATGAACAACTCGTCCGGCTTGTCGCGAAGGTCGAGATAGGCCGCGGCAATGTCTTCCACCACATCGGCAACCTGCGCGTAAGGCACAGCCGGACCGACCAGCGTGCCGAGCGTCGCATTCTCGTCAGCCTTGCCGCCGAGCGTGATCTGATAGAACTCCTCGCCGTTTTTCTCCACCCCGAGAATGCCGATATGGCCGACGTGATGGTGGCCGCAGGCATTGATGCAGCCTGAAATATTGATGTGCAGACGGCCGAGCTTGCGCTGCCGGTCGAGATCGTGGAAGCGCCGCGTAATTTCCTGGGCGATCGGAATCGAGCGCGCATTGGCAAGACTGCAATAGTCGAGACCGGGACAGGAAATAATGTCCGAGATCAGATTGACGTTGGTTTGCGCAAGCCCGATCGCGTCGAGTTTGCGCCATAGCGCCGGCAGATCGCGCTGCGCCACATGCGGCAATGCCAGATTTTGCTCGTGGCCGACGCGGACTTCGCCGAACGAATAGCGGTCGGCGAGATCGGCCAACTTGTCCATCTGCGCGGCGGTGCAGTCGCCAGGCGTTCCGCCTTCGGGCTTGAGCGAGACCGTCACGATGGCATAGCCGGGCACCTTGTGATTGGTCACGCAATTGCCGAGCCAGGCGTCAAAGCCACGGTCGTTCCGCCGCGTCCTGGCAAGCTCCGGCGGGCCATCATCCAGCTTCTCATAGTCCGGATAGCGAAAGCGGCCGGCAATGTCCGCCACCATGGTCGGCTCGAGCGCGAGCGCGCCGTCCTTGATGCTTTGCCATTCCGCGTCGACCTCCTTGGCGAAGGGCTCGGCGCCGAGATCGTGTACTAAAATCTTGATGCGCGCTTTCCAGATGTTGTCGCGGCGGCCGAACTGATTATAGGTTCGCAGCACCGCCTCGACGTAGGACAGCACGTCGCGTTGCGGCAGGAACGGTTTGATGGTTTGCGCAAGGTAGGGCGTACGGCCAAGCCCGCCGCCAACCATCACTTCGAATCCGGTTTCGCCGGCGGCATTGCGATGCAGCCGCAGCGCCATGTCGTGGATACGAAGCGCCGCGCGGTCGCGATCAGAGGCGCCAACCGCGATCTTGAATTTCCGCGGCATGAAGGAAAATTCCGGATGTAGCGTCACGTGCTGGCGGATGAGCTCGGCCCAGATCCGTGGATCTTCGATTTCATCGGTTGCGACGCCGGCCCATTGATCGGTGGTGATGTTGCGGACATTGTTGCCGCTGGTCTGCATGCCGTGCATGCCGACGCTGGCGAGCTCGGCCATCGCGTCCGGCAGTTCCGCGAGCTTAATCCAGTGAAACTGAATGTTCTGCCGCGTGGTGAAGTGGCCGTAGCCGCGATCGTATTTGCGCGCGATCTCGGCAAGCTTGCGCAGTTGCAGCGTTGAGAGCGTGCCGTAGGGAATGGCGATACGCAGCATATAGGCGTGAAGCTGCAGATAGACGCCGTTCATCAGCCGCAACGGCTTGAATTCTTCTTCGCTCAGTTCACCGGACAATCGCCGCGACACCTGATCGCGGAATTCCACGACCCGCTCGGCAAGGAGCCGGCGATCGAAGGCGTCATAAATGTACATGCGAGACCCGCTTACGATTCGAGCGGCGCGGGAAGTTCGATGGTTGGGCCGGCGCGGCGGATCAGTTCGCGCAAATTTCCGGGCCGGACATTGCCGCCGGGCAAAAGCTCCACCGGCGCGATATACGGGCCGATGGCGTGAAGGTCGTCACCCGCTGCCGCTTCGGCGAGCGCCCGCGCACTGTCGGCATCAATCACGATAGCCGCACCGCCGAGTTCGGTGGTCCAGCCGCCGTCGGGACTGCGATAGACCACCGCGCCATCATCGACGCGGTTCGCGGTGACCACGACGGGACCGGCGATCTTGATTTTTTTCTGGTCGAGCGGAGAGGTCATCGGGCAACTCCACGGGCGGCAACGAAACAATAGCGATAGAACAATTTTCTATATAATACGTTTTATTGGCCCGCAAAGAGCAAATTTTACACCAAATAGAGCGCGCAGAGTAGAATAAATCTATTGCGCCAGGCAGGTTCACTGCAAGCTTCGTGCTAATGACCGGTGGCGACGGCCGCGATTCGGGCTGGATCCTCGGGAGCAGCATTGCCGCGCCACACCACGTGGAGATCGGGCCGCAGCAGAACGAGATCACGTTCGTAGATTTCCCGCGCTCGTGGATCACGGGCTTTGATCACCGTCACCGGCGCGCCTCGATCGCGCAGCGCGCTTTGCAATCCGCGCGCGTCTGCTTTGGAGCCGCCGAGTTTGAGAATTGTGTAGCCGTCGGGAATGCGGTCTTGCATCGGCGTGCCGTCGGCGAGCCAGACATGCGGCAGCCGCGCGCCAGGCCAAGTGGTCGGCTGGTATTCGCGGAACAGGTGTTCCGGCCCGCCGGGCACGTTGCAGATGATCGGCGAGTCGACATAGCGATAACCGAGCTCCGCGCCGATCATTTCATTGCTCTTGCGCTGCTCGATATCGGCGACGGCGCTGAGCTTGTTGCGGGTCTCGGCGCCGGCAGCAGAATCCTCCCGGATGTTAGGACGCCACATGGCGCGCCACTTGCGCCGGCCGATAGTGGCATAGCGCGACGCCCCGACATTGCGCTCGCCGATCTGGCGCCGCTCGACCTCATATGACTTGAGCAAATTCGGCCCGCCCCAGCCCGCGAGCGTGGCGGCAAGCTTCCACGACAAATCAACGGCATCGCCGACGCCGGAATTCATGCCGAGCCCGCCGGTCGGGATCACGAGATGCACCGCATCGCCGGCGAGGAACACGCGATCTCTAGCGTAGCGATCGGCAAGCAGCAGGTTCTGCCGCCACGGCGCGCAGGACAGCATTTCGTATTTGACCGGAATTCCGACCGTGCGTTCGAACGCGGTCTTCATCGCCTCGTCGCTGTCGAGGACCGCATGCAGCGTCCAGTGCTTCGCCGAATCCTGCATGATCAAGAACGTGGCCTTGTCGTCGGCCACGTGGTAGTGCCGGCCGCGTCCTGGACCATCGCCGATCGGAAGGCGGTCGAACAGTTCGTCGCAGCGAAACAGCGCCTGCCGCAGCTCCAACAGATTACCCTCGCCGGACAGCCCGATGCCCAGCTCCTTACGCACGGCGCTGGCGCCGCCGTCGCAGCCGACGAGATAGGCCGCGCGAATTTCCTCGACCTCGCCCTTGACGCTGCGCAGGCGCGCGCTGACGCCGTCGCGATCCTGCCGCAGAGCGATGAATTCCCAGCCGAACCGCACCCGCAGGCTGGGAATCGCCTCGGCAACCGACTTCAACAGCGGCTCGAGCGTATATTGCGAAATCAGCTGATATGGCTCGAGCGGCATCGTCCCGTCATTGCTGGCGCGTGTTTGCGCCCTCGCCTCTTCGACCGAAGGATATGGAAGATGCAATAGCGGCAGCTCGGTGAGCGACAGCACGATGTAGACGTCCATCGGGCAGTCCGCGCGCAATCCGGCGGCGCGGATTCTTTCGGCCAAACCCATCCGCCGGTAAATTTCCATGGAGCGGGCATTCACCCGCTCCATCTTGGGCAGAAAAGCCGGTTGCTCCTTCTGCTCGACCAAAGTGCATCGAACCCCGCGTTTGCCGAGATCGATTGCAAGCGTGAGGCCGGTCGGTCCGGCCCCGACAATCAAAACGTCGCTGTCCATCGGATTTACTTAGCGCATTGCCGCCTTATCGAGGAGTCGACAGCCACGGGATCGTTCCGCCCCCGCCCGCGGAAGGAATGGCGGCATCAAGCTCCTTGAACGGCTGATAAGCCGCGTCCGCGCATTGCTCCGGCGCAGCGTCGATGAACTGCGTCATTTGTCCGGAAAGATAGACGGCGGCTTTGGTCTTGATCGCGCTTTGCGGATTGAATTGCACGCATACGACGTAATGCTGACTTGGTCCGACCGACTTTATCGCCGGCTCAGAAACCATCGCACCGCGAAAGTCGGACCGATTGGTCAAGGACTGACGCAGGAAAGCGACGAGCGCACTGCGGTAGTTGGCCGGAAAGACGTTGGGATCGGGAGGAGCAGCCGCTTGCTGATTCTTGCTGAAACCGCTGCAGCCGGCCAACGCGCCCGCCGCCAGCATCAGGACCATGCTTGCACGATGAACGCTCATGATCGTGTGGTATTACGGCCTTTGATCGCGCGCCCAGGTCATGCTGCGGCGTCCGACCGTGGCCCACCCTCCCGTCAACCGCCCCAGCGCATTATAGCAAAGCCACGGCGCGCGGGCTTGCGCGGATTAACGCAACCATACCGGCCTCTCGCCTTCCGCGGCTCAATCTTCGGCCAGGGGGCCGCACCAGCCGGGCAAGTAGGCGGCGTCCTCGCTCTTGGCCAATTTCATTGCCTTTTCGATTGCCCCCTCGAAGTCACGCTCAACGGCTTTGCGCTTCATGCGCCGGCGCAGAAAATCCGCCCACAGGAATTCGCTGAAAGGCGTCGTGTCCTTGGCAAAACCGCCGGCGCGCCGCAATTCCCCGGCCAGCGAGCGAAACGGATCGTCGACCAGTTCGGATACCCGTTTGGGAATGTCATTGTAATGCCGCCGCTCGCCCTTGCTGTCGAACGGATGCATCCACGAGCGATTATCCATCACCGTCCAAAAGGCGTCCTGGTCGAGTTTGCCGAGATTGGCGATCGGCGTCACCGCCACGTCCTTGACGCCTTCCTCGTGGAGCGCAAGCGCAAGATGATGATGATCGACCACGTAGTGGCGCGATTTCGGACCCAGCACGACCGGGATCATATGCTTGCCGAGGAATTTGGCGCCCTGCTTGGCGGCGATTTCGCGCCAGCGCTGGCGCTTGGCCGCAACCTCGCGCATGCCGACCGTGATTTGCGTGGGGCGGAGATCGCCAATGGCGACGGTGGTCAGGATGGGTTCGCGAATCATGTTGCGCTCCTCGAGCAAACGTCCGATTCGGCAATATCGGCATCAGTGCGGGAGCAAAATCAAGGTTCCAGAGCGGGCTTTCCGTCCACAACAGAGAATGGCAATTTCCCGCCGCTGCGCTATTATCGCGACATGCACGGGATGGGGCGGGCGGCTACAAAGCTCGGCGTTGTTCTTGCAACCGCTTTGCTGGCGGCAGCCCTGCAAAGCGCGCGCGGTGAGGACCATGCCGCAAGCGCGAGCCAGGCGGTTTCTGAGAACTGCACGCGCTCCACGTTCCGCGTTGTGGTCGATGTCGGCCACACTCTCGATGTACCCGGCGCGATGAGCGCGCGCGGCGTGCCCGAATACGCCTTCAATCTCCAGCTGGCGCGCGAGGTCAAGCAAGCCTTGGTCGATGCCGGATTCGAACAGGCGGTGCTGCTGATCACCGGCACCGCGCCGTGGCGAGGCTTGTTCGAGCGCGCGGCCCGCGCCAACGCCATGCACGCCGATCTGTTCATTGCGATCCACCACGATTCGGTGCCCGATAACCTCAAGCAAATCTGGGAATACGCCGGACAAAAAAACGAATTCAATGACGATTATCCGGGCTACGCGATTTTCATTTCGAACGATAACGCCGATCGCGCCGGCAGCCTCTTGTTCGGCAGCATGCTCGGACACGAATTGGAGCGCCGGAACCTCCATTACACGCCGCATTACACCTTCGCTTTGATGGGCCATCGCCGCCGCATCCTCGTCGATGCCGAGGCCGGCGTGTACCGCTACGATCAGCTGATAGTGCTGCGCCAGACCAGGATGCCGGCCGTGCTGCTGGAAGCAGGATCCATCGTTAATCGCCAGGAGGAACTCGAATTGGCAACGCCGGAGCGGCGCGCACTCACCAGCGCCGCAATCGCCGCGGCGGTGGCAAATTTCTGCGCCGCGCGGGCGCGGCCGCCTGTCGTTAAAGCGGCGATTTCAGGACATTAGGGTCGCGTCAGATCGCGCCGCGATCTCGATCCGATATCCGCGCCCTAGACCGGGATTGCTTCCGCCAGTTTTTGCCGGGTCTTCGGATCAAGACGCCCCAGATATGCTGCCTCGCAGATCTTCGAGCAAAATCGCATCCGCCAATAACGGTGCACGAATGGGCGCAGTGGTTTGCGGCAATGATCGCATCTCATGACGCAACCTTCGCACGGTGTTCGAGTACAAGTTGTCCCAATCTCGAATGATTGGCGAAACAGCCGCGGCTGCAGTAGCAAAACTTCGTGCTGATCTCCCGGACGTAACTTCCAGTGATCTTGGTGCAGCACAAAGCGCAATGGGCGTCCGCGCGCGGGGTGCGGTCATTGACAAGAATGAAGCGGAGCATGTCGGACCTCCACCAAGACTCTTTCCTCGTAAAAGCGCGGCGTGATTTCATCGCCACCTTCTGCTGGAAAGATTCACTTCGCAGAACGGCTATTCCCTCAATCGCCATTTAGTGATTGCGCCTCAAGTCTTGTTGACCCTCGAACCGCATGAAACCCGCGCGGCGCGATCTCAGTAGCAGACCCACACGTAACCCGATGGCGTGAGCACGTAGCAACTGTCGTAACCATAGCCGTAGTAGCCGTAGGATCCCCCGTACCCATACGGGCCGCCAAAACCAAAACCGCGGCCGAAGCGGCCATGATTAAAACGGCCGCCGAAGTCACCAAAATGCCGCCCGCCGTTGAAGGCGGAAAAATGCCCGCCGCTTAACCCGGAAAAATGCCCGCCGCCAAATCCACCAATGCGTCCGCCGCCAAAATGTCCGCCGCTGCCAAACCCGCCACCGTGCGCAAACGCCGTTGTGGTCATCGGTGTGGTCGCCGCGGCGAGAGCAAGTGACGTGCCGATCGCGATCATCATGTTGCGCATAGAGTCGCTCCTTGAATCGAAATGTGCCATTCGCCCGAAAGGGCTCGCACCAAGCGACCCAGAGCGACCGAATTTTATTCCCGGGCGTTTCTTCAACCGCTTGCGATTGCAATCCTGCGCCGCAGCGCCAGCGTACTGATAAATGAGAAATTGAGGAGATTGACCGCGAGCCCTGCCGCGAAGGCAGGCGCGTAAAAGCCGAAATGATCGTAAAGAATTCCGGCGAGCCAGCCGCCCGCCGCCATGCCCCAGCCGCTGCACAGTAACAATGTCGGCATCCGCCAATAGGCGTCCTCGACCGGAAACAACTCGCGCGATGTCAGCACGTTGGCCGGCACAAGACCACTGAATCCGAAGCCGAACAGCGCCGCGACCGTGAACAAGCCGACCTCGTCTTGCGTCAACAGAAACGCCGCCATCCCGACCGCCTGGCAGACCGATCCGACGAGCATGGTGTAGAGACCGCCGATCCGGTCCGAAACCAAACCCCACAGCTGACGGCTGAAAAAGGCAGCGCCAAGCAGAACCGACACCATGGCGGCGCCGTGGGCGGCGCTGATTCCCAGATCACTGCAAAACGCCACCAAGTGTGTTTGCGGCATCGCCATCGGAACGCAGCAGGTAAAAATCGCCGCCATTTGCAACGCGAATACCAGATTGGGCGGCCAGCCCAGCACCGATTTTGACGCGCCCGCCTCGTGCTTCCTGGGATGCCGCAGCTCTTGCGGCGGTGGTCCCAGCACCAGCACGGCCGCGGGCACGATCAGGAGTAGTTCGAATGCCGCGTAGTACAGCATCGCATGCCGCCAGCCGGCATAGGCGATCAACCGCGCAAAGACGGGTGGCCACAGCGCGCCGGCCAAATAGGCGCCGCTGGAAATCAAAGCGAGCGCCGAACCGCGCCTGCGATCAAACCAGCGGCTGACATAGACATAAAACGGCGCATTGATGCCGCCGATGCCGAGTAGCCCCATGAACACGCCGTGCCCAACATAGAGCGGCAGGGACGGGCCCAAGCTCGACAGTGCCAAGCCGACCGCAACCATCACGGCGCCAAAGATCACGGTAAAGCGTATGCCGACGCGTTCGGCGATCCGTCCCATGAGGATGCCGCCGACTCCGGATCCGATCCACATCAGGGCGCTGGCAAAGGCCGGAATCGAGCGTTCGCCTCTCACCTCCGCTGCGATGTCCTTGAGCGCGATGAGCGTGATCCACGGCGCGCCAAAGGCGATTGCCATGATCAACAGCGCGACCGCCGCGACGACCCACGATCTTCGCGTCTCGACCGATGAAAATGTCGGCTGCAACATGAACCTGGCGTCGCGCACCGCTTGGCGTTTCTTCCCCGACGAGACCCTATCGCAGGGCATCCTTCGCCGCGACGCGAAACCAGGAAGATTTTCGCTTAGCTGGCAGTCGATTGAGCATAGCTGATCCACGTCACGGCAGTGAGATTCAAAGTCGGCGGATCGCAATGCTGATACGCGCTCGCCGCAACAGCCTCACGCAGGAGTGATGGAATTCCGGGGCGCAGATTCGATCATGCCGGTCAAATAGCAAGGCGTTTGCGCCTTGCCGCTCGGAAGGAAAAGATTATGCACCGCAATAACAATAAATCTAAACTCGCCACCGTCGTGCTCGTTGCAGCGATCGGGCTCGGCGTGCCGGCGCTCGCCAAATCAATGCACGGCGGAAAGGGAAAGGCCGTCGCAAGCCAGAGCACGCGCGGTGTAAAAGCGCAGGGTGAGCGCGTACTCGACGCCTATGGATCGGTCCGGCGCTCGCCGACCTTTGGCGCGCCAAATCCGAATCACCCGGCGCTCACCGGCGGCGGCAGCACGGGTTACAACGCCAATCTTTACGTTTACTGAAACCGCAAATTTGGATCTGTTAGCAAAATGGGGCCAAGCGGCCTCCGTTT
The DNA here is from genome assembly GCA_035703785.1 of Xanthobacteraceae bacterium. Classification (GTDB taxonomy): domain Bacteria; phylum Pseudomonadota; class Alphaproteobacteria; order Rhizobiales; family Xanthobacteraceae; genus BOG-931. Next base: position 15,065 of record DASSXN010000103.1, read on the forward strand.
CGTGTGCAATTCTCGGTTCGTCCGCCACAATGCGCGACAAAAGAAAACACAATGCGCGACAAAAGAAAAATAAGGCCGTCCTTTCAGACGGCCTTATTTCAGTTCGCGGGATCAGCGCGCCCGATGTTCGCGGCTTACGACCGATCCGGATTCGGAACCGGCACAGTGCCGCCTTGCCGGTCATAGCCCGGAATCTGCGGAGGCTCAGCCGAGCCAGCGGCGAGTGCTGTGGTCGCAGCCGAAACGGCGACGAACGTTGTAAGAAGTAGCGCGGAAGCAAGCTTCTTATTCTTAAACATGGTCGATCTCCTTGTCGCGATCAGCACCATCATTATTTCGCGAACCTCATCGCGGCATCGGATCAGTAAATGCCGCGCGGCTCACATTCTGGAAGATTTGGGAGCGGCTCGATTATTCCGCGCGCACGCGATTGCTATATTGAAATATGTTCACGCACAGGTGAGAGCTCGCGCGCGACGATGAATTTTTTTAGGGCGCTTCGGATGCGCGCTTTGCTATTCGCGGCGAAAATCGAAGCAGCCGGGCACACGCGCATCACCAACCGCGCGCGGAGCGCGGCGAGACCGTTCGGACTGCGTCTTTACTTCGCGGCTAACCTTTACTTCGCGGCTAACGGCTAACTATGACAGTTGTAACATTAGATAAACTCACCCTAGGACCGTCAACCGACCCGTCCATGCGGCGGCTACTTCCTATTCAAAAGATCATCCCGAACAATGAGTTAAGACAAAATCGAAAGGCGCGGCGACCGGAGCCAGAGCGGCGCCACAACGGCGCTTTGACGCATGAATTTCCCGCTAAGTTTGGGAATAAATCGAGGTTTTGGCCAATCCCCCGCCTGACAGCCACAGAGCCGGATCGGTTGGGGACAGGCGGCGGCTGAAAGGAGATTCGCAAATGAGTGAAATCGATCAACGAGACGGCGTTAACCGGCGCAAGGTCCTGGAATGCATGACCTGGTGTGGCACGGGCGTGCTGTGGACCATTGCCGGCGGCGTGCCGCACTCGCTCGGGATTATGGGCGAGGCCCAGGCCGCGGAAACACGGGGTCTTACCTTCCTGCAAATCAGCGACAGCCATGTCGGCTTCGACAAGCCCGCCAATCCAAACGCGCTCGGCACGCTGGAAGAGGCCATCACCAAGGTCAACGCCTTGACGCAGAAGCCGGCGTTCATGATCCACACCGGCGACATCAGCCACCTGTCGAAGGAAAAAGAATTCGACGACGCCGACCACATCATTTCACAGTCGCGGCTTGACGTGCACTACGTGCCGGGCGAGCACGACCTGATCGATGCGGATCAAGGCAAGATTTATCGCGACCGCTATGGCAAGACCGCCAAGGGCGCTGGCTGGTACAGCTTCGACGCCAACGGCGTGCACTTTGTCGGCCTGGTCAATGTCGTCGATCTCAAGGCCGGCGGCTTGGGCAATCTCGGCAACGAGCAGCTGGAGTGGCTGGAGAAGGACGTCAAAGGCCGCTCGGCTTCGACGCCGATTATTGTATTCGCGCATATCCCGCTCTGGACGGTCTATCAGGACTGGGGTTGGGGCACGCAGGATGGCGCCCAGGCGCTGTCGTACCTGAAGAAGTTTGGTTCGGTGACCGTGCTTAACGGACACATCCACCAGATCATACAGAAGGTGGAAGGCAACGTTACGTTCCACACCGCGCGTTCGACTGCGTTCCCGCAGCCGGCGCCCGGCACCGCGCCGTCCCCTGGCCCGATGAAAGTGCCGGACGATCAGCTGCGCAAAATGCTCGGCATCGCCAACGTCACCTTCAAGCAAAACGAGCAGCGCCTCGCGATCATCGACGCGCCGCTGCAAGCCTAAGAAAGAACAAGTCCAAGAAGGCTAAGGAGAACAAAAATGTTGCGTCCGATTATCGCTTCCACCGCGTTCGGCGCGGTCGTCGGCTCGGTGCTGGCAGCAAGCGTGCTGCTTGCCCGGGCCGAAGGCACACCGAATACGGTGACGATCGACAATTTCTCTTTCACGCCGGCAACGGTGACCGTGAAGGCGGGCACCACCCTGACCTGGACAAACAAGGACGATATTCCGCACGGCATCGGCGCGACGAATAACGCCTTCCCGAAATCGAAGGCGCTCGACACCGATGACAGCTATTCGTTCACCTTCACCACGCCGGGGACCTACCAGTACTTCTGTTATCTGCATCCCAAAATGGTGGGCTCGATCGTGGTGGAGCAGTAACGCGGCGCAATGGTGCTATAATCGGCTAACACACATGAGCCACAGAAGGCCGATGGCAGGTGGTGGACAGCCGAGCGGGATACGATGGCGGATGATGCGGTTGCCGAACAGGAGCGGATGCGGACCTTTCAGGCCGCCGCATTACCCCATCTCGACGACGTCTACACGTTGGCGCGTTATTTGATGCGTAACACGCAGGATGCCGAGGACGCGGTGCAAGAATGTTATCTTCGGGCCTTGCGCCATTTCGACAGCTACCGAGGGCCGGCGATGAAGCCGTGGCTATTGGCAATATTGAGAAACGTCTGCAACGCCGAGTTCGCGCGCCGCAGCAAGGAAGAAGTGCCGACCGATTACACTCAGGAAGAGACCCTGGCCGAGGAAATGCCGATGTGGCAAGAGCCGCAAGCCTCGCCAGAGAAGATGATCGTGCGGCGGCAGGACACTGCAACGATAAGACGGCTGGTCGCGGAGCTGCCGGAGCCGTTTCGAGAAGCGATCGTGCTACGTGAGATGAACAACTTGTCGTATCAGGAAATCGCTCAAGTCGCCGGCGTGCCGGTCGGAACAGTCATGTCGCGACTGGCGCGCGCGCGCGCCATGCTGCGGGCGGCGTGGAATGCCGCCGAAAACGCCACCACGCGATCGGGACCGGCCGTCGCCTCAGGAACAGCACTATGAAATGCGATGAATCGGAAGTTATGCTTCATGCGCTGATCGACGGCGAGCTCGACGCCGGGCATGCCCGCGATGTCGAAGCGCACGTAGCCGCCTGTGGCGGATGCAGCGAAAAGCTTGCCGCGTTCCGCACCATGCACGACATCATGAGCAGCGCCCCGCTCAAGGAGATCGCGCCGGCGCATTTGCGCAACCGGATCGAAGCGCTGCTGGCGACGCCGGCGGGAAGCGTGGTCTCCATGCGCCAATTCTTGCGGCCCACCCGGCGCTCGTTCTTCGGTGGCCTTGCGATGGGCTCTGCGCTTTCTGGGGCGCTCGCCGCCAGCCTCGTCTTCACGGTAATGCGCGGTAATCAGGAGCAGACGATCGCCGAGGAAGTCGTTTCAGCGCATATCCGTTCACTGCAAGCCGGCCATTTGATGGACGTCGAGACCAGCGACCGACACACCGTCAAGCCGTGGTTCAACGGCCGGGTCGATGTCGCCCCGCCGGTGATAGATCTCACCGCGGAGAGCTTTACGCTCCTGGGCGGACGCCTCGATTATGTCGACAGCGAGCCGGTCGCGGCCATCGTCTATCAGCGTCGCAAACACGTGATCAATTTATTCGTCGCGCAACATCTGGGCGGAAAGCATCCCCGGCCCATCGCCAAGAGCATCCAAGGCTATAATTGCCGGCATTGGACGCAAAACGGGCTCGACTTGTGGGCGGTCAGCGACATCGTCGGCGATGAACTGGACGAATTCGTCCAGAAAATCAGCGGCTCGCTGCGGCAGTCGCCAAGCACCACCTGACTGGTCTCACCGTTCATTCCCGGCTAAACACTGCCGGCCGGCGGCGGCAAGCCGTCGCCGACGGCAACTTATATGGCCACTCAAACGTTTAGCGTCGATCATGGATCAACGCGTCGACAATGAGCGCCGACCCGATTCCGATCATCCGGACCCAGGCTACGATCCTGGCCTACATTGACGTATTCCACCTTTGCGCCATCGCGGCCGCGTTGATGATTCCCCTCGTCCTTATTCTTGTCCGACGCGTTAATATCCGGGCATCGTCCGCTGCGATCGGGCATTGAGGGTGACGGACAAGCCGCGATTCCCGCTCCCCGGTGTGCTTTGCTACGTATCTGCGCCGTCCCTTAGTCGCTCGAGTCGAGGAAACAGGAATGAAACCTGATGTTGTTCGATACGGCTTACTGATCGCTCTGGCGTGGTCCTGCAGTGCAGGAGCGGCGGAGCCGGTCAGGGTCGACCTCGCAATGGTTGACTACAGGTTCTCGCCGGACCGGCTCACTTTCCAGCATGGCGTTCATTACCGCCTCCATCTCGAAAACCGCGGCAAGGAAACCCACGAGTTCACCGCCCCGACCTTTTTCTCCGCAGCAAAGCTCGACAATCCGGAAGCCCTCAATCGCGAACACACCGAAGTTGTCATGCAGCCCGGCGAAAGCAAGGACGTCTTTTTCACCCCCGGCGCCCCCGGAGCCTACGATTTGCGCTGCGGCGACCACGATTGGGACGGCATGGTGGGCGGCATCACCGTGCGCTGACGCGCGACCGCTCCCCCGCCGGTTGCGCCGTGATCGCCCGCAACTGGAGCAAGCTGCCGAAAATTACGGCGCGAACCGGGCACCGCGCTGGCGAGACCGCGTGCAGGACCTCGCCCTCGTGAGGCAGCAGACGAGCGTAACGAGCGCCAAGCGTCGGAAAATTCTCGCTGATCGTTGCTGCAACGCGCGCGTGCGCTGAAATGTCCTTTAGTTGCCTAGGCGCGGCACCAATCTTGCTTTATGTGCGTTATCGGTACGGCTGTGGGGCTGAGTAGTGCAAGACTGGGAAGAAAGGAGTCGCCAATGTGTGACTTTAGCCTTCAAAGCGTGCGGTCGCGGCCCGCCAAAGTGGCAGATAGACTCGTCACGCGAGATTTCGGCACCGGAACGCGTGGGTTCTCGGCGTCGGATGATCCGGGACTGGCGGTATGCATCCGCCCGGGAACGGAGCTTGCTTTCGCAAGCGATGTCGCGTGCCTGCCTGCTGGCTTGCTCGGCTGGAAGACCAAGACGATCAGCCACCGAACGGCCATCTTTCGGCAGGTCAACAAAGACAAGATGGCGGCCCATCATGACGCCCTCGAATTTCCGGACGGGCGCATGGTGCTGTTGACACTTTTGTGTGAAGGCCAGACGGCGACGGTTCTGCAACTGCCCGCGCAGCCCACGAGCGCGGAAGAGAAGCGGGAGCAAGAACGCGTCAACTTTGTCGGTTGAGCCGTTTCGTCGGTTGAAACGCCGGCCGTACGCTTCGCCAATATGAGCCCGGCCGCTCTCGGGCGGCCGGCGCTTTATCGCGACTCGAACCAGTGGTCATGGCCGGCAGATTAGCTGCCGCCGCTTTTGCGTGTCGAATGAACGCGTAAACCTCGTCGTCTCTCAGACGCCGGGGATCGAATTGCAGCGTGACACGCAGCCACAAGCCGTGGGAAATTGCCGCTAACGCTTTTTCGCCGGGCGGTGAACCGCCCGAGGGCAGAATTTTCGCTTATTTTTTGGTGACCGGCGCGATGCCATGAATGAGTCTTTGGACCAGTCGCAGGCCGCCGATCGCGTTGCGCCCAAACCCGCCGATTCGCCCCGACCGGGAGCTGCTGCCGGTACGGACCGCGATGCTCATACCCGGGATGCTGCCACGGTGGTGCCGGCTGTGGCATCGGCGCAGAGCGCCGGTTCACAATTTCTCACAGTTTTTCCGCCCATCATGCTGCCGATGTTTCTTGCGGTTGCCGATCAGACGATCGTGGCAACGGCGCTTCCTGCAATCGCTTCGAGTCTGGGCGACATCGAGCGCGCCTCCTGGGTGGTCGTCTCCTATTTGATCGCCAATACCATCGCCGCGCCGGTTTACGGCCGCCTCGGCGACACCTTTGGCCGGCGGCTGATGATGTTTGTGGCGCTTGGAATCTTCATGGCTGGGTCGGTGTTATGCGCGCTGGCGCCGAGCATCTTGATGCTTACGGCCTTTCGCGCGGTCCAGGGCTTTGGCGGCGGCGGGCTCATGACGCTGTCGCAGGCGCTGATCGGCGAAGCAATTCCACCCCGCGAGCGCGGCCGCTATCAGGGCTACCTAGCCGCGATAGCGGTGAGCTCCAACACCTTCGGACCGGTCGCGGGCGGCTATCTCACGCAGGCATTCGGCTGGCAATCGATCTTTCTGATCAATATCCCGCTTGGTCTGCTTGCCGTGTTTTTCGTGTTTCGCATCCCGCCGCGCCAGGGCGACCGCCGCCGCACCATGTTCGATGCTCCGGGCCTGGTGCTGTTCATCTTCTTTGTCGGTCCCGTGATTCTCGCGCTCGAACAGGTGCAGCGCATGGAATTGAGCACGCTCCCCTTGGCACTCGGGCTATTGGCGTTCGGTCTCGTTTCGCTCGCGCTGTTGAGTTGGCAGGAACATATTACCACCTCACCGCTCATTCCGCCGCGCCTGTTCAGGCAGCCGTCGATCTGGCGGGCCGACGCAATGGCCGCTTGTCACGGCGCGGCGCTGGTGTCGCTCATCACCTTCCTGCCGATCTACTTGCGGGCGGTGCGCGGCGCCTCACCCGCTGAAACCGGATTGATATTGCTGCCGCTGACCGCCGGCATTGGAATCGGCTCGATGTTCACCGGACAGATGGTGACCAGAACCGGCTGCACCGCGGTATTCCCCACCTATGGCTTGATGGCGGCGACGATTGGACTCGTAGCGATCGCCTTTTTGGCCCCGCTGATGTCGCCCACGCAGCTTGCCTGGTCATTCTGCGTCATCGCATTGTTCATGGGCACCGTGATGGGCGTGGTGCAAGTGACGGTCCAAGCAGTCTCGGGGCCGCGGCTTCTCGGCACCGGTGCGGCCATGGTGCAATTTTCCCGTTCGGTCGGAGCCGCCGTGGGAACGGCGTCCGTCGCCGCGATCCTGTTTTCGATCCTCTCAGCGACCGACCGCGGCACAGCGAGCCTGTTCGGCAGCATCATCGAACAAGGACCCGACGTCCTTGCCAGCCTCGCGCCGGCGCAGCAGGCCGCTGTCCATGCCCAGATCGGCGAGGCCTTCCGCGCCGCCTTTCTCACCATCGCCGCCTTCACGGGCATCGGTACAGTGCTCGCCTGGACATTGCCGCTGCGAAGGCTCTGATCTCCACACGATCGATGCCATTGCGCCGCAGCGGCGCGCGCGGCAAAGTTCGCTGCAAAATCCGGGAGAGAAACGCAATGATCGTCGATGCGCAAGTGCATCTCTGGCTTGCCAACACGTCGGACCGACCCTGGCTGCCCAATCGCGTCGCGCAACTTCCGGAGCCGTTCCTGATCGAACAGCTTGTGCCGATGATGGATGAAGCCGGCGTCGACCGCGCGGTCATCGTGCCGCCGTCCTGGGAAGGCGACCGCAACGACTACGCGCTCGAAGCGGTGCGCCGTTATCCGACGCGCTTTGCCGTCATGGGCCGCATTCCGGTGAACGATCCGAACACCGCAAAGTTGTTGCCGGATTGGAAGAAGCAGCCGGGCATGCTCGGCATCAGGCTGACATTTCATCCGCCGCAATGGCACTGGCTCACCGACAGCAGCGTCGACTGGTTCTGGCCGCTCGCGGAGAAATACAATCTGCCGGTGATGTTCTACGGCGCGGCCATGGTGCATTTCGGCCGCGTCGCCGAACGCTATCAGCAGCTGACCATGATTGCCGATCATCTCGGCGTCACTGGCGAAATGGTGAAAGAAGGCAAGCTCGCCGACGGCGTCAAGGAGACCGCGGCGCTGGCGAAATACCCGAACGTTTCGGTAAAGCTGTCGACCACGCCGTTCTATTCGTCGGAATCTTATCCGTTCCGCGACATGACCGTGCACATCCGCCGGTTGTTCGACGCGTTTGGTCCGCGACGCTGTTATTGGGGCACCGATCTCACCAACTCATATCACAAGGCCAGCTATCGGCAGCGCATCGCGCATTTCACCGAGACGCTCGATTTTCTCTCCAACGAGGACAAAGAAGGGTGATGGGCCGCGCCATTCTGGAGCGGCTCGGATGGAAATGACGTCACCCATCACTGCGTGATCCAACGCGTCCGGGAAGTGTGAAGATGACCAAGATCCTCCTGACCCGGCACGGCCACGTCGAAGGCATCAAGCCGGAGCGGTTTCGCGGGCGCGAGCCGCTGCAACTCACCGAGCGCGGAACGGCAGAGGCCGCGGCGCTGGCGCAGCGCATCGCCGCGCGGTGGCGGCCGAGCCACATTCATACCAGTCCGATGGGCCGCTGCATCGCAACTGCCGCAGCGATTGCGCGAGCGACCGGCGTTGCCGCCAAAACCTGCGAGGATCTCAACGATATCGATTACGGCGCCTGGCAATTCAAAACGTTCGCCGAGGCCAAGGCGCAGGACGCCGCGCTGTTCGCGGCGTGGTTCGCCAACCCGCAGCTGGTCCGATTCCCCAATGGCGAATCGCTTCAGGATCTGGCGGCGCGGACGGCCAACGCGCTGCGCATGGTCCTCGCGCGCCATCGCAACGAAACCGTCGTGCTGGTCGGTCATGACAGCGTGAACCGCGCCTTATTGCTTGAACTTCTCGAACAGCCGCTCTCGGCCTACTGGCGCCTGGCGCAGGAGCCTTGCTGCATCAATGAGATCGACGTGAACGAAGCCGCTGTTCGCGTGCGCAGCATCAATGAAACCCAACATCTCGAGGCCATTGCCGCGGAGCATGCTGAGCAATGACGCCATCATTTGAGCGGAGCTGACCGGCATGGCGGGCAAAGCGCCCTTCGTTGGCCGTTCGGTGCCGCGGCTTGAGGATGCACCCTTGGTCGCCGGCCAGGGGCGCTTTGCGGCAGATATTTCATTCGCACACCAAGCGCATATGCGCGTGGTCCGCTCCGCGCATGCCCATGGCCGCATCGTTGCGGTTAATTCCACCGATGCGCGCGCGAGCGCCGGCGTGATCGCGATATGGACCGCAGCGGACGTGGCCGACATCCCGCCGATCGATTTCCGGCTGACGCGCATCGAGGGTCTCGAACCCTATCGTCAGCCGATCCTCGCGCGCGATCGCGTGCGCTATGTCGGCGAACCGGTCGCGGTCGTGTTCGCGACCGATCCCTATATCGCTGAAGACGCCGCCGATCTGGTTACGGTCGAAATCGAGGATCTGCCGGAAGTGATGACCGCTGATGCCGCGCCAGTCGAATTCTCCGCTGGCCATTCCACCGAGGCGGCCGTGGTCCGCAAAGGTTATGGCGACGTGGCGGCGGCGTCTACCGCGGCGCACGCAATCGTGGCGCTTGAGCTGAAGATCGGGCGGCACTCAGGCGTGCCGCTCGAGACGCGCGGCGCGATCGCCCGCTACGATCCGGCGCGCGATGTGCTCGAACTTTACGGCGCCGCCAAGGTGCCGCATTGGAATCGCGATGCACTGGCGCGCATGCTTGCCAGGCCTGCCTCTTCTGTACATCTGCACGAAGGGCATACCGGCGGCGGCTTCGGAGTGCGCGGTGAACTCTATCCCGAGGACGTGCTCGCGTGTCTTGGGAGCTTGCGGCTGCACCGCCCGGTGAAATGGATCGAGGATCGCCGCGAGCATTTGATCGCGACCAATCATTCCCGCGAGCAGCATTATCGCGTCCGCGCTGCGATCGATGCCGATGGCCAGCTGCTCGCGGTTGACGGCGAGTTCCTGCACGATCAGGGCGCCTATATGCGCACCCATGCGGTCACCGTGCCGGACCTCGCCGCGACCATGCTGCTCGGTCCGTATCGCGTCGGCGCCTATGGCATGGCCGGGCGCGTTCGCCTGACCAACAAAACCCCGTGCGGGACTTATCGCGCGCCGGGACGCTTCGAGAGCACGTTCGTGCGCGAGCGGCTGATGGATGCGATCGCGGCCCAGCTTGGACTTGATCCCGCCGAAGTGCGACGCCGCAATCTTATTCCCGCAGCGGCTATGCCCTATGCGCGCCATCTCGACACGCTCGGCACCGAGATGACCTACGATTCCGGCGATTATGCCGGACTGCTCGACAAGGCGCTGGCCGCGGCCAAGTGGCAGGCAGTTCGTGACGACCTCAAACGGCGGCGCGCCGCCGGTGAGACGGTCGGCGCCGGTTTCGCCATGTTCGTCGAAAAGAGCGGACTGGGACCGTTCGATTGCGTGCATGCCGCGATCGACACCGCGGGCACGGTCGAGATCGTGACCGGCGCGACTTCGGTCGGACAAGGCATGGAGACGGTGCTGGCGCAAATCTGCGCCGACGAACTCGGCATCGATTATCGGCAGGTTCGGGTAGTGCACGGGCAGACCGACCGCATCGCCTACGGCATGGGTACCTTTGCCTCGCGGGTGACGGTGATGGCCGGCGAGGCGACGCGGCGGGCGGCGGCAAAACTGCGCTCAAAAGCGCTCGCCACAGCCGCACATCTGTTGCAATCGCCGCCCGAAGCGCTGGAGCTTGTCGGCGGCAAGATCGTGCGCAAACACGCTGCGCAAAGTCCGTCCGTAAGCCTCGGCGAGATCGCGAGCACGCTCAGACCAGGTTCGAAGCTCCTCGGCGACCTTCCCGACGATTTGGGGCCCGGGCTATCAGCCGAAGGATGGTTCGAATCGGCTCATATGAACTACCCCTACGGCGTCCATTTCGCCGTGGTGCGAATTGACCCCGACATCGGGGCGGTCGCAGTGGAGCGTTATTTTGTCGCCTACGATATCGGCAAAGCCGTCAATCCGATGCTGGTCGAAGGCCAGATCGCAGGCGGCGTAGCGCAGGGTCTCGGCGGCGCTCTGTTCGAGGAATTTCGTTATGACATGCGCGGCGAGCCGATCTGCGTGAATTTTGCCGACTATACGATGCCGACTGCGCGGGAGATTCCGCCGATCGATGTGCTGATCAGCGAGGACGCGCCGAGCCCGCTCAATTCGCTCGGTGTCAAAGGCGCCGGCGAAGGCGGCGCCAATGCGGTCGGCGCCGCGATTGCCGCAGCGATCGACGATGCGCTGCAATGGCCCGGCGCCGTGACCGAGCTGCCGGTCACGCCGCCGCGGCTGCGCGATCTTCTGCGCACGAAGGTTCGCTGATCGCTGGATCGCCGCTCGAACCGGTCAAGTATCGGCGGCGATGAAATGCGTCACCTTCGGATTGCCGGATCGATCGAAGCGGCGCACCTCCTCCTGGAGGAGACGATCGGCGTTGGTGACGCGCTCATGCTGGCGCAAATGCTCCATCCAGGATTCGATCAGAAAGGTCTCGAGGATGCGGCCCGGATACGCGGCATCTTCGAATACGCCCCAGGCATAGGCGCCGTCGCGGCGCCGCCCATGTTCGAGCCGCGCCAGCATTTCAAGGAACGGTTCGCGGTCGCTGGGATCGATTCGATATTCGACCGTCACCAACACCGGGCCGCGATCGTTTTCGATCGGCTGCGCGATCAAGGGCGCCGGCCAATGCATCGATGGCGACAGATCCAAGCGCGCGCCGGTTTGCAGCTTCCAGCGCCACGTCAACGCAATCGCCGCTGCGGCGCCGGCGGCAGCGAGAAAATGCGCATTCGCAAGCCCAACGAGCACGGCGACTTCGCCCCAAGCGGCGCTGCCGAGCGTCAAGCAGCCGAAAAACACCGTCGTGTACAGCGCCAGTCCGCGCGCCCGCACCCAATCCGGCAGCGCCACTTGGGCCGAGACGCTCAGCGTCGCCAAGGCGCCGATCCATGATGCGCCGGCGATCGCGCTGGCAGCGACTGCAGTGAGCGGTTCGCGGGCAAAACCATAGAGCACCATGGCGAGCGCCTGGCCGAGCGCGCCGAGAGCCATTAGGCGATCGGCTCCCAATCTGGCTTTGGCCCAAGGCAGCAAGAACGCGCCGGCGACCGCGCCGGCGCCGATGACGCCCAGCAGCACGCCGTAGAGGTTGGGGCCGCCACCGATTTGCTCGCGCGCCACCAGCGGCAGCAGTGCCCAATAGGCGCTGGCGAACAGGAAAAATCCAGCGGCGCGCATCAGCGTCGCCCGCAGATGCCGGTTGTGCCGCGCGTAGCGCAAACCGGCCAGGATGGCCCGGCCAAAGCGCTCGGCCGGCAGCAAAGTCCCGGCGCGCGTCCGCGGCCGCCACCACAATAGCGAAGCCACGATGCCGAGATTGGACACGGCATTGATCCAGAACGGCGCGACAATGCCATAGGCGGAAATGGTCAGTCCGCCGAGCGCCGGCCCGATCGCGCGCGAAATATTGACGCCGACGGAATTGGCGGCGATCGCGGGCGGCAGGTCGTCCTTGGGAACAAGATAGGTCACGACCGCCTGCCAGGCCGGCACGGTCATCGCGCCGGCAGCGCCGATCAGAAATGTGAACACGAGCAAGTTGGCCGGGGTCGCCCAGCCCAGCCTAACGATCACCGCATAGACCGCGGAGACGACCGTCGTGATGGTTTCAACCACGATCAGGAATCTGCGCTTATCGAAAATGTCGGCAAGCGCGCCGGCCGGAATCGCGAACAGACAGATCGGCAGACTGCTCGCCGCCTGCACTAGCGCCACTATCAGCGGATCGGGATCGAGCGAGGTCATCAGCCAGCCGGATGCCGCGCTGTACATCCAGCCGCCGACATTGGAGACAAGCGTCGCCGTCCAGATGACGGTGAATGCCGAATGGCGGAACGGCGCCGCGAAGGATATGGGGCGTTCCGCCCTATCGGCGGGCGCGCCGCTCATCAGCCCGGCTTGTGCGCGACCCAGCGGCCGTTCTCGGACGCCGCAAAAAGCTCCGCCAGCGCGGCGTTGACCGCATCCGGCTCCTCGCTGGTGATGGTATGACCGGAGCGCGGAATGACCAGCAAGCCCGCCGTCGGCGCGGTGCGCTTGAGAAAGAGACTGCCGTCAAGGCAGGTCTCATCCTCATCCCCAACGATGATCAGAAGCGGCAGCGAGAATTTCTTCAAGTCCGCTTCCATGTCCCATAAAGTCGGGCGCTTGGCTTGCAGCATCGCCATGGTCAGCGCGTGGCCCTTCGCCGAATGCTCCGCGAGCATGCCTGCAAACTCGGCGTAGCCGCGGGGATCTTTGTATTTCTGCGTGTGTCGAATCGGCGTGTCGGTATAGATCACGGCCGCCGTGGCCATATCGTTTTCCATGAACATTTTCGAATTTTCGGCGGCTTGCGCCCGCATCGCCGCGCGAGCGGCCGGATCAGGCAGCGAGCCCCAGCCGCACCCGGCCGCGGTCACCGAAATGCAGCGTTGCGGATGCCTGATCCCCACATGGAGCGCGGTATAGGCGCCCATGGAATGGCCGACGACGTGCGCCTTGTCGATCTTCAGCGCGTCCATCAGCGCGATAACGTCGGCGCGGGCGAAGTCCTGGCCATAGCGCGCGGCGTCGTCGGGGATATCGGAAGGCGGATAGCCACGCTGACTGTAGGTGACGCAGCGATGATCGAGGCTGAACCGGCGCATTTGCGGCTCCCAGGTGCGATAGTCCCCGGCAAACTCATGGACGAAGACGACCGGCGTCCCGGCGCCGGCTTCCTCGTAATACAGGTTCACACCATCGCTGGTCTTGATTTTGGGCATGGTCACCGTGCCGGCTCGTGACTTGGACACTTGCGGCGTCATGCTAGCCAAATTGCATGATCGCCGGCAAACGCCTGCCGACAGAAAAGCGAAGGGCCGCCCCGCGCCGGGCGGCCCTCTCCCCTTGCCTGGATATGGCTATAGATGCGCTTGCTGCTGCTTGTGCTTTAAGCCATCCAGAATGGTTTGTTCATTTCACGGTGCGCATCGCAGCGCGTGATGCCGATGTCGCGCAACGTTGCGTCGCTTAAAGCTTCGAGCTCGCGCCGCGAACGCGCCCGCCGTTGCCATTCCGTTATGCGCAGCTTGAGTTGATCCCAGTGGGAGGTGCGCGTGGTCCGGTAGATCGTCATTGTTATGGTGCTCATGGCTGGCTCCATATTCCGGCAACTGCAGACGATGGCAACGTAAGCGCGCTTCCGCAAGAAAGATGTGACCATCAACACAGTTTGGCGTTTTTCGGTAACCCGCTGATCCTGTGTGAAAACTTCGTGGAACCGCGCGAGAATAGTGCGTGGCGCGTGCGATCAGGCTGGCAGCGTTGCCTCGTCGGTCAGGACCTCGCACATGGCCGTGACCGGCTGCGGCAGCAACGCATCCGTCGCTTCATAGCCGATCGCCCTGAGCACGCCACGCGCCGGGCACATCGCCACCGCGAGGCGCGTATAGGGATTGAGCACCGGCTCGCGCACCCAGGTAAAGCTTGGCGCGGCGCAGGTCCCAGTCCAGCCGACGAGCGATTCGCGCCGCGCGCGGCTGTAATTGGCCGCGTCGACAAACGAATCCGTCAGAAAGCGGCGCGTGCCGATCCGGCCTTCCCAACTCGGACGGCCTGGCAGCCAGTCATTGGCGGCGCTGGTATCGTTCTCGCGGGTCACAAAGCCGGTCTCGGTTCGCTCGATGACGCAGCGCTCTCCGGCCGCGCAGCCGACCAGAACATAGATCACCGGACGGGAGACCGGAGTCATCTCCAGCATGCGACGCGCCACGGCAAAATCCGCGCAAAGCTCGAATGTCTGCCGCAACAGCTGGTCCGGCGGCATCAGATCGTCGGACCGCCAGACCGTGAAGACATTGAGCGCAAAATCATAGCCGCGCAGCCAGCGGTGCTTCGTGCGGCGGCGCATGGGCGCCTGATTGACACAAGCCGCAAAGCGCGACGGTGCGAGCGCGGTCAAGGCGCCGACATAACCCGGCCAGGTAATACTGAAGAAATCGCCGGCGGCGCCCTGCATGTGCGCCACCTCGACATGGCGACCAAGGCCGTGAAACGGCCAGTCGAGCGTGCGCAAGAGCCAAGGCACGCCGTCTTCATCGGACGCACGCGCCGTGCATCCCCATTGGTAAGACGCATTGAGCAGCCACACGCCGGAGAAGCCGAGCGCCTCGGCAATCTGCGCAATTTCCGGCAGATAGGGCGAACGCGAGCGCTTAAGCCAGCGCCGCGAGATCAAATCAAGCGTCGGGATCAGCGGCAAGGCGGCGCTGGGAAAGAAAGCAAGACAGGCGTCGCGGAGCGCGCGCGCCGGCGCGGCCTTGCGCTCGGCATGACGGACCGGGCCGCCATCGCGCAAATCGATCACTGGAATGGCCGGCAGTCGATCCATTACGGGTATGTTCATATGAAAGTATTCAGCCAAAACTATTCCTTTGGCCGATAAATATCGACGCAAATTTGCACGCCGTCGCGCATCGGCACCATGACGTCGATGGGGCGCGCGATACCAGAGAACTCCGGCGCGCGATCGGAGGCCGGTCCGGGATTATCCGGCAATTGCAACGATGTCCGCGACGGCGGCGACCCTACGTTCACTCAACGCCTCCCGGCGCGTCCCGGTGTCCTTAACGATTGCCCGTCGCGCGCGTTTGTGCTTGGCAAAGACCGGCATCTTTGTCTAATGCGCGCTGCGACGGCAAGCGATTTCAACGGGGGGAGACGGCGATGGAAATGAGATCGACGCGACGGATCGTGACCGGCCACGATTCGCGGGGCAAGGCGGTTGTGCTGTTCGACGATATGGCGACGGCGAAGCAACGTGGTGCCAACGGCGTAACCCTGTTCTGGGTCACAAGCGAATTTCCGGTGGACGCCGCCGGCGCGGTTGACCGCGCGCAAACGCCGGTCGGCGTGCCGCCGCCGAAGAACGGTACGGTTTTCCGCGTCGTCGATTTCGCTCCGGCGAGCCCGCATGCAGCGCCGGTCGATCACATTGAAATTCTGCGCGCGATGGGCATCGATCCGGCGACGCAGGGTTACGCGCGGCACGCCAATACGCATCGGACCAAAACCATCGATTATGCGATTGTTCTCGACGGCGAAATCGACATGCTGCTCGACGACAGCGAGATCCACGTCAAGGCAGGCGATGTTCTGGTGCAGCAAGCAACCAATCATGCCTGGGTCAATAACGGCACCAAGCCCTGCCGCATCGCCTTTATCCTGATCGACGCCGAAACGCCGGAGGCGTGGGAGAAGAACTGGAAGGCTTAGTCGTCTCACTCAGCATTTCCGTCTGTCGCGCCATTTCACGCCACAGTTGCGCAAGTTCCAAATAGGTCTTGCGATGCGTCTCGTCCTTGACGAGCAACGACCGGCGTTCGCATTCAGTAGCTTTTTTCCGGCACGCTGCCGCTTGTTCTATCAGCTCGACGCGCATGGAAGGATAACAATCAGATGCGCCGTGGCGTTCCGTGCCCTGCAGCTGCTCTGCCTCCGCCCTCCCCCGTGACAAACTTATCGCGGTGGCTCAGTTCCTGCACGATCAGGCTGGGCTAGGCGATCTCAGATATTTGTTCAGCCAATCCAGCGTACGTTGCCACGCCAGTTTTGCGGCCGCTTCATCGTAGCGGGGTGTCGTGTCGTTATGGAAGCCGTGATTGGCGCCGGCATAGACGTAGCCCTGGTGTTGCACATGCGCGGCCGTTAGTGCGGCATCAAAGGCGGGCCATCCGGAGGTGATGCGCGTGTCAAGCTCGCCATAGTGGGCCAGCAACGCAGCCCTGATTTTGGCGGCATCCTCCGTGCTGGGCTGGCTGCCATAAAACGGAACCGCGGCGGCGAGCTCAGTCCCCATCCGCACCGCCAGCTGGTTCACCACACCGCCGCCAAAGCAAAACCCAACCGCGCCGAGCTTGCCAGTCCCTTCGGTACGCGATTTCAGCCAGATCGCTGCGGCCAGAAAATCCTCGGTCAGCTTGGCGCGATCGAGCCCTTGGAAAAGCTGCACGCCTTTCTCGTCATCATTCGGATAACCGCCAACCGACGTCAGCCCATCCGGCGCAAAAGCGATGAACCCGGCGACCGCCAGCCGGCGCGCGACATCCCGGATGTAGGGATTGAGACCACGATTCTCGTGGATGACAAGGACGACAGGCAACCTGGCGGTCGCGTTGCTCGGCCGGACCAGATACCCGTTGATACTGCCATTGCCCTGCGGTGACGGAACGGTTGCCGACTGGGCGGCAATGCGGCTGTCCTGTTCCGGCACTTGCACCGCCCAAGCGTAGTTCGGCTTGAGCATCTCAAACAATGCGGATGCTGTTACACCGCCAACGGCAAAATTCTGTGCGCCGTCGAGAAATGCGCGGCGACTGATCGCGCCATGCACATACTGGTCGAACAGGTTCAAAAGTGCTTGCGGAAAATCGGACGCTTTCTTTCGTTCCATTTGTTCGTTCCTCACGCGGTTTGGCGAAAGGCTTACGACGGATAGCGGCTTTGCAGCTTCGGCGAGGGATGCGGTCCGGGCGGCGGCTGATATTGCGTATTACGATCGCAAAAGCCGCCAATCCCGCGCACATTGTCGAGGCACTGCTGAAATGTCGTGAAGCCGCAATTGGTGCCTCCGCCACCGCTGGAGCTGTAATAAGAGCACCATGGATAATTTTGGGCTTCGGCGCGCGTTGTGGCGGCAACGGCGACGCAAATTGCCAATATGGCGAATAAGAGTCTCATGGCGGTTCCCGGTGTGGCGTGGCTATCCTCTATAAATCCCGGCGGCTTGCTTTTATTCCCGCACGCCCATCGCGACGCGCCGGGTTCGATTTGCGCCGCAAGCCGCTCCAATGGGTTTAGCTGAGCAAGCGACGCACCGCCGAGGACCAATCAGCCAATTTCCGCGCGCGCTCTTTCGCGTCCATGCACGGTTCGAAGCGGCGCTCCAGGCGCCAATGATTCAAAAACCGGTCTGGTTCGGGAAAGAAGCCGGTGTGCAAGCCGGCCAAATAGGCCGCGCCAAGCGCGGTCGTTTCTTTAATTTGCGGACGATCGACTGTGTTGCCGAGAATGTCGGCAAGCCGCTGCATGGTCCAATCCGAAACGGCCATGCCGCCGTCGACGCGCAGCGTTTTCATCATGCTTGTGCTTTCGCGCCAATCGTCCTTCATCGCGGCGAGCAGATCGGCGGTCTGGAAACACACGCTTTCGAGCGCGGCTCGCGCCAGTTCGCGCGGTCCGGTCGCACGCGTCAGGCCAAACAAGGCGCCGCGCACTTCCGGCCGCCAATGCGGCGCCCCCATCCCGACGAAGGCCGGAACGAGCACGACCTCCTGCGACGGATCCGCCGCTTGTGCGAGCGCTCCACTCTGTTCGGCGGTGGTGATGATCTTTAGGCCATCGCGCAGCCACTGGACCGCCGCGCCGGCGACGAAAACCGAACCCTCGAGCGCGTAGCTGCGCACCCCGCCGAGCTGATAGGCCACCGTGGTGAGCAGCCGATTATTGGAGGCTACCGCCGTGCCGCCGGTGTTGAGGACGATGAAACAGCCGGTGCCGTAGGTGGACTTCACCATCCCCGGAGCAAAGCAGGCCTGCCCGATCAGAGCGGCCTGCTGATCCCCGGCGATGCCGCAAATCGCAATTGCGCCGCCGAACAATTCCGGGTCGGTCGCATCGAAGTTCGCCGACGAATCCAAGACCTCGGGCAACACCGACCGCGGGATGCCGAGCGCTGCGAGCAGCGCATCGTCCCAGCGCCCGGCGTGAATGTCGTAGAGCAGCGTGCGCGAGGCGTTGGTGGCGTCGGTTGCGTGAACGCGGCCGCCCGTCAAACGCCACAGCAAATAGGTATCCACCGTGCCGAAGGCGAGCTCCCCGCGCGCGGCGCGCTCGCGCGCATCGGGAATATTGTCGAGCAGCCAAGCGAGCTTGGTTCCGGAGAAATAGGGATCAAGCAAGAGGCCGGTTTTGGCAGTGAACAGGCTTTCACGGCCTTTTGCTTTGAGCTGCGCGCAGAGATCGGCGGTCCGCCGGTCCTGCCAAACGATGGCGCGATGCAGCGGCTGGCCGCTGGCACGATCCCACAACAATGTCGTCTCGCGTTGATTGGCGATTCCGATCGCGGCGATGTCGCGTGCGGTAGCGCCGGCCTGGTAGAGCACCGCGCGACAGGTCGAAAGCACGGATGACCACAGGTCTTCGGGCTCATGCTCGACCTCACCGTCGGCGGGAAAATGCTGCGGAAACTCCTGCTGTGCGACGACGGCGATCGACGTGTTGGCGCGAAACAGAATGGCGCGCGTCGATGTCGTTCCCTGATCGATGGCAAGGACGTAAGCGGCCACGCGTTTCCCTTAAGCTTTATCTTTGCCGTCGTCCGGCGGACCAATTTCCGTCAGCGGCTGGCGGCCAGCCGTTCTTTCCCACCCGAAATGGATAAGTGCTGCAGCCACCGCTCGCAGGAGGTCACCGTATTGATCAAGAGCATGGAAACGGTCATCGGCCCGACGCCGCCCGGCACCGGCGTGATATAGGAGGCCTTTGCCGCGACGCCTGCGAAATCAACGTCGCCGACCAGCCTGCCGTCAGCCAGGCGATTGATGCCGACGTCGATCACCACCGCGCCAGTTCGCACCATCTGTGGCAGGATGAGGTTCGGATGGCCCGCGGCCACGACCAATACGTCGGCAAGCAGCGTGAACTGCGCTAGATCGCGAGTCTTGGCGTGGCAGATGCATACCGTTGCCTCGTGCTGCATCAGCATTAACGCCATCGGCTTGCCGACGATGTTGCTGGCACCGACCACGACCACGTTCTTGCCCTCGAGCGAAATGTTCTCGTGCTCGAGGAGTTTGAGCACGCCATAGGGCGTGCACGGCGGAAATACCGTGCCGCCAACCACAAGCCCGCCGACATTGTAGAGGTGGAATCCATCGACGTCCTTGTCCGCCGATATGGTGTGCAGGATGCGCGCCATGTCGAAGGATGCCGGCAGCGGCAGCTGAACCAGAATGCCATGCACGACCGGATCGTCGTTAAGCTCGGCGATCTTGGCGACGACCTCGTCCTGTTTGACATCGATCGGATAGTCGAAACGGAACGAGCGAATGCCGACATCGGCGCAGGCGCGGATCTTGTTCTTGACATAGATTCTTGAAGCCGGATCAGAACCGACAAGGATCACGGCCAATCCAGGCGGCGCGCCCGAGTGGGCGACGATGCGCTGCACGCGCTGGCGACACTCGTCCCGTATCGTGCGGGCGACCGCGTTGCCATCAATGATTTTCGCGGTCATGGTCGTCACAATGCGATCGAAGTGTTCATAGCGATTATGGTGATCTCGTAGAGCAACGTCGCTTTACCTCTGGTATTCGCTTCCGGTTTGCTCGCCACTTTAATCCGGAGCACAACGAAAGCTAGTGCAAGGCAGCAAAAAGGGAAAACGATAATGCAGCGGCGCCAGAGCGGGTAAATATTCGTGCCGTTATCGGAAGTAATGT
Organism: Xanthobacteraceae bacterium; assembly: GCA_035703785.1. Classification (GTDB taxonomy): domain Bacteria; phylum Pseudomonadota; class Alphaproteobacteria; order Rhizobiales; family Xanthobacteraceae; genus BOG-931. Next base: position 35,288 of record DASSXN010000103.1, read on the forward strand.
GGATCGCGCTGCTCGGAACCTTGTCCGGCCTGATGATCGGATGCATCGGCATTGGCGGCGTTATACTGGTGCCGGCGCTTGTCTTTCTTGCCGGCGTCGCCCTTGAGATCGCAATTCCAGCGGCGATGTTCGCCTATATCTTGTCGGGGCTGGCTACCTGAGCGGCGGCTCCTGGTTCGGCGCCAAGCTCGCCCATGCCGTGCCGCGAGCCACGTTGCGCGGCATTGTCTCCAGCGCTCTGGTCATCATCGGCCTATTTATTCTCGCCAATGTCGGCTGGCACCTGATCGGATAAGTGGGCTCCCACGGTCCGCCGCCCTCCCCGCCTTCGATTTGGCCGAGGCGGGATTCGACGGATCGCTTGCGCAGCATTCGTTAACCCTGTGTGGGTGGCCGCGCTCGACCCGGACCGCGCCACCGGGATTCGTTGCGATCGCTTCCGATGTGGAGTACGACGACCATGCGCCTCAGCGCCGTCGCTTGAGGACCTGCGCAGCGGCAACGCGCTCGCGGCAGCGTTGGAGATGCAGACTGAACGTGGTGAGATAGCAATGACGCGGAGCGACGTCCGCTTTCGAGAGTCTCATCAACCGCATGGTGTGCGGTGATTGCGCTAGTTGCCAGGGTCGGGAATCCCTTGGAGATTCCGCGACGCCTGCGGGCGCTCGTACGAGCGCGAGAATCCAGCCTCATCCTGCTTGCGGTCGTGGTCGGCGTGCTGGGCGGTCTGGTCGTCGCCGCAATGGGCACCTGCGTCGATCTTTTGCATGAGATGCTGTTTCATTTGGAGCCCGGCGAACGCCTCTCGGCGCGGTTCACGCTCGATCCGGTCCTGGCAATTTCAGTCCCCTTGCTCGGCGGCCTATTGTTCGGCATCGGCAGCGAGATTCTCCGCCGCTGGCGTCCGGAACGGGAAATCGACCCGATCGAGGCCAACGCGCTGCATGGCGGCCGCATGTCGCTGTTGGGCAGCATCATCGTCGCCGCGCAGACGGTGTGGTCGAGCGGCGTCGGGGCTTCAGTCGGTCTTGAAGCCGGCTATACGCAATTTGCCAGCGGCATCGCCTCGCGCATCGGCGTGGCGTTTCGGCTGCGACGAAGCGATCTGCGTATCCTGGTCGGCTGCGGGGCCGCCGCTGGAATCGCCGGCGCCTTCGGCGCACCGCTGGCTGGCGCATTTTACGGCTTCGAGTTGATCATCGGCAGCTACGCGCCGGCGAGCCTTGCGCCGGTCGGCATCTCGGCGCTCATCGGATACTTGGTGGCGCACTCGGTCGAGCCAGCCGATCTCGGCGTCGTTGCGCCCGATAAAACCGTCCTGCTCACCCACGATCTGATCCTGGCCGCGTTCCTCGGACTGCTCTCGGCCGTCCTCGGAATCATTCTGATGCGCGGCGTGGCCCTGTGCGAAGCCCTGTTGGCCCGCCTGCGCATACGGCCAACGCTGCGAACCGTGGCCGGCGGTCTCGTGGTCGGGCTTATGGCCCTTGCATCGCCACAAGTGATGTCGTCTGGCCATGGCGCATTAAGAGTGATCGGCACGCTCGATCTCTCGGTTCGCACCGTAGCTATTGTATTTGTCCTTAAGATCGCGGCCTCGATTGCTTCGCTTGGCTGCGGTTTTCGCGGCGGCTTGTTCTTTTCCTCGCTCTTGATCGGCTCGCTCGGCGGGCACCTGCTCGCTGAAGCGATCACCATGACCTGGCCGACGCTCGATTTCGACACCAATGCGTCCGCGGTGATCGCCATGAGCGCTTTATCGGCGTCCGTCATCGGCGGACCACTGACTATGACCTTCATTGCGCTGGAGACGACCGGAGATCTCTGGCTGACGACGGCGGTGCTGATTGCCGTCATTATCGCCGCGCAAGTTACGCGCGAAGCGTTCGGCTATTCCTTCGCAACCTGGCGTTTCCACCTGCGTGGCGAGACGATCCGCAGCGCCGCCGATATCGGCTGGATGCGCGACCTCACCGTCGAGAAGATGATGCGCGGGGACGTTGAGACAACCAAAGCGACCGCGACGATCGGCGAATTCCGCGAGGCACATCCGCTGGGCTCCACGATCTATGTGGTCGCGGTCGATGACCTCGACCGTTACGTGGGTCTCGTCCTGGTCGCGGAGGCACACGGGGCGGACGTCGCGCCCGAGCGAGCCGTCAAGGACCTTTTGCATTTTTCGGATGAACTGCTGCTGCCGGAAATGGCGGTGAAGGAGGCAGTCCTTGCCTTCGACCGCGCCGAGGCCGAAGCGCTGGTCGTCGTGGATTCCTTCCTTGATCGGCGCGTGGTTGGGCTGCTGACCGAAGCTTATGTGCTGCGCCGTTATGCGGCCGCCCTCGAAGGGCGGCGCCGCGAACTTGTCGGCGAATAATGGGCGCGTTCAACGGCGTCGCTGGCAGAACACCGCGTCATGCCGCGAGAATCTGCACTATCGCACTGCCAAGTGACAGGGTCGCATTGGGAAATATTGAGCGTAAGTCATTGCCTTCAATCCGGCCGGGCGCTTTACTAGACAAAGTAGTGCAACGGATCGGCGAACTCGCCTCTGAAGTTCTAGGTCTCTGAAGTTCTAGCAAGCAAGTCCGGGACGGCCTGCCATGTTCAGTAATCCCTTCGCCGCGCTTTCGGCGTCCGTATCGCCGGCGATCATGCAGACATATGTCGTCGTGATGGCGCTCTTGGTTGTGGCCGGCACCTTGTTCGACATTATCCATAAACAAAGCGCGACGTACTTTTTTAACAACTGGCGCGATGTCAAGAACAGGGCGAAGCGCCAAGTCAGCGGCGGGCAGATGGCTTCGCTGGCGATCCAAACTGCGGTCGTCGACGTGATGGCTTCCGGTGAGTTCTGCAATGTGCAGCGCAGAATGGCCCATCTGCTGACGATGTACGGCTTTGTGATCTATGTCGTCACGACAATCATGATGGTGTTCGCCTATCCGACAGCTGCCGTGCCTACGCCGGGCAGCGTTGCGGCACTCTGGTACATCGGCAGCCTGATGGTTTGCGCGGGCGGTTACTGGTTCTGGTTTTTCATCAGGGTCGACGTTGCCGCCGAAGGTCATTCGCCGTTCCGCTTTGTTCGCGCCGATCTGTTCGTCGTCACGCTGGTCTTGAGTGTCACCTTCGCCTTGGTGTGGGCCGCCGTACAGGCAGCCGGCAACACGACATGGAGCACCATATTCCTTGGCCTGTACCTCCTCGCCACCACGGTATTATTTGGATCGATCCCGTGGTCCAAGTTCTCGCACATGTTCTTCAAGCCCGCCGCCGCCCTGGAAAAAAGAGTAGCCGAAGCCAACGGCACGATGAGCAATTTGCCGCCGCCGGCGGACGCACCGAGAAAATTTGGTGGCGGATTAAAGCATGCGCGGCATTACTGACCGGCGCTCGTTCGGCTTCGACACAGGAGATAAGGACACATCATGCCGACCTTCGTTTATATGACGCGCTGCGACGGATGCGGACATTGTGTCGATATTTGCCCGTCCGACATCATGCACATCGACACCACCTATCGGCGCGCCTTCAATATCGAACCAAACATGTGCTGGGAGTGCTATTCCTGCGTCAAAGCCTGCCCGCAATTTGCGATTGACTGCCGCGGCTATGCGGATTTCGCCCCGCTCGGCCACAGCGTCCGCGTGCGCCGGGAAGAAGACAAGGCGACCATTTCGTGGAAAATAAAATTCCGCGACGGCCGGGAAAAGAATTTCGTCTCCCCGATCCGGACCACGCCGTGGGGTTCGATCAAATCCCCGGCCGATTATGCGCCGCCGAGCGCCGAAGCGATGAAATCCCAAGAGCTCGCGCACGAACCCGACGCACTCAAGATCGCCGCACTGCCGACAGTATCGCGCGACCGCTTTAAGCAAGGCTTGATCTGATGCGTCGCCGCAAGACCGTATTCGTGGATGCCGACATTCTCGTCGTCGGCGGCGGCATGGGCGGCTGCGGCGCCACTTATGAATCCAGGTACTGGGGTCGCGATCTCAAAATTGTCTGCGTCGAGAAAGCCAATATCGAGCGCAGCGGTGCGGTCGCCCAGGGGCTTTATGCGATCAACTGCTACATGGGCATGCACTGGAACGAAAATCAGCCTGAAGATCATGTTCGCTACGCCCGCAACGATCTGATGGGCCTCGTGCGCGAAGATCTGGGCTACGACATCGCGCGGCACGTCGACGCAACGGTGCACAAATTCGAGGAATGGGGCCTGCCCATTATGCGGGACCCAAAGACCGGGAGATATCAGCGCGAAGGCAAATGGCAGATCATGATCCACGGCGAAAGCTACAAGCCGATCGTCGCCGAAGCCGCGCGCAAGGCCGCCAGCGAAATCTACAACCGGATCATGGTGACGCACCTGCTGATGGATAACGCGCGGCCCAATCGAGTCGCCGGCGCGGTCGGCTTTAACGTTCGCACCGGCGAGTTTTATGTGTTTCGCGCCAAGGCGGTCATCGTCGCCGCCGGCGGCGCATCGCACATTTTCAAGCCGCGTGCGGTCGGCGAAGGCATGGGGCGAACGTGGTACGCGCCCTGGAGCAGCGCTTCAGCCTATGCATTGCCGATCCTGACCGGCGCGAAGATGACGCAGATGGAAAACCGGATCGTGCTGACCCGGTTCAAGGACGGTTATGGTCCGGTCGGCGCTTACTTTCTGCACCTGAAGACCTATACGGAGAACGCCTACGGGCATGATTACGAGGCATTCTGGCGCGACTCGATCGAGAAGATGGTCGGGGACTACGTCAATCATCACCCGGTGCCGACGTGCTTGCGCAATCACGCGCTGCTCGAAGAGGTCAAGGCCGGCCGCGGCCCGATCCGCATGGTCACCAAAGAGGCTTTTCAAGACCCGCACAAGGAGACAGTCGGCTGGGAGAACTTCCTCGGCATGACCATCGGTCAGGCAGTGGTGTGGGCGTCGCAAAACATCGATCCCAAGGAGATAAATCCTGAACTGACCACCTCGGAGCCCTACGTGATGGGCTCGCATGCGACCTGTTCAG
>DASSXN010000184.1:0-2302 GCA_035703785.1 Xanthobacteraceae bacterium
CGACGGGCGAATGCGGGTCATCCGCTTCACGCGTGCGGTCGGCAAGGTCAAGCGTTGCGCCGATATTGGCCATTTCTCTCTCAGCTTTCCGACTAACGCCTTTTCCGCATAACGCCGGATCCAGCGCGGCGAGCCGTCAAACCGGCGTAAATAGGCCCCTTCGCCCGGGAGTCAATGTTTTCTTTGCTTTCGGCCTTAACGACTCCTATCAAATGGGCCAAAGCCCAGAACTTAAAAAGCACAGGCCTTAATAAGCCAGGACGTGAACGATGCCGAAATCGCCGCGCAAAACTACGCCCTCACTTGCCGATCTGCGTCGCGAGATCGATCGCATCGACGCGGACATGCATGCGCTGTTGATCGAACGCGGCGAAATTATCGACCAGCTGATCGCGGTGAAGAAGACCGAAGAGACCGGCTCTGCGTTCCGCCCGGCGCGCGAAGCCGAAATGATGCGCCGCCTGGTGCAGCGGCATCACGGCAGCCTGCCGCTCGACACCGCCGAAAGCATCTGGCGCGTCATTATTTCGACCTTCACCTATGTGCAAGCGCCGTTCTCGGTGCACGCCGATCTCTCGACCGGCGACGCCTTGATGCGCGATACCGCGCGTTTTCACTTCGGCTTCACGGTGCCATTTGTGCCGCATATGGGCGCAGCGTCCGTCGTCGAAGCGGTCACGGCATCGAAAGGCGATCTCGGCCTCGTTCCGGCTTTTGCCATCGCCGGCTCCGGCCCGTGGTGGACTGCGCTCGAATTCGCAAGCGCGCCGAAGATCATCGCCCGGCTGCCCTTCGTCGAACGTGCCGACCATCCGGCGGCATTGCCGGTCTTTGTAATTTCCCGTGCCGCTGCCGACGCCATGGTGGTCGAAACTGAGACATGGAGTATGCGGGTGTCCGGCTGGAGCGCCACCGCCGTGCGGGCCTTAGCCGAATTCGCCGACGTCATTGCCGTTCCGGACCGCGCCTTCGATGGGGCGGCGCTGCTTGTCTCGGTAGCGCATGGCAGCGTTGATACCGTCTCTGCGGCTTTGGTTAAGAGCGGCGCCTCGATCCGCTCCTCAGCCCTCGTCGGCAGTCACGCAACCCGCTATACCGTGCCCTGATTTTTCCCCGCCGCCGCACGCGGGGAGGCCAAATTAAGAGAACTTGTGATGCCTGCAATGCGTCCCCAGCCGCGCCCCGGCGTGCTCGACATCGACGCCTATGTGCCCGGCAAGAGCAGCGCGCCGGGCGCGGTCAAGGTGTTCAAGCTGTCATCGAACGAGACGCCGCTCGGGCCAAGCCCGCGCGCGATTGCCGCCTACAAGGCCTGGGCCGATCACCTTGAAGATTACCCGGATGGCGCGGCCAGCGATCTGCGCGAAGCGATCGGGCGCGCTTTCGGGCTCGATCCCGATCGCATCGTCTGCGGCGCAGGTTCGGACGACCTGTTACACCTCTTGGCGCACGCCTATCTGGTGGACGGCGACGAGGCGATCCACACCACGCACGGTTTTCTGATCTATCCGATCGTGACGCTGGGCGCGGGTGCAAAACCCGTCGTCGCGCCGGAGAAGGATTACACGGCCGATGTCGATGCCATCCTGGCCGCGGTGACCAAGAAGACGAAGATCGTCTTTATCGCCAATCCGAACAATCCGACCGGCACCTGCCTGTCGTTCGACGAGGTCAAACGCCTGCACCGCGGGCTGCCGCCGGATGTACTTCTGGTGATCGATGCCGCTTACGCTGAATATGTCCGGCGTAACGACTACGAAGCCGGCATCGAACTGGTCGCCACCTCCGAGAACGTGGTCATGTGCCGAACGTTCTCCAAAATCCACGGGCTCGCGGCGCTCCGCCTCGGCTGGATGTTCGCGCCCGCGCACATCGTCGGCGCGATCAATCGCATTCGTGGCCCCTTTAACGTCACCGGACCGGCCATTGCCGCCGGTGTTGCCGCGATCGAGGACCTCGAGCACCAGGAGCGCTCGCGTGAACACAACACGCGCTGGCTCAATTGGCTGACGCAGGAAATCGGCAAGCTCGGTCTAAAGGTCACGCCGAGCGTCGCCAATTTTGTGCTGATCCATTTTCCGGAAAGTAAGGGCCGCGCCGCCAAGGATGCCGACGCCTACCTTACCGCGCGCGGGCTCATTTTGCGACAGACGACCGCCTATAAGCTGCCGAACGCGTTGCGCATGACGGTGGGCACCCAGGAAGCCAACCGCCTGGTCGTCGCGGCACTCAAAGAATTTTTGGGGCAGAAGTGATGCGCTGGAACGCACGCGCGATCTGCTCCCTCCCCCCTTGTGGGGGA
>DASSXN010000121.1:0-10212 GCA_035703785.1 Xanthobacteraceae bacterium
GTTATACGCCTTCGCCAGAGGCGCCAAAGCCGAAGGCTTCAAGGTGATTATCGCCGGCGCCGGCGGCGCCGCGCACTTGCCGGGCATGACTGCTTCGCTTACCAGCTTGCCGGTCTTCGGCGTGCCAATCGAATCCAAGGCGCTGTCCGGACAAGACTCGTTGTATTCGATCGTGCAAATGCCCCCCGGCGTGCCAGTCGGCACGCTCGCGATCGGCCGGGCCGGCGCGATCAATGCGGCGCTGCTCGCTGCCAGCGTGCTCGCGCTCAACGATGCGGCACTGGCGCGGCGGCTTGAAGCCTGGCGGGCAGCGCAGACCGCGGGTGTACCCGAGGCGCCGAAGGATATCGCGTGAGCGCAGCCGCGCCTGTGCTCGAGCCCGAGGCGACCATCGGCATCCTCGGCGGCGGACAGCTCGGCCGCATGCTGGCGCTCGCCGCCGCGCGGCTCGGCTTCAGATGTCATGTTTTCGCGCCGAGCCCGGATTCGCCGGCCTTTGACGTCGTGCATCGCGTCACCTGCGCGGATTACACCGACACCGAGGCGCTGGACCGATTTGCGGCGGATGTCGATGTCGTCACCTTCGAGTTCGAAAACGTCCCCGCCGAGACCGCTGCTTTTCTCGCCGCGCGCGTTCCGGTCCTGCCGGATCCGGCAATCCTGGCGACGACGCAGGACCGGCTCGCCGAGAAGAACTTCGTTACGAGTCTTGGCATCCAAACCGCCGCCTTCGCCGAAGTCTCCTCCCCCGCCGCGCTGAAGGCCGCGGTCGAGCACATCGGCCGGCCCGCGGTGCTCAAGACCCGCCGCTTCGGCTATGACGGCAAAGGCCAAGTCACCATCAAAAACGGCACCGATCCCGAGGCCGCCTGGCGCGAGGCCGGAGCCCAACCCTGCATTCTCGAAGCGTTCATACCGTTCCAGCGCGAAGTCTCGGTGGTGGCGGCGCGCGGCCATGCCGGCGCCGTGGAATGTTTCGACGTGACCGAGAACGAGCATCGCGACCATATCTTGAAAACATCGCGGGTGCCGGCAACGCTTTCGCAACAGGGCACAATGCAGGCGCGGCGCATTGCCGAACTCATCGCTGAGAAGTTCGGCTATGTCGGCGTGTTCGCCGTCGAAATGTTCGTGCTGCGTGAGGGTGAGCTCTTGGTGAACGAAATCGCACCGCGAGTGCACAATTCCGGCCATTGGACGCTCGACGGCGCGTCGGTATCGCAATTCGAGCAACACATCCGGGCGGTAGCAGGCTGGCCGCTCGCCAAACCGGTTCGCCGCGGCCGTGTTGAGATGACAAACCTGATCGGCCGCGAGGTCGAAGATTACCGGCGCTATCTCAATGTGCCCGGGGTTGCCGTGCATCTCTACGGCAAAACGGTGATTCGTCCGGGCCGCAAGATGGGCCACGTCACGCGCGTGTTTGACGACTAGTGCGTTGCGGTGGACTTTTTGGCGCTGTTCTGCTACAGCCCGCGCCAAGGTGGCGCAGGTCTTTGGCCGTGCGGCATCAAGCAATCCTAGAATCGAAATGCAAGAGGAGCACGCGTGCAGGTTCTTGTCCGTGATAACAACGTCGACCAGGCCCTCAAGGCGCTGAAAAAGAAGATGCAGCGCGAGGGCATTTTCCGCGAAATGAAGCTGCGCGGGCATTACGAGAAACCATCGGAAAGAAAAGCGCGGGAGAAGGCCGAAGCGATCCGCCGGGCCCGCAAGCTGGCCCGCAAGCGGTTGCAGCGCGAAGGGCTGCTGCCGATGAAGCCCAAGCCCACCCCCACTGCCGGAGGCGCCAGATCGGGTCCACCGCGGGCGCCACGGTTCGGCTAACCGACGACGGATTTAGCTTTATTCTTGTGCCAGAGCCTTATCGATCCTGATTTGACTCAGTATCGATAAGGCTCTGGCTTTTTCGGCATGCCCCTTTCGCCATGTCCTCGCTCGGCCGCGGAAAATCGGACTGCATGATCGTCCCGCCGTGGCGAGTTTTTGCCGGTGCGGGCTGTTATCGTTGCGCCGTGATGGGCGGCAAACCGGCGAAGTCGAGGCCGAGCGCAATGGCGCAGCTTGTACTGCTGCCAATCACTCTATTTGCGCTCGCCGGCTGCCTGTCCGCGCTCGCCGGCTGTGCCACTCCCGGTCCAAGCGCCTCCGACCAGGACAAGCCGCTCTATCCCGGACCGCAATCCAATGTCGCTTCGCTCAGCGAGGTCATTGCCGCGCATCCGGACGATCCGCAGGCTTACAATATGCGGGGTTCGGTCTATGGCGAAGCCGGCCGGCCCGAGCAGGCGCTGGCTGACTTCAATAAGGCGATCAGCCTCGATCCCAATTACGCGCAGGCCTATGCCAATCGCGCGCTCGTATATCGCCGGATCAACAAGCTCGATCAGGCGCTTGCCGATGAGAACAAGGCGCTGGCGATCGATCCCTCTTACGCGGCGGCCTATGTCGGCCGCGGCATCGTCTACCGCGAGCTGGGACGCAACAACCAGGCACTTGAGGATTTCAACAAAGCAATCGGGCTGCAGCCGGAAAATCCGGAGGCTTATTACAATCGCGGGCTCCTGTATCAGAGCCAGCGTCAGCACGCCTTCGCGATCGATGATTTCTCGACTGCATTAGGGCTTGCCAACAAAAAGACCGAGCCCTATGTGGCGCGCGCGCTGAGCTATCTGGCGCTCGGCGATACCAAATCGGCGGCCAGCGATCTCGACGAGGCGGTACAGATGGATCCGCTGAATTTGCGCGCTTGGTCCAGCCGCGGGCTCGCCTATGAGCGGCTGGGACAGAAGGACAAGGCCGCGGGTTCGTACGCCAAGGCGCTCAATATCAACGACAAGTACCAGCCCGCCAAGGAGGGCTTCGCCCGCGTCGGCGGCAAGGTCGGACAGACCTATCCGACGTTTTGAGCGTTTCATTAGGGCATCACGCGCCGAAAGGAGGCGACATGACCATTACGCTCAACCACACCATCGTACCGGCGCGCGACAAGGCGGCCGCGGCAAAATTCTTCGCCCAGATTTTCGGATTAAAGCGCGCGCGCACCGGGCACTTCGCGCCGGTACGGGTGAACAAGGAACTGACCTTGCTGTTCGACGATGACGCCGATTTCGACAGCCATCATCTCGCGTTCCATGTCACCGATCGCGAGTTTGACGCGATTTTCGGCCGGGTCAAAAAGGCCAAGATCGTATTCGGCAGCGCGCCGTGGAGCCTCGAAGACGGCAAGCTCAACAATTGGGGCGGCGGCCGCGGCTTCTATTTTCGCGATCCGAACGGGCACGTGTTGGAATTGATGACAGCCCCGCAGTGAAGTTCTAATCGAGATCGCCCGCGAGAAAACGCCCGACTGCGTCAAGCGCTCCGTTGGCGTCAAGGTCTTCGTGACCGCCGTCCAGAAAACGCACAAAGTGTTTCGGCTGGTTGGCGAGATCGAATAATCGTTCGCCCATCGCGTAAGGAACGACGTGGTCGTGCACGCCGTGCATGATCATGACCGGCGCCGTGACCTTGCCGATGCGCGTGTCGGACCGGAACTGATCCTTCATCAACAGCGAGACCGGCAGATACCAGTAATGCCGGGCGCCGACCGCCACCGCCGACGTAAATGGCGCTTCGAGAATGACGCGGCCCACTGGCCGCTCTGCGGCAATGGCAATCGCGACGGCCGAGCCGAGCGACTCGCCCCACAAGACGAGTTGTTGCGCCGGGTAGCGCGCGGCGGCGAAGCGATAGGCGACTTGCGCGTCGGCAATCAGCCCCTCTTCGCTTGGGCTGCCGGCCAAGCCGCCATAGCCGCGATATTCCAGTGCGAGGAGCCCGATCCCGTCAGCGATAAGTCTACGGAAGCGCTCGACGCGAAAGCGCAGCGCGCCGCCATTGCCGTGGAAGTACAGGATCACCGGTTTGCCGTCGCGGGGCGGCACGTGCCAGGCGGCGACGCGCGCGCCGTCGGCCGCGGTGAGCGGCACTTCTTCGGCTTCGGGCAATCCTGCCGCCGCGGGAAGCACGTGGGCGGTGTCGGGGAAATACATCAACGAGCGCTGCGCGAGATAGATCGTCGTCGCCAGCGCCGCGTAGAGACACAAGGCGATGACGGCAGTCCAACCGAGTGCCAGCATTGTGCGTGAGCCGGATCGTATGCGCGGTTTCTTCTGCCAGAGCCGACCCAGCAAGCTCTTGGACATCGCCGTTGCCCGCCAACGCAGCGGCAGGCTCACCTTTGTGGTGGCGTCTATCGGCATCCTCGCACGGCGGAAGTCGGACTGCCTAATACAGTCGGCTCCAAAGCGCACGCCCACATTCGACAGTCACATCGCACGGAAAGACCGGCCGGATGGCCCAGGCCGGCCGGTCCAAATTCAAAGCGCTACCGCGCTTAAGTCGGCAGACTCGTTACTGGCAGATTTGCACGGTTCGCCAGCGATAGCCGTAGCCTTCGACCCAAACCTGGCGCTTGCCCCAGTAGCAGCCCGGCGCCAGCGCGGCATAGCCCGGGCCTGGGGCCGGATAATAGACGGCCGCAGGCGGAGGCGGCGGATAGTAGTAGGCCGGTGGCGGCGGAGGCGGCGGACTATTGGCGATGGCGCTGCCGATAATGGCGCCGGCGGCGACACCGCCGAGAATTCCGGCGCCGACGGCGCAGCCGACGCAATCCGCTTTCGCCGGCGCTGCGACCGCAGCGAAGCCCAACGCCGCAGCCGCGGCGAGGCCCACAAGCGACTTATGCATGTGTTTTCCTCATATGATCGGCCGGGTGCCGATCTGGGATGTTGACAGGCGGAAGTCCCCGAAACCCCCGAATTCGCGACGAACCCGCCGAAACTCAAGAGCCACTCTTTGGCGGAAGTTAGGTGCCGAAAATCGTCATCATTCGCAAGTGGGAGGCGTTTCCGCCGAGGAAACGCCTCAACTGTTTTCGTCTACTTGGTTCACGTGCATGGTCGGTCAGACGCAGGCGCGAACCCAAGCGTAGCCGTTCCAGACCCGGCGCCACACGCAGGGCGGCGGATAGGGATACGGCGCGTAATAGCCATAGTAGCCGTATGGATAGTAGTACGGCGCCGCCAGTGCGGTGCCGACAGCGGCTCCGACGGCGAAGCCGCCAAGGCCCCAACCCCAGCCCCAGCCCCCACGCGCTTCCGCGGGCGCCGAAGTTGCCACCGCTGCGCCGGCGAGGGTGGCGGCAGCGACGAGGGCGGTCAGTATTCTTTTCATGACTTCACCTCACGTTTCGCTCGCAATCCCAGATTGCGACTGTGGCCTCTAAAATCCCATTTATTGGTGAATGCACACTGAATGGCCCTGACAGAATGCAGCCATCTTTGGCGCCTTCTCCGGGGCTGTCCTGCCGGCGATCAAGTTGTTGCGGCGCCACGCGGCTTTTCACAGCAGCGGGGTTTGACCGTCCACCGTCTTCAGTTCCACATCAAAACTTTGTCATAAAGGTTCGCCGCGGATCCGGCCGGCGCCAAGCCGCGTCGGGCGAATTTTTGCCCCGACCAAGCCAGGTCGTATTTCGCCGGCCGAATCGAAGCCGTCGGTTAGCCTCTGATCCAATTTTGCATTTCGCGGAGGCGAAATTGCCGCACCCATGCCGATAGCGGCTCTCACGCAATAATGTCGGGCGTGAGCTGATCCTCGATAAAGGTGATGCGGTCGCGCAGGTGTAACTTGCGCTTTTTCAGGCGCTGCACCTGGATGAGGTCCGAGCCGGGCGAACCTTGCAGCGCCGTAATCGCGGCATCGAGGTCGCGATGCTCCTGCTGCAGGCGCGCCAGTTCCGCCCGAAGCTCGCGTTCTTCCTCTTGGGTCATCGCTACCTGGTCGCGCCGAGCCTACAATGCGCGGTTTTTCGGCCGACAAGCCGCCGGGTCTTGCACCCGCTTGCACCCGACTGCACCCAACTGCACTAAGTGACGAGCGATTATCGCGTTTTGGCCAATCGCCCACAAGTCCGCCGCAAACTATGCCGGCAGGGATTTTCGAGCGGGCAAAAGCGGAGTATCCTTAAGGCCGATTGTCAGGGTGTAGGAACGATCGGAACCGGCCATCTGCAAGGAGACATGCCACATGGCGATTGAATCGCATCTTGCGGAACTTGAAAAACGGCACCAAGCGCTTGAGCAGGAAATCGCAGAAGCACTCACCCACCCCTCGATCGACGACCTCCACATTGCCGAACTGAAACGTAAAAAATTGCACGTCAAAGACGAGATCGCCCGGCTAAGGCAGGACACGCTCGTCCACTAAGTTCCCAGAGTTCAGAGACAATCGTTGCGCCGCCTTGTGCTAGCGGCGAGGTAATAATCATTGCCCGCTTCGCGCCGGACATTCACGCTTCAACCGGACCTATATGAAAGGGTGATCGCGGGGACCGGCTTGCGCCTCACATTTTTTTCACCAGCTCCCGCAGCTTGAACTTTTGCAGCTTGCCGGTCGAGGTCTTCGGGATTTCGGCGAACACGATGTGGCGCGGACATTTGTAGGAGGCCAGATTCTTCCTGCACCAGGCGATCAGCTCGTCGGCGCTGGCGGTAGAGCCCGGCTTGAGTTCGACGACAGCGCACGGTGTCTCGCCCCATTTTTCATCTGGTTTGGCGACCACGGCGACCACCTGGACCGCCGGATGTTTGTACAGCGCGTCCTCGACTTCGATGGAGGAGATGTTTTCGCCGCCGGAAATGATGATGTCCTTGGAACGATCCTTGAGCTGGATATAGCCGTCGGGATGCATGACGCCGAGATCGCCGGAATGAAACCAGCCGCCGGCAAAGGCTGCCGCGCTCGCTGATTTGTTTTTTAGATAGCCTTTCATCACCACATTGCCGCGGAACATCACCTCGCCCAGAGTCTCGCCGTCGCGCGGCACCGCCTGCATGGTTTCCGGATCGATCACATCGAGCGCTTCCAGCACCGGATAGGCGACGCCCTGGCGCGCTTTCCTGGTCGCTTGATCGGAGGAACTCAGCGCTTCCCATTCGCGATGCCAATCATTGATGGCGGCAGGCCCATAGGTTTCGGTCAAGCCATAAAGATGCGTGACGTTGAAGCCGGCGGCCTTCATCGCCGCCAGCACGGCCTCGGGCGGCGGCGCTGCGGCGGTCGCGAATTGAACGACATGCGGCAGCGGTTTTTTCTCATGCGCTGGCGCGTTGAGCAGCGTCGACATCACGATCGGCGCGCCGCAAAGATGCGTGACCTTGCGCGTAACAATGGCGTCGTACATCGCCGGCGCGCGCACCGCGCGCAGGCAGACATGGGTGCCGGCGACCACCGACAGCGTCCAGGTGAAACACCAGCCGTTGCAATGGAACATCGGCAGCGTCCACAGATAAACCGGATGCTTACCCATGCCGCAGGTGATGACATTGGCCATCGCCAGGAGATACGCGCCGCGGTGGTGGTAGACGACGCCTTTGGGATCGCCGGTGGTGCCCGAAGTGTAATTGAGCGAAATCGCGTCCCATTCGTCGCCCGGCATCAGCCAGGCAAAATCCGGATCGCCGCCGTTCAGTAAGTCCTCGTATTCGATTTCGCCGAGGCGCTCGCCGGCGCCGGTGAATTCCGGATCGTCGTAATCGATCACCAGCGGCCTGCTCTTGCAGGCGGCGAGGGCCTCTTTGGCCACCCGCGAATATTCACGGTCGGTGATCAGCACTTTGGCATCGCCGTGGTCGAGCGTGAAAGCAATGATCGCCGCGTCGAGCCGCGTGTTGATGGTGTTGAGCACGGCGCCGGCCATCGCGACCCCGTAATGGGCCTCCAGCATCGCCGGCGTATTGGCCAGCACGACAGCGACTGTCTCGCCGCGCTTGATGCCGCGCCGGGCAAGCGCGGATGCAAGGCGCCTCGTCCGCGCATAAAATTCTCGATAGGTGAAGCTTCGTGCGCCGTGGATGACGGCGGGATGGTCGGGATAGACCGCGGCCGCGCGCGCGAGAAACGATAACGGCGTCAGCGGCTGGAAATTCGCGGGGTTGCGATCAAGATCGGTATCGTAGGGACTGGGCATTTTTCGCTCCCCGACGACGTTTGCTGCCAACGCCGAGCCTAGCGAAAAGTTTTGACGGAGCGAATAGGCAAAGAAGTCGCTTTTTGCCGTCCGGCCGCCTTGCTGTTCGTGCCCGCATGCCAGGCGTATAGTCTCAAGCCACCGCCAGCCATGAAGGCACGGCCATGGACATTCGCTCAAGCCGCTATCACGAGATCTATGCGCGCTGGCAGCGCGACCCGTTCGGATTTTGGGGCGAAGCGGCCGCCGATATCGACTGGATCGAGCAACCCAAAAAAGTATTCGATCCTAGCGCCGGAGTTTACGGCCGCTGGTTTGTCGGCGGAGTCTGCAACACCTGCTTCAATGCGGTGGATCGGCAAGTCAATGCCGGACGCGGCGAGCAACCTGCGATCATTTACGATTCGCCGCTCGCCGGCTTAAAGCGCACCCTGACTTACCATCGGCTGTTGACTGAAACGCAAGTGCTCGGCGGCATGCTGCGCGACCTCGGCGTCGGCAAGGGCGACCGCGTCATCCTCTATATGCCGATGGTGCTCGAGGCGGTCATCGCCATGCTCGCTTGCGCCCGCATCGGGGCTATTCATTCTGTCGTGTTCGGCGGCTTTGCCGCGCGTGAACTCGCCACCCGGATCGACGACAGCAAGCCGAAAGTCATCCTGTCTGCAAGTTGCGGGCTCGAACCAGGACGCATCGTGCAATATAAGCCGCTACTCGACGAGGCGATCACGCTCGCTGCGCACAAGCCGCAAACCTGTCTGATCTTGCAGCGGCCGCAGGCGCAAGCGGCACTCATCGAAGATCGCGACCGCGACTGGGCGCAAATGCGCGATCACGCGCTCATTCATGCCCGTTCCGCTTTCGATTGCGTGCCGGTGCAAGCGACCGATCCGCTCTACATTCTCTATACGTCGGGGACGACCGGACGGCCGAAGGGCGTGGTCCGCGACAATGGCGGTCACCTGGTCGCGCTCAAATGGTCGATGAAGAACCTCTACGGCGTCGAGCCGGGTGAAGTGTATTGGGCCGCCTCCGACGTCGGCTGGGTGGTCGGACATTCCTACATCGTCTATGCGCCGCTGTTTCACGGCTGCACCACGATCCTCTACGAAGGTAAGCCGGTCGGCACGCCGGACGCCGGCGCGTTCTGGCGCGTGATTTCGGAGCACGGCTGCGCCGCGATGTTCACCGCGCCGACGGCGTTCCGCGCCATCAAAAAAGAAGACCCCCAAGGCAAGCTGTTGGCGCAATACGACCTGAAGAAATTCCGCACTCTCTTCCTCGCCGGCGAGCGCGCCGATCCCGATACGCTTGTCTGGGCGGAAAAGCTCCTCAACGTTCCGGTGATCGACCATTGGTGGCAGACCGAGACCGGCTGGGCCATTGCCGGCAATCCGGTAGGCCTCGGCATGCTGCCGGTCAAACACGGCTCGCCGACCGTGGCGATGCCCGGTTACGACATCCGCATCGTCGACGAGGGTTGCCGCGAACTGCCGCCCGGCAAGATGGGATCGATCGTGGTCAAGCTGCCGCTGCCGCCGGCCTGCATGCCGACGCTGTGGCAGGCCGACGCACGCATGCGCGAAAGCTATCTCGAAGAATTCCCCGGCTATTACAAAACCGCCGATGCCGGCTTTAGAGACGACGATGGCTACATTTTCGTGATGGGCCGCACCGACGACATCATCAATGTCGCCGGCCACCGGCTCTCGACCGGCGGCATGGAGGAAGTGCTCGCCTCGCATCCCGATGTTGCCGAATGCGCCGTGCTCGGCGTCAAGGATGCGCTCAAGGGCGAGGTGCCATGCGGCTTCATCGTGCTCAAATCCGGCGTGAACCGCGCGCCCGTCGAGATCGAGAAGGAATGCGTCGCTCTCATTCGCGAAAAAATCGGACCAGTGGCAGCGTTCAAGATCGCGATCACCGTGGCGCGGCTGCCGAAAACCCGCTCCGGCAAGATTCTGCGCGGCACCATGAAGAAGATCGCCGACGGCGAGGCCTGGCAAATGCCCGCCACCATCGACGATCCAGCGATCTTCGACGAGATCGGCACGGCGCTCAAACGCAAAGGAGCGGACGCGGCGGTCAAGTAGGCATGCACGAATGGCGCGCTTGTGCGTTAGACGGGAATGGCTGTTGCGAGAGTCTTCTTTGTAGTCGCGGCCGCGCTGTGGATCGGCCTTGCCCAGGCGCAGCAG
>DASSXN010000020.1:0-2408 GCA_035703785.1 Xanthobacteraceae bacterium
TGGTGGCCCAGCTCGCCAAGGCCCATGTCGAGGGCCGGCTCGAGGACCGCCTCACCCACTTCGGTAAGCCGAAACTGCTGATCGTTGATGAGCTCGGCTATTTGCCGTTCGAGCCCAATGCGGCGCATCTGTTCTTCCAGCTCGTCTCGCGCCGCTACGAGCGGGGCAGCATTCTGATCACCAGCAACCGCTCAATCGGCGAGTGGGGCACGGTGTTCGGCGAGCCGACGACCTCATGATGCCTCCTTCTTCGAAAGAGTTGTGCGTCGTACTTGTGTTCTCAACTCAACGATCTGCGTGTTCGAAAGGTTGATTTGCCAAGGCATTCCTTTGGTGATCTGGTGGCCGGATAATCGTCCTTTCTGAAGCCATTTGAAGACGGTTTGCGTAGAAATCGTAAGCGCCTCAGCGGCGCCTTGAACGGAGTATGTCCCATCCGGCCATTGTCGGGGATTGTGTTCTGTTCGGTTGATCTTCACCGTTGGGATATTCCAACGTTTGCGTAGCAAATGGACCTCACCGCCGCTGAACGGCCGACCGTGAGCTGACAGTAGGCCGTCCGCATTGAGGGCCCTGGCGATTTCGCGATCCATCTTTTGCGCGACGACGAGATCGCGAACCCGTGCTTCAAGAGTCGCGACGTCGGCGTAATTGCGGTAGCTGCTCACATTGCGCCGGACCTTGTGCTCGCTGACGGCACCGGTCTGCCAGATGATTCTGATCCAGACTTGGCCGCTCTCGGGCCGCTGATCGAGGACGACCTCTTTCACGACGAGCCGAAGGATCTGCTTGCGCTCGACCACGCTCGCCGCATCCCACAGTTTGGGAAGATCCTCACCCAACGAGATAATCTGAGCGCGGTCCGCCGCGGCAAGCGATATCGGCTGCTGGCGGCGCCAACTCTCGTATTCAATGTCGATCTGCTCCGCTTGCCGGAGCTTGTCCTCCCATACGCGCTCCAAAGACCTTGCCACCAGACGGTTCTCGGGTTCGACGGCATCATATTGACGGCGCGCCCGCTCCGCCTCATAGCGCGCTCGCTCGCGCTTGAGCGACCATTGATGCTCGAGCGCGCGGGCTTCGTTCTCAAGCTCGCCGAGAGCGGCAATCGCGAGAGCGAGGCGATCGGGTGTCAGCGCTTCGAGTAACAATCTTTCGACCGCCGCATCGACGCCCAAGGCGCGCACCTCCTGACAGCGCGGCCCGCCATGTTGATGCTGATCGGCGCGACAAAGATAGACAGGGTAGTTGCCGTTCTGGCCGGGATAATGCAGCCCCATGCGGCGGCCGCAGCGGCCACAAATAGCAATGCCTTGCAGCAATGCGTTGCCCTGGCGCGGCACCCCATGGCGGTTCGCATCGTAGTGATTGAGATTGTCCGCGAGCCGCCGCTGGTTCGCCATGAACTCCTCCCAATCGATATATCCCGGAAATGCGTCCTTCAAGCAAACCGGCCAATCCTGAATCGCCACGGCTTCGGTCGCGCCCTGCCGTGAACCGGAACGGCGGCCGATTGGCGTGCGTCGACGGCGGCCGTAAACATAGGCTCCCGCATAAGCGGGGTTCTTCAGAACCTGAAGGATGCGTGCGTTGCTCGCCGGCCGCCACACGACGTCATGCGGCGATGGCCCGTCTAGCGGTCGTACCGGCACCAGGAAGTTGGCCTCTTGAAAATGGCGCATCACCGCCTTGGCGCTGCGCAGCTCGCGAAACTTGGCGAACAAATGGAGCAGCCGCGTGTGCACTTCTTCATCGGGATTGAAGCCAATCCGGCCATCGCGACCATACGCCAGCCCGGCAGGCAACGGCACCCTCAGCTCGCCTCGCGCCGCCTTCTGCCGCTCGCCTTGATGCAGCCGCAGCTTAATCTGATGAAGTTCAGCCTCGCTCATGATCCCGGACAAGCCGAGCAGCAGACGGTCATGATAGGCGCACGGATCGTACACGCGCTCGCCATCGGCGATCAGCACTCCAAACAGCGAGCACAATTCCAAGAGCTGATGCCAATCGTGGTTGTTGCGCGCCAGCCGCGAGGCATCCAGACTCAGCACCAGCCCCGCCTTCCCGAGGCCAATCTCGGCGATCAGCCGCTGGAAGCCGCCGCGGCTGTCGCTCGACGTACCGGACTTCCCGAGGTCGTCATCAATGACCTCAATCCGTTCCTTGGGCCAGCCGAACAAGGCTGCACGATCGACCAGCCGATACTGCAGTTCGGTGCTCTCCTGATGCTGACGGACTTGGCCGGCGGTCGATTGGCGCACGTAAATATAGGCCAGCTTGGCGCGATGCGCCGTCGTCACCGGGCTTTCCAAATTGAGCAGCATGTTCATCGTGATGCCCCCCGATCAAATCGCCGGCGTCGGCTGCGGCCAGCATTGACCGGAGTAGCTGCGCCACCCGCTTCGCCA
>DASSXN010000015.1:0-6128 GCA_035703785.1 Xanthobacteraceae bacterium
GCCAGCGGGATCGTGTCCGCCCCAGCCGCCACTACGGCCGATACGGGCGTGACCGCAGCCGCTGCGGCAACCGTCTCAGCTTCGGCGGCGACCGCATTGCCGGCAGCGGCAGAGCCGCCGAAAGTCGTCGAAGCTGCACCGGCTGATGCGCCAGATGGCACCACAAGCGCCGGAGCAGGCAGAGCCGCCGAAAAAGGCAAAGCGTCATGCCACGTCCAAGAAGAACGCTCCGTTTCCCGGAATAGGTTCGATTTTCCGGCGAGCGTTTGCGTCTCACGGCGGCCGGTCGTATTACCCGAATTCACAGTAGAGCCGCGGCCGCAAAGGCAAACGATAAATCAGAGGCCGCACGAGCTGCAGCGAGAATGCCCCGCGCCGCTGACGCTCGTGAGCAAAAAGTTTGTCGCCGCCCGCTTGGCAGCGGGCAGCGACATCACAAAATCAGCGAAGAAAAGTCGAAGCTAAATTAATTACCGCGTTACTTGCCGAGTTACTTGCCGAATTACTTGCACTGTTACCTGCACTTACCCTTCTTCACCGCGGCGTCTTGCGCGGCCCAGGCGCCCGAGAAGTCCGGCGCGGTCGCGACGCGAGCCCAGCCGGCGCCGATCGGGTTGATGCCGTTATTCCACCAGATCCGGCAGAAGCCGAGTTCGAAGCGCATGACGGAGAAATCCGCCCGCGCCGGCGTCGAAGCAGCAAAGCCGAGCGCCAATACACCAACTGCAAAAACCAAACGTTTCATCGTGAGCTCCCTGTTGTGCCTTCCCGGGAACTTTCCGATAGTACGCACCCGAATTTCAAGCAAGCCCATCTCGCTCCCGATAAACGACTAATCATCAGGGTGCGGCAGGCCGGCAACAATGGAGGCGCGCATGCCGGAAGTCGTCGTCTATCTCTTGGAGGGTCGCTCGCTCGAGCAGAAGCGCGGACTGGTGAAAGACATCACGCAAGCCGTGGTCAAGAACGCGGGTACGACCGCCGATCAGGTCACGGTATCGCTGGTCGAGACCCCCAGAACTGCAAAAGCTAAGGGCGGCGTGCTGTTCAGCGAAATGGCCGGCCGCTAGGCGAATCGCCTTCTCCCCACGAACCAATAGCCGCTCACGGCGTTAACAATCCCGTGAGTGCACTGCACAATTTACTTGCTGCAGCGCGGTAAATCGCTGATAATAATCGGCGAAAGGGCGGCTGGTGCGCAAGGTACGACATTGAGCGAGATATGGGAGACAAAGGACGGCTTGCGCCGGGTGCGGCGCGATCCGCCGACTCTAGACGATGCTGTCCTGGCCGCGCAGGGTCTCACCGAGGACCTTGCGGGCCAAATCGAGATCGTCGTCGCATTGATGTCCGTCCCGGCCGAGGAGGCGAGGCGGGCCGTTCTGAAAATGCGGCGGCCCGATAGCCGGCTAACCATTCCGGGCCGCGGCGGTGTCGCGCGCGCGGTCGTCGTCGAGCGCAAGTCGCCGCGCCGGACGCCGGTCCAGTCTAAAGCCAGCGTCTGGCGCCGGGGTCTGGGATAGCGCGCGCCGATACCAGTCGGTGCCAGATGAATAAGACGACCAGCGCGCCGATAACGGCGCCGATCAGACCTGCGCCTTGGTCCGGTCCGTACCAGCCGATCGCCTGGCCGATGAAAGTGGCGACGAAAGCGCCGCCGATGCCGAGCAGCGTCGTGAGAATGAAACCGGCCGGATTGTTTGGTCCGGGCGCCAGCAAGCGCGCGATGATGCCGGCGCCAAAACCGATGATGATCACCCAGAGAATGTGCATGGCGAGCCTCGCGAAGATTCTTACCGGATGAGTTCAGCACGGCAATGTTTGCACAAAAGCGGTCATCAACGCCACATGCGGCGCCTGGTTCCCAGGCGCGAAGCCCGCGCATTGGAATGACCGCTGGTAAGCGACTATATTGCGAAGCTTGCGAGATTGGCGCGGTCGGTCGTGCAAGAGAGCGTGCATTTGGAGCACGGCCGCGAGCGTGCACAGATTTTCGGCGCACAGATTTTCCGATCGATAACGGTCTTTGATCGCGATCGGCCTTTGCGCGAATTGTTGGCGCGAAATGTTGGCGCGATGTGTTCGAGGGCTCTGCAATGACCAAAACCATCGTTGCGCCGCGCACCAAGACGAAGGCCAAAACCCAGCGCCCGCCGCTCTACAAAGTCATCCTGCTCAACGACGATTACACGCCGCGCGAATTCGTCGTGCTGGTGCTCAAGGCGGTCTTCCGCATGAGCGGCGATCAAGCCTATCGGGTGATGATGACGGCGCACCAGCGCGGCGCTTGCGTGATCGCGGTCTATACCCGCGACGTTGCCGAGACCAAGGCCAAGGAAGGCACCGAGCTCGGCAAAAGCAAGGGCTATCCGCTGTTCTTCACCACCGAACCGGAACAGTAATTGGCCGGAACAGTAATCGGCCGTCAGCGCTGGCGACGAATTTTAGCGCGTGGTCGGCAAGACCGGCTGGCCCGTGTGGGCGGCGATGTCGTTTGCCGCGATCCGCAGCGGCGGCTGATCGGTATAGGCGAACAGGAATCCCCCGACCGCCATGCCAGTAAAAAATACGGCGGCCATGGCGAGCATGAAAACGCCCTCGGGTGGGCGATTATCGATTCCATGCAATTGTTTTTCCAAAAGCTCCTGATCGTGCGGTGTCATTTGGTTCCGCTCCACGATTAATTTTTCTCGACCTCCCTCGGACAATGAGTCGGATAGGAAACTCGCAGACGGCGCGCGCGTTCCGCGGCCCAGCTATGCCGACTTGTCGAGACGCGGACAATCGCGCTGCCTGAGGCGTAAAATCTCGCGCTGCAAAGCGCGCCGGCATGGAACAACGCATGGAACAACAACGAGAGGAACGGCGGCGTGAACTCGTGCGTTGCCGTTGACTTCGGATCACGGCGCACGGGGAACCCGGAGTTCCAAGGGAGTTCGCCATGCGCAGCGGCTATTCCGATGTTGACTGGTTCCTCCGTGCGACGCGGCGTGCGACGCGGATTGTGCCGGTGATCGCCGGTGCCGCGCTTGTCGGCGGCATGATCGGCGGTTTCGCGATGTTCGCGGTCGACAGCGCCTTGACCTGGGAACCGGGTTCGCAGCCGCGGCCGGATGCGCGCGCCGACAGTGCGGCGAGCGTCGTGGATCAGCGTTCGACGAAGCCGGTCAGAATTGTCGGCGGCGCCATTCCGGATCCATCGGCCGGAATGTCGGGACCGCCGCCCGCGCCGCAGCGCAGTTCGGCTCCTGCGCAAGCACAAGTTTCACCGCAACTGTTGACGGCGAAACCGCTCGGGCCGGCGTCACAGCTGCAACCGCAAACCGCAACAACGCAAGCCGCGACCACCACGCAGCAGCCGCAGCCGCGCTGGCCCGATGCGCTGTCGCGCGCGCATCAGAACGCGGCAAGTGCGACCAGCGCGCAGCAGCAAGCCCCGCCACCGCCTGCCGCTGCACAGACCAGCGATCGCGCGACGAACGAAACGGATCGCAAAGAGGCAAACAGCGATCGCGCGGACACCGCCGCGACCGCGGATGATCAGGATCGCGCTTACACTTCGCGCCGTGGCCGTCATAGCAGACACCAAACCATCTTTGGCGCGAATGGCTGGCGTAACGGCGGCAACGATGATTCCACAGGAGCGGCTTCGCAGCGCCGGCAAGATGCGCGCGGTTACGATCGGCTCTACGATTCTTACGGCAATCGCAGGGAGCGGTCATACGGCAGAACGAGAGAACAGTCTTATGGCGACGCCGCAGATCAATCTTATGGCGACGCCAGAGGAGATCAGGACAACAGCGGTTATCGGTCCGACGCTTCGCGATCTGATACGCGGCGGTACGGGCGCGACACACGTTATCGTAACAGGTCGCGCGTGATCACGCGTGAGCAGCCCGAGGAGACCGATCGGACCCAAGGGAATCAGGCGAGCCAAGGGAACCAAGCGCTCGAAGCCGGACGGTCGCGGTCTGAACCGTTCTGGGGCGGCGGCTTTTTCCGCCGCGGCGACGGCTATCGGGACGACGACTAAAGCGAAATGATTCTAAGTTGATTCGGTACTTCGCTTTAGCTTGTTATTTGAGCATGATCTTTCCCGACCTGGCTTCGCCCGCCGAAGCTTCGAACGAAAGGACTCGCGACTGGCTGGGCTTCGCGCAGGCGGGAAACCGGCATCCACTTTTCGGGATCATGCTTTAAACGCCGCGTTCAATCCGAACGCCCGCCGCTTCCGCTATTTGCTTTTTATTTGTCGCTATTTGCCTTGGATCGACAGGCCACCCGGGCCGACGTCGATATGGACGCCCTTGGGCTGGTGGCGGTCCTGATAGAGCCGGTAGCTCAGCACGGCGACGGCGACCGCAAGCGCGCCGATGACGAGATAGAGCACGTTGTTGCGAGTCACGGCATTCCCCTTCGACGCGATTGGGGGATGCTAGCAGCGGCATCGATTCGTGTCGCGGTCAGCCGCGCAGCTTGCGGGAGAGGGTCATAAGCGTCCTTCGGACGCCGTTCTTGTTAAACGACGCGGATCCAAAGCATCGGCTGTGGCGAGGGTAGCGAGTGAAGCGGGTGAGGGGCCCCATCCCGTCCCCCTCACTCGGCTCGTGCAGCACTAGCGTGCTGCACTCGGCACCCTCTCCCGCGAGGGGAGAGGGTTTTTTCAGCGCCGCGTGGCCGGCGCGCGGTAGGCCATGCGCGCGTGGCCGACGCAATATGTAAGGCCGGCGATGGCGTCATTGCCGCAGAACAAAAAATGCGTTGAGGCCGGATCGCCAATCGGCCAACGGCATTGGTGCGTGTCAATGTCCATGAGCGAGCACGGATGCGTGCTGATCACCGCGATGCTTGACATGATCTCATCGAGTGGCGCCTGGGCGTAGGCAAGCCGCAACAACCGCCGCTGCGTCGGTCCCCGCGGGTGCCGCGCGCGCGGAGGGCAGTTCGCACGCACACCCGCACCCGCGGGCCGCCCCGACGATAGACCGAGCCGATGGATTTTGCCGATCACTGCGTTGCGCGAGACGCCAATCGCGGCGGCGATCTGGCTACAGGTCATGCCGCTCCCGACGCAACTGCGCAGCTGCTCGATGCGCTCAGGCGTCCAAGTCGCCGTAGAAGTCGCCGTAGAGGTTGCGTTCGAAGAAGGGATGCTCTTTGGCGCCGGCGCGATGATCGCCGAATCAACTGCGGCAGCACTGGCTGCGTTCGGTGGAATAGCGGGTGACGGAATAGGGATTGATGGGGCGATTGATGGGGACATTGGAAACGGCCTCGCTCTAGTGCCGCGGCCGTTCTGGGCCGCCGACAGGGCGATGGCCGCGCGCAGCGGGCAACCGCGAGACGCAAGCCTCGAAGCGAAAATCGGTGCGCGGCTTTAGGAGCCGATCCGGAAAAGATGCCCCAGACATAACCCCAAAGCGCGGTGGCAGCCGCTCCGCCGAAAAGATCAGCCCCACCAAGCACTACGCCGCATTTCACCGAGCCGCATCCCGCCTCAAGGATGGCAAACCCGCTGTTGGAGTGGCGCCCGTACGCTGCACTTTATCGGGGCCGCTTCTTGTCGCTGCTAAGCGAGAACCCTCGCCGATTCGAATCGTCGCACGATTCGACTCGCCTGCCAAGAGTTAAAATGGCATTATAATCGGATTATAATGTGAGGCGTTGAGACCGATGGCGCGACCGGAAAACCGCTCGGAAGCGAGGGCTTTGAGCCTGACGCTCCCGATCGAGACCTTCAATTATCTCGCCTTGCTGGCCACCCTCGGCAAGCTCGGCCGCACCGAGAACGAGGTCGCGACCCACATCCTGGTGCGCGAGGTCTATGTCATGCACGCGCGCGGCTTCCACGAGACGCGCATTCCGGCGCCGGAGGGGGAGGGGGAGTAATCCGGCTCGCTCACCGGCGCCCCCAAGTTGCCGGCCTCGTCTCGATATCGTGTGGTAGGACAACAACGGCTTCGATAGCGTTGACGAAATCTGGATTGATCAGGCGAGCAGGTCGATTATGGAAAAACGCAAGCGAGTGGTTCGTCGCGTCCGCAAATCGACCACGGCAGCCGAAGCGGGCGAGAAACCGTTTCATCCTGCCTATGGATTTATGAAAGGTCTCGTTCGCATCATGCCGG
>DASSXN010000189.1:0-3081 GCA_035703785.1 Xanthobacteraceae bacterium
TGAAATACAATCGGCTCGCTGAATTCCGCAACTCCCGCCGAGCCAAGCAACAGCGCGCAGGCGGCGCAATGATGGATGCTGACCCGCGCATCACGCTCGTTGCGAACCGGACGATCGCCGCGCGCGAGCAGCAGCGCCGAACCCTGCACCGTTATCGATACGATATTGCCAACGTTCTGGTTCAGCCTCGCCCGCAATTTGAAGCAGGCGTCGATGACGGCGTGAAAGACGATCCCCGCGGGATAGGGTTTGTAGGTGTTCTTTGCGATTTCCCAGCTCTCGCCAAGGCCGCCAACCAGGCGTTCAAGATCGGGGACATCCCCCATGGCGCGCGCCCAGCCGAGCGGCCCCTCGATCGCACGTGCAGAAGCGTCATAGCCTTCTGCGGCAAGCAACGCCGCAAACAGGCCGTTGCGGGCCGCGTTACCAACACTGACATTCTTGGCCGCACTCGGAAGGTTCTCGACGATGCCGGCCGATTGGCTCGCGGCAATTCCGATCGCATTCGCAATCCCGTCCGCCGAAAGTCCCAGCAGCTTGGCGCACGCGGCGGCCGCGCCGAAGACTCCACAGGTCGAGGTGATATGCCAGCCGCGGGCGTAATGTGCGGGAGAAACCGCATTTCCGACCCGGCACTCCACTTCCACTCCGAGAATGAACGCCGTGATCACGTCCCGGCCGGAAAAACCCCGCGCTTGCGCCAGCGCCAGGACCGGCGCGGCAACGGGGGCCGCCGGATGGATGATCGTGTCCAGATGCGTGTCATCAAAATCGAGCAGGTTGGCCGAGATCGCATTGATAAACGCCGCGCCGAGCGCATCAAGCCGTTCCGGCCGGCCAACGATGGCGGATGTTGCAGGACCGCTGAATGAAGATAGCGTCCGCAGCCCGGATGTAACAGCCGGGTCATAAGCCGAACCGAGCGCGGTGGCGAAGAAATTCAGTATCGACCGTTTGGCTTCATGACTTTGCGGAACGACATCCGCCCATGACGCAGCAGCGACAAACTTTGCGAGCGTTGCACCGGCGCCCTGCCCCTCATCCTGCCGCACTGAGCGAATTCCTCAATTCTTGTTTTTCAAACCCTATCCCGGAGCGCCGCGAGCTGTCGATAAAAATCTTATGCTTGACAGATTGACTGACAATCCAGACATTCGCGGGAAAGCGGCCGGGAGTCTTGCCGCACCAAGAACAACATGAGCGCTCGCGTGATGCGGCGTGACAGGGAGTGAAGCAATGGCTGGAGAGACAATCGGCTTTGTTGGAACGGGCCGAATGGGCGGACCGATGGCCGGGCGATTGCTCGATGCCGGCTATTCGCTGTCGATTTACGACACGCAGAGCGATGCGACCAAGCCGCTTGTTGCGCGGGGCGCCCGTCTTGCAAAATCGCCCGCCGAGGTCGCTTCCTCAGCCGATATCGTGCTCACCAGCCTACCGACCCCGGACATCGTCAAGGCGGTCGCGCTCGGGCCGCACGGAATCACCGCAGGAAACCGCGCCAGCATCGTGATCGATTTGTCCACCACTGGGCCCGGCATGGCCAAACTGGTCGCGGAAGGACTGAAATCCCGGAACATGACGCTGGTTGACGCTCCCGTAAGCGGCGGCATCAAAGGCGCACAAAACGGCACGCTGGCGGTCATGGTGTCCTGCCCGAAAGACACCTTTGAGACCGTACAGCCGATCCTCAAGCATTTCGGAAAGCTGTTTTATACCGGTGACAAGCCAGGTACGGCGCAGACCGCAAAGCTCGCCAACAATCTCATGGCGGCAGCGGCCCTTGTGATCACGTCGGAAGCCGTTGCGATGGGCGTCAAGGGTGGCGTCAACGCCAAGGTGCTGATCGATATCATCAATGCCAGCAGCGGACGCAACAGCGCCTCCGAAGACAAGTTTCCCCGCGCGGTGCTTCCCGGCACCTTCGATTTCGGCTTCACCACCGGGCTTTCCTACAAGGACGTACGGCTCTGCATCGATGAAGCCGAGGCCATGGGCGTTCCGATGGTCTGCGGTTCGGTGGTCCGGCAAATGCTCGCGATCACCAACGCCAAATATGGCGCCTCTTCCGACTTCACGTCGATTGCGAAAGTCCTGGAAGAATGGGCCGGGGTGGAAATGCGCGGCTAGGCAGCAGTCGAGCGGGGGCGATTGCAAATGACCATCGCGTCGATCGGAGCGGACGAAGG
Source organism: Xanthobacteraceae bacterium (assembly GCA_035703785.1). Taxonomy (GTDB): domain Bacteria; phylum Pseudomonadota; class Alphaproteobacteria; order Rhizobiales; family Xanthobacteraceae; genus BOG-931. The sequence continues at coordinate 2,190 of DASSXN010000189.1, forward strand.
ATCTCTCGCGCGGGCCTTGGCGCGCGCATCGCTTGCCGTCGATCGCAGCCGTTTCGATGCGGAAATCATCGCCAAAGCCAAGATCTGCCTTCTGGATTTTCTATCCTGCGCGTTCGAGGCACGGAACCACCCATGGAGCCGTCAGGCGATCGGCATTGCGCGCGGACTCGACAACGGCGCAACCGTCATCGGGACAAGCAAACTCTCGACGCCGGGCGATGCAGCATTCGCCAACGCTGTGCTGGGCCACGGCTTGGTGCGCGAGGACATGCACGCCGCCAGCATCTGCCACCACGGCGTGGTGATCTGGCCGACCCTGCTCGCACTGTCGGAACGAACTCCGCTGTCCGGCGCGACGATGCTTGCCGCCGCCATCATCGGCTATGAGGTCGGTGCACAAATCGGCCGCGCACTTTTTACCGCCGATCTGGCGCGCCTCTATCGCCCAACCGGCCTGGTAGGACCGCTCGGCGCCTCGCTCGCGGGAAGCTACGCCCTGGGTCTCCCCGAAGATGCCGCGACAAGCGCCGTTTCCATTGCCGCCAACACCTCGTCCGGCCTCAACGAATGGCCGCATGCCGGCGGCTCCGAAATGTACTTCCATCCTGGTTTTGCGGCCCGCAACGCGATTACAGCCATCGAACTGGCGGAAGCCGGCGCCTACGCCTCGGAAACGATCCTTGAGGGCGAGGCCGGACTGTTCGCGGCCTACCGGCGGCAGCCCGCACCTGCCGACATCCGGTTGTTTGCCGGCCGCCAGCCGGAAATTATGGCCGTCTACAACAAGCCGGTCCCCGCATGCAACTTCGCACAAACTGCCGCGCAAGCGGCATTGCAAGCCGCGCGCGGACTCGAAAATTCCGAAGACATCGCGACCGTTTCGATACGCGTC
>DASSXN010000032.1:0-3757 GCA_035703785.1 Xanthobacteraceae bacterium
TTTGTATGACCTCGACGTGCGCAAGAAGATCGTCGACGGTCACAAGGACTATCAGCAGATCCTGTCCTATCCGCAGCCGCCGATCGAAAAGTTCGCCAAAACGCCGAAAGATATCGACGAGTTCTGCCGCATCATCAATGACGGTTTCGCCGAACTCATCGCCAAGGAGAAGGAGCGCTTCCCCGGCTGGGTGGCGCAGGTCTCGCTGGACGCCGCCGATGCCGGCGCCGGCGAGGCAGAGCGTGCGCTCAAAAACGGTGCGCTCGGCGTGCAGATCTACACCAATGTCGCCGGCAAGCCGCTCGATCGGCCGCAATATGCGCCGTTCTGGAAAAAAATGAACGAGCTCGGCGCGCCGATCTGGCTGCATCCGGCGCGCGGCGCCGAAGTGCCGGATTACATCGACGAAAAGAAATCGCTCTACGAAATCTGGTGGACCTTCGGCTGGTCCTACGAGACCGCTTGCGCCATGATGCGGCTCGTCTATTCCAAAATCATGGACAATCATCCCAATCTGAAAATCATCACGCATCACTTCGCCGGCGTCGTGCCGATGCTGGAGGGCCGCATCGGCCCGGGCAATGACGTGATGGGATCGCGCACCACCGATGAGGATTACGTCGCGCTGCGCAAAAGCCTCAAAAAACGCGTGCTCGATTATTTCAAGCAGGATTTCTGGGCCGACACCGCGGCGTTTACCGCCGTGCCGGCGACCAAGGCCGGCATGGAATTCTTCCCCGTAGACAAGATCGTGTTTGCCTCCGACTGCCCGTTCGATCCCGAAGGCGGCACCATGTATCCGCGCGAGACCTTGAACATTCTGGATTCGCTCAAGCTCGACAAAGCGACCGCGGAGAAAGTGTTCTACAAGAACCTCGAGGCGGTCACCGGCAAGACGCTGGTGAAGTGACGCCGTAGCGGTCTGCTCTGCGTTCTAGGCTATCAGTCGATAGCCTATTCGATCACCTCGTCCGCGAGTGCAAGCATTTGCGGCGGAACGGCGAGATGAAGCGAACGCGCGGTCTTGCTATTGATAACGAGCTCAAATCGCGTCGGCTGCAAGACCGGCATTTCCTGCGGATGCTCGCCCTTGAGAACGCGTCCGGTCATTATGCCAACCTGGGTATAGGCATCGAGGAGGCTGGCCCCATAGCTCATTAAACCGCCAGCCGCCGGATACTCTCGGATGTGATAAATGGCGGGAATCGCATGTTGGGCTGTCAACGCAATCAGTCGATCGCGTTGTGAGTCAAAAAATGGATCGTTCTGAACGACGAGCGCGCCTGCTGACTGTTTGACGATCGATTCAAAGCTCGGCTCTAATTCCGCCGAAGTACTCGCGTTCAGCACAAGCAGCCGACGGCCAAGCGAATCCGCCCCCATACGCGCGCTTTGAATATGCGCGTCGGTTTCTGACATATTTGGATTAACGAGGAGCGCAATGGTCTTTGCATTTGGCACCAATTCGGAAATCAGGTTCGCGCGCTTACCGCCTAACTCCGCGGTGACGAAGCTTATTCCCGTCGCATTGGTACCCGGTCGATTCACGCTCGCAGTAAGTCCCGCTTTGACGGGATCACCGCCAATTAGAAAAATGATGGGAACTGTCGCGCTCGCGGCTTTAGCCGCACGAGCCGAGGGTTCTCCACCGGCGGCCACGAGTAAGGCCAGAGGTAACCGGGTCAACTCGGCAGCAATTCCGGGCAGACGCTCATAATAGCCGTCCGCCCACCGATATTCGATTCTAACGTTCTGCCCTTGCACATAGCCGGATTCGCCCAGCCCTCGTATGAAAGCTGCGGTGTGAGGCTCAGAATCCTTTGCTGAGCGGCTGGTCATGTAGCCAACCAAGGGCGGCGACTGGGCTTCTGCCCCAAACGGCCAAGTGGCGGCAACGCCACCAACCAGTGTGATGAATTCTCGCCGCCTCATAGACTTCCCCTCAGGCCGAGCATCACAGTTTATAACGCTTTTGAATAACATGCGTGTTGCGGTGTGCGTAATGGCAATCGACGGGCAGATAATAGTTCGGGCTGAACCTGTTGACTTAGCTGTGCTGATCGAAGTCTTTCCTCCGCCGCAATAAACCGTGGATGCCCGGCACAAAGCCGGGCGTTGCCCGCCAAGATTTGCTAGCGTCGCCCAACACGGACGCCGCATATGGACGCTGCGCGCAACATCACGGCTGAAGCTCCGGAGGCGGCCGCCAAGGAGGCGACCACCAGGCCCGGCGACGAGACGTCGCGCGTGACGCCCATAGCGGCCGACGAAGTCGGCCGCGTTACACCAATGATGGAGCAGTACATCGAGATCAAGGCCGCCAATCCGGATTGCCTGTTGTTCTACCGGATGGGCGACTTCTACGAACTGTTCTTCGACGATGCCGAGGTCGCCTCGCGCGCGCTCGGCATCGTGCTGACCAAACGCGGCAAGCATCTCGGGGCCGACATTCCGATGTGCGGGGTGCCGGTCGAGCGCGCCGACGAATATCTGCACCGGTTGATCGCGCTCGGCCATCGCGTCGCGGTTTGCGAACAGCTCGAAGATCCGGCGGCCGCGCGAAAGCGCGGCGGTAAAAGCGTGGTGCGCCGCGATGTGGTGCGGCTGGTCACGCCCGGAACGCTGACTGAAGATTCGCTCCTTGACGCCAGGCGCAATAATTATCTTGCGGCGCTCGCCAGAAGCCGCGCTTCGGCCGGCGAGGATCGTTTCGCGCTGGCATGGATTGACATATCCACCGGCGAATTTCGCGTCGCCGAATGCGACCGCGCCGCGCTCGCCGCCGCCATTGCCCGGATCGAGCCGGGCGAAATCATCGTCGCCGATGCGCTTTATGCCGATGCCGAGTTCGCGTCGACGCTGCGCGGCCTCCCCGCTTTGACGCCGCTCACCCGCGACGTGTTCGATGGCGCGACCGCGGAACGCCGGCTCGCCGGCTTCTTCGGCGTCGCCACCACCGCGGCGTTCGGCACGTTTTCGCGCGTCGAATTGGCCGCGGCGGCGGCCGCAGTCACCTATGTCGAGCGCACGCAAATCGGCAAGCAGCCGCCGATTTCGCCGCCGGTGCGGGAGGCCACCGGCGCGACGCTCGTGCTCGATGCCGCGACCCGCGGCAATCTCGAACTCATTCGCACGCTCGCCGGCGAGCGGCGCGGCTCGCTTCTTGCCGCCATCGATCGCACCGTCACCGCGGCTGGCTCGCGGCTATTGGCGCAGCGGCTCGCGGCGCCGCTGACCGACGCCGCCGAGATCGGTCACCGGCTCGACACCGTCGCGGTCTTCGCCACAGACGCGGCAGCGCGCAGCGATTTGCGCGCGCGCTTAAAAAGCGCGCCGGATCTGGCGCGCGCCTTATCGCGCATTGTCATCGGCCGCGGCGGCCCGCGCGATCTCGCCGCCATCCGCGGCGGCATTTTCGCGGCGGCGGAAATCGCCGCTCGGCTGGCAGCCTTGCCGGAACTGCCGCGTGACATCGCGCAAGTCGCGCGAGCGCTGCGCCAGACCGATGGCGCGCTCGCGCAGGAACTGGACAAAGTCCTCGCCGACGAGCTGCCCGCTTTGCGCCGCGACGGCGGCTTTGTGCGCGCCGGCTATGCGGGCGCGCTCGACGAGGCGCGGGCGCTGCGCGACGAATCCCGCCGCGTGATCGCGGCGCTGCAAGTGCGCTATGCCGAAGCGACCGGCATCCGCGCGCTCAAGATCCGGCACAACAACGTGCTCGGCTATTTCGTCGACGTTCCGGCGCAGCACGGCGAGA
>DASSXN010000069.1:0-4397 GCA_035703785.1 Xanthobacteraceae bacterium
TTGCCAGGTTTTTGCCTCGCCCTTCACCGGCTGGAATTTACACGCGCCGAACAGCCGCGTACGCCGCTCGTCCGAAGAGGCGCCGGCAACATGGGTGACGCCTTCGAGCCGCAACCAGCCTTTCGAGCCGAACACCTGAAAGCTGAAGCCCGGACCGGTCGTCGTCATAGTGCCGAGATAGCCGGACATGCCTTCTTTCATGCGGAACAGGATCGATGTCGTATCGTCGGCATCGATGGTCGCAGCGCGGCGAAAACTTTGCGCAAAGACGTGGTCGATCGGACCACACAGATCGATCATGCCGTCGACAGCGTGGACTCCCATCGGCATCAGCCCGCCGCACGGCGTTTCCGATTTGTCGGCGCGCCAATGACTTGGGTTGATGAACAACACATTGGGAAATGTCATCGTCGCTTCAACATGCAGGATCGTGCCGAGTTCGCCAGCGCGGATCATGTCGCGCAACTTGATCATCTCCGGATGCAGGCGGCGATTATAGCCGAGCGCCAGTGTCACGCCGGCTTTGCGCACCGCCGCCACCGCATCTTCCGCCTCGCGCTTGGTCAATGTGAACGGTTTTTCGCAGAACACATGTTTCTTCGCCGCGGCCGCCGCAACCGCCTGCGCGCCATGCATCGAATGCGGCGTGGCGAGCACCACAGCGTCGATTTCACGATCGGCAAGCACCGCGTCATAGTTCGCCAGCAGCCGAAAGCCATGCTTCTTGGCAAACGCCTCCACTTCTGGCGTGACGGTGCGGGTGGCGCCGGCAACAAAGCGCATCGCATCGCTGTTCGCGGCCGACTCGACGAGCGTTTTGCCCCACCAGCCTAGACCGACGATGGCTGCATTGATCATAAGCGCAACTCCTTCGAACGGGCGCAGTGAGGGTCGCCGACGACTTTGCGGTCACCCCAACCCGGCATAGTACATCGCCACCACCAGGCAGCAGATCGCCCAGAACAGGCAATATTCATACCCGCCGATATTCCAAAGCCACTTGCCCTTGGTCACTTTCCACACCGCGCCGCCGGCAACGAGCAGATGGACGAATCCCAGTGTGCCGGCCACGACCGGAAGGATCGCGAAAATCAGCCCGATGGCGAGAAAGGTCTCAATGACACAGGCGGTGTACATCCAGCCCGCCGGCGGCCTGAACTTTGCCGCAAAGAAGAAACCGAGCGCCTCGGGGACGAAGAATTTCGCGTAAATATGCGGGATGAAAAACAGTCCGCAAATCAAGCGCAATATGTTGATGCCATGGGTGAGATCGAAATTCTGCAGATATCCGGACATTGCCCTCCTGGCCCTCCCCGCATTTTCCTCCTCATTAGCCTGAGCGCCGGGCAATTGCCATCGCCACGAAGGCTCAAGCATCAAGCTCTTTGAAATAGCGATAGATGCCCCACTGACTGAATGGAATGCGCCGCGGCGATGCCAGATAAGCTGCTATCCGCGGCCGTCTCGCGACCCGGTCATGCAGCGTGACGAGCCCGGGAATTTTTCTTTCGAAGCGTTTCATGCGTTTGGGGAAAGCGTAGCGCAGGCCTTCGATGATCTGAAACAGCGACAGATCCACATAGCTGAGGCGGCGGTCGACGATGACTCTGCCGCCATTCTTTTTCAGCGCGCGCTCGAAATAGCCGAGATATTTCGGTACGCGGTAGCGCCAGAAATCCTTGGTTCGACGCCGCGCGGCCGGGCGTTGTTCCTCGAAATAGAGCCAGCTCGAGACCGGATGATGGGTATCGTGGATCTCATCGACGAGGTCGGAAATGGTGAGTTGCAATTGATGCGCCCACAGGCGCCCGGCTTCGTGGCGCGGAGCAAGCTTCAAACGCGGACCGAGAAACAGCAAGACATTCGCGGTCTGCGCCACGATGGTCTTGCCGGCTTTCAGGAACGGTGGCGCATAGGGCGGATGCGCGAGCCGACGATCCTCCATGAGCTTCATCATCGAAGCCATGCCGGTTTTGCCGCGGCGCGCTACATCGACGTAATCGGCGTCAGCCTCCTCCAGCGCCAGCCGGATGAATTCGCCGCGGCCCTGAATAGTCGGCCAGTAATAGAGCGCATAGCGCATGATGAGATTTAGCCGCCGACCGGCGCCTTATAGTGCTCGTCGCTGACGTGCTCCATCCAGGTGACGTGCTTGCCGTCGAGCGCCTCTTGGGTCGCGACATGGACCATGCTCGTCGTCGGCGCGGCGCCATGCCAGTGCTTCTCGCTGGGCGGAATCCAAACCACGTCGCCGGCTTTGATCTCGCGCACCGGGCCGCCCCAGCTTTGTACCCGGCCCGCGCCGGAGACGACGAACAGCGTCTGGCCAAGTGGATGCGTGTGCCAAGCAGTGCGCGCACCCGGTTCGAAGCGCACCAAGCCCGCGCGCACGCGCGCCGGCGCCGGCGCTTCGATGATCGGCTCCTGCCACACCGTGCCGGTGAAGCTATCGGCCGGTCCGCGGCGCGTCGGTCGCGAACCGCAGGCGTAAATGTCCATGATTCAGTCTCCTCTACGATGCGCCGGCGCGATTTGATGGCCCGCCGCCCAAGCCATAAGATCACGCCATAAGATAGTGGAAATTTACGCGGGATACTGCGGGATCTAGTCGAGTGCTACATTCCGAGTTTCCGTGCTCTCGAGGAAGCGCTCATCGAGCCTGAACCGATGGTGGCTTGGGCTTACAACAAGGATCCGCCCTGTGATTTCATCGGGTGAACTTGCGAATTCGTCTATGAACTGGCTGAGCCTATATGCGCGGGCGAATAGCGGGGTGACAATCTATGTCGCACCAAGCTGCAAAGACACCGTCGGTCGAATTGAATCGAGCAGCGGTACGCGTGTTGCCGACAGCGCCGAGACCAGCACTCTCGTCCACGGGGCTGCCTACGAGGAAGGCGCGCGATTGCCGCGCGAACCGTGGCGAAGTCCCACCGATAAAGAGGCTGAGAGTCTCAATGGGACGACGGCGCCTCGGCGGGACAGCTACAGCGGCAAATGCGCCTGATCGGCAAAGGAATTTTGACTGTCCGCCTTGCCGTTCGCCTCAGCGCCCACATCCGGCAGTCCCTCGTTGCGGGCGCGGCCGTACGCATCGGCCAATTGACGCGGTGACAATCGGGCGACGGCGGCCGTCTTGTCGGCACGCCACCACCCCCAGATCAGCCAGCCAAGCGCAAGCAGCAGCGCAAACTGAAAAATCAGACCGAGAATCGATGGCACGCCGCTCAATTCCCCGATCAAGCCATGGCCAAACAGAAGCCCGAAAATGCCGGCGCCCAGGAAACCGGCCGCGAACCCGCCGATCAAACCGGGGCGGCTGAACAAACCGTCCAACGAACCGGCGGGATATGCGGGCTGCGCTCCGCGGGGAGAAATTTCCTCTTGGTGCGCCGCGAGCGCCGGCTTGCTCAAACCGATCGCGCGCACGCCGTCGGCAAAACGCCAGTCGCGAGCGAGCCGTGCATCGGCCTCCTCGGCCGATAACAAGAGTCCGAATGCGAGAAAGAAAAGTGCCGCCAGCGGACGCAGCCACCGCGCGCACGACACTATCCCGATGCGGGCTGCGGCAGATGCGTGCACGGCGGCGCCCTTTCGCCTACGCCGAGCGCAACGTCGCGGTGATTGCTGCACGGCTCGGTGTACTATCGAACGAGGCGCTTATCTACGCCGCAGGCCCGCAGCCCGATCTGTCGCAAAGCGTCGCACGCGCTGATGCCGCAGGGCAGCGCCAACTCGGAACCGCCCAGATCAAGCTGCCAGCGTCTCTTTCACCGCGTTGACCAGCTGCTTGAGCGTAAAGGGCTTTGCCAAAAACATGAATTGTTCGCCGTCGGCCGGTAGATGCTTTTGGAATGCGTCCTCGGCATAGCCGGAGACGAAAATGATCTTCAGGCCAGGATTGCAACGGCGCAGTTCCCGCAACAGCGTCGGCCCGTCCATTTCCGGCATGACCACGTCAGAGACGACCAGATCCACTTCGCCATCCGACTTCTCCAGCATCTCGATCGCCTCGATGCCGTTTCCGGCTTCGAGAACGGTGTAGCCGCGCGAAGCAAGTCCGCGCGCATTGAGCTGGCGCAACCCCTCCTCGTCTTCGACCAACAAGATCGTGCCTTGTCCGGTGAGATCGACGCTCTCCGGCAATTTGCGATCGGCCACGGCCAGTGCGCCCGTCGGGCTCGGCGCTGCGGCAAAATCGTCTCGCTCCGCCGCGATATCCTGCGCGCTCGCCACATGCCGCGGCAGGAAAATGCGAAATACCGTGCCTTTATGCTCAACCGAATCGACGTAAACGAAGCCGCCGGTCTGCTTGATGATCCCGTAGACGGTCGAAAGCCCGAGCCCGGTGCCTTTGCCGACCTCCTTGGTCGAGAAAAACGGCTCGAAGATTTTGC
>DASSXN010000066.1:0-32959 GCA_035703785.1 Xanthobacteraceae bacterium
AGAAAGCCCGGAATCCTTGACAGTTTAACATGGGAAGGTATTGGCTCACACTAAGCTCGGCGACTTCGGTGATCGGGGACGGCGGCGGGACGTGATCCTCGCGACGCGATTGCGAACGCTCCTTGCTCCCTCTCCCCAGGGGGGAGAGGGTTGGGGTGAGGGGGATCGGGCCTGAGAAAGATTTTTGTGGCATCCGACCCCCTCACCCTCGCTCACTGCGTTCGCTCGACCTCTCCCCAATGGGGAGAGGTGAGATAAGATCCCGTCGTTGAACTCATGCTCTGCGGCGTCGCGGGAAGCCGCTGTTCAGGATGCTTCCTGTATGAACGTTCAGAACGTTTTCTTTATAGATATTCAGAAAAGGTCACGCGACCTTGATTCGTCGGCCACACAATGGCCGCGAGATATTGTCATTTGTTCTTATCTGATGCGTCGCACGCTAGGGGATTCGCAATGAAGAGCTTGTCGAAGATGCTGCGGGGGTCTTGCGCGATTGTCACCAGCGGCGCGCTCGTGTTTTCAACCTTGCCAGCAATGGCCCAAGCAACAGTGCAAGACCAGCCGCCTCCGGGAGCGCAATTGACGCCGCCCGGAGCGCAGTTGCCGCCGCCTGCAGAAGCCCAGCAGCCGCCGCAGCCGGCGGTACCGCAACTCGGCCGAGCGGAACTGGAAAAGCTGGTGGCGCCGATTGCGCTCTATCCCGATAACCTGGTGGCGCAGATCTTGACCGCTTCGACCTATCCGATCGAAGTGGTCCAAGCCTCGCGCTGGGTAACCGCGCACCCGAACGTCCATGGCGACGTGCTTCAGGACGCGATGCAGCGCGAGCCATGGGACGCTAGCATCAAGGGTCTGACGGCAGTTCCCCAGGTCCTGGCGATGATGAACGACAAGCTCGACTGGACCCAGCAGCTTGGCGAAGCCTTCCTGGCGCAACCAAACGACGTCTCAAACGCCATTCAGGACTTGCGCGCCAAGGCGCAAGCCAACGGCAATCTCAGATCCTCGGACAGAATCAGGGTCAGCCGGGTTGCGCCCCCGGAACCGCCGCCGCCGATCCCGGTGCCGGTCGACGTCGATCCGGAGCTGCTGCCGCCGCCGCCGCCGCCCGAATACATCGTGATCGAGCCAGTCGATCCCGGCATCTATTACGTACCGATCTACGATCCCTATGTGGTTTACGGTCCCTGGCTGTGGCCCGCCTACCAGCCGTTCTACTGGTACCCGCCCGGATACGTGGTCGGCGCTGCGGTGATCGGCTTTAGCGTCGGCTTCTTCGTCGGTTCAGCGCTGTGGTGCCACTACAATTGGGGCGGTGGCTATGGCTATGGCGGCGGCTGGCGCGGCGGCGGCCCGGTCACCATCAACGTCGTCCAATACAATCAATTCAACCGCACCAATTTCGTGGCTGAGCGAAACGGCATGAGCAACTGGCAATTCGATGCCGCTCACCGCGGCACGGTCCAATTCCAGAACGCGACGCTGCGCCAGCAATTCGGTGAGCCGAAGAATTTCCAGAATTTCCAGAATTCCCAAGGTACGCGCGGCACGCTCCAAGGCAACGTGCAAGGGACACAGGGCCAGTTCCGCATCCAAGGAAATCAAGGCAACACGTTGCAAGGCAATCAAGGCAACACGTTGCAAGGCAACCAAGGCAACACGTTGCAAGGCAACCAAGGCAAGACGCTACAAGGCAATCAAGGCAAGACGCTACAAGGAAATCAAGGCAACACGTTGCAAGGCAATCAAGGCAAGACGCTACAAGGAAATCAGTCGCCCGGCGGAACGGGACCGCTGAACGCAAAGTCAAACACGAACGTCAACACCAATACGCATGGCAACACGAATGCAAACGTCAACACCAATGCGCGCGTCAATACCAATGCAAACGTCAACACCAACGCGAACGTAAACAGCAATGCGAACGTCAACCGCAACTTAAATATCAACCGCAATCAGAACCAAAATCAGAATCAAAACGTCAACCGCAACGCCAACGTCAATCGGAACTTCAACGGTGGCGGCGGTGGCGGTGGTGGCGGCGGTAATGTGAACCGCGGCGGCAACGCCACGCGCAATGCCGGTCCGCCGCCGGGCCTTGGTGGTGGCGGCGGCGGCGGCAAAGGCGGCGGCGGCGGCGGAGGCGGAGGAGGAGGCGGTGGCGGTAAGGGCGGCAAGGGCGACGACAAAGGACATCACTAGAGGCCCGCATCGCTAAGGCCGCACCCCTTAGTTAGCGCTGCACACGTTCGTCATTGCGAGGAGCGCAAGCGACGAAGCAATCCAGCCCCCACCCTTCCCTCCCCCGCAAGCGGGGGAGGGTTAGGGAGGGGGAATTGCTTCGTTAGCGCTCGCAGCGGCCGGGGTGAGTTGAGAGTCGCTCATCTGAGTGCGTTGACTAAGTAAATCCGTTCGTGTCGGTCTCGCCACGCCGATGCGAAATCTCGAACAGCTCAACCAGAATTCGCTTGCGTTCTATTCGGGCGCAACAATGCACGTGCTATCGCTTTTCCCAAACGCTTTTTGGGGTGGGGCGCGGTCATGCATTGCATTCGGTCGTCTTTCGTTTTTGGGGTTGGGACGGCGCTGGCGATTGCACTGGCGTGCACTCTCGGCGCGCAACAGGCACACGCGCAGTTTGTCTGCGGCGGCAGCACAGACGGGTCGGAACCGCAGACCGGCGTCGGCGCAACGGCAGCCGGCGGCGGCGGCAATGTTGCCTGCGGCACCAATGCCAACGCAAGTGGAACCGGCTCAAACAACACTGCGCTCGGTGTGGCGGCGAATGCCAGTGGAAACACCGTCGGAATTGATGTTGGCGGAAACATTGCGACTGGCGAATTCGCTAATGCCAGCGGTAGCAGCAGCCAGAACGTTGCGACCGGTAGTAATGCGAACGCGCAGGGCGCCAACAGTGACAATGTCGCGACGGGAGTCCTGACGAACGCCAGCGGAGTCGTGAGCAGTAACATTGCTACCGGTAATCACGCTGACGCGCACGGGAATGGCAGCAACAATATCGCGTCCGGGTTCACCGCGAATGCGCTCGGCAATAACAGCTTCAACGTTGCGATCGGACAACTCACGAATGCCAGCGGCTCTAACGGCAGCAACGTCGCGACCGGCAATCAAGCCAACGCCAGCGGAAGTCCTGTCATTTCGGGCACAAACACTTTCATTAGCCAGAATGTCGCAAGCGGCTTCCAGGCGAATGCCAGCGGCAACGGCGCATTCAACGTTGCGACCGGTTCTGGAGCAAACGCCAGCGGCAACTTCCTGACCACTGCAGTCGGTGGACCAAGGATAAGCGCGAACACGGCGACCGGAACCAACGCCGACGCCAGCGGCGACGGCAGCGTCAACACTGCGACGGGCTCCGGGGCAAACGCCAGCGACACTAACAGCTTTAACTTCGCGGGTGGCTCGGGCGCGAATGCCAGCGGCACTAACACCTCTTCCAATTTAGCGCTCGGCGCCAGCGCAAACTCTAGCGGTAATGCCAGCAACAACAGCGCCTTCGGCAATAGCGCAAACGCCACTGGTACTCAAAGCAATAACATTGCCTCCGGAACCCTAGCGAACGCCAGCGGCGACGGCAGTCATAACGTCGCGACGGGCGATTCAGCCAATGCCAGCGGTAGCAGCAGCCAGAACGTTGCGACGGGCAACGCGGCCAATGCCAGCAATAACGGCAGCGGCATTGCCAGTGCGAACACTGCGGCCGGAGATCATGCGAATGCCAGCGGTGCGGGCAGCTTTAACACCGCGACAGGCGCCGGCGCGAATGCCAGCGGCAGCACGGTCGGAACAAACATAAACGGAAACGTGGCAAATGGCGCTACCGCGGATGCTCACGGCGATGGCAGTTCCAATGTTGCGACTGGCGCTGCAGCCAACGCGCATGGCAACAGCAGCGCCAATATTGCAGCCGGACTCGAATCGATCGCCACCGGTGACGGCAGCGCTAACGTTGCCGCCGGTTTCCAAGCCGTTGCGAACGGCAACAACGGCGCCAACCTTGCGACTGGAGCCCTGGCGAATGCCAGCGGCGACAGCAGTAGGAATATTGCGGCCGGAAACCTGGCGAATGCCAGCGGCGATGGCAGCAATAACGTCGCTACCGGCAACGGAGCGATCGCCAGCGGCGGTGGCAGCAATAATTTTGCCGGCGGTAGCACAGCAAATGCCGGCGGAGCGACCAGCAATAACACTGCGACGGGGGCTGCCGCCAACGCCAGCGGCGATGGCAGCTCCAATATTGCGGCCGGTCATGCAGCCGATGCGCACGGCGCTGGCAGCGCCAACAGTGCGACCGGACTCCTGGCGAACGCCAGCGGCAATGCCAGTAATAACATTGCGTCCGGAAACGGAGCGGTCGCCACTGGCAACAACAGCGCGAATAGTGCGACCGGGGCGGGCGCCAATGCCAGCGGGACTGGCAGCAACAATATCGCGGCCGGGACATCCGCCAATGCCGCCGGTAACAGCAGCGTCAACATCGCGACCGGAAACGGAGCCAACGCCAGCGGCAACGCCAGCTTCAACATCGCGACCGGAAACAGCGCGAACGCCAACGGCAATACCAGCAATAATATTGCGGCAGGTAGATCAGCCGATGCGCATGGCGCTTTCAGCCTAAACGTTGCGGCCGGAGCGGGAGCGAACGCCAGTGGCGACAACGGCTCCAACGTCGCGACCGGAAACAGTGCGAATGCCAGCGGTAGCCTCGGCGCGAACGTCGCGACCGGAAATGCTGCGAATGCCAGCGGTTTTGGCGGCTCCAACGTCGCGATCGGCAACAGTGCCAATGCCAATGGCGCCGGCGTGAGCAACACGGCCGTCGGCGGCAACTCGGTCGCCACCGGCGCCAATTCCGCAGCCTACGGTGCCGGGGCGCAGGCGACCGGCGCGCAAGCCTTTGCCGCCGGCTTCAATGCCAAGGCCACCGGAACCAACTCCATCGCCATCGGCAACCGCGCCGTCGCCACCGGATCGATTGCCATGGGCGCCGGCGCGTCGGCGGGCAATGCCGGCGTCGCCTTCGGCGACGGCACCACTGCTACGGGTGCGAACAGCGCGGCCCTTGGCGTCAATGCCAATGCAACATTCGCGAATTCCACCGCGGTGGGCACTGGCGCGACCACCACGCGCGCCAACCAGCAGGTGTTCGGCACTGCGAGCAACACTTACACCACACCGGGCATCACGTCGGCCGCGAGTCTGGCGGCGCAGACTGGTCCGGTGCAAATCGTCACCTCCGACTCGGGCGGCAATCTCGCCACCAATACGGCAGCGGGATTGGGGCTTGCGACAACGTCCCAGATCGCGGCGATCAACGGTCAGCTCGTGGGCCTGCAAAGCCAGATCGGCGAAGTGCGGCGCGGTATTGCCGCGGCGTCCGCGACCGCTTATGTCGCGACGCCCTCCGGCCCGGGGCGCACGACGTTTGCGGTGAACGGCAGCCTGTTCGACACGACCGGCGGCGTCGGCTTCGCCTTCGCTCATCGTTTGGCCAATACCAGCATTCCGGTTTATTTCTCCGGCGCCTATGGCAATGGCGGCGGCCGCGAGCATGTTGGGCGGGTCGGGTTTGCCTGGGAGTGGTAGGAGACCTTTCGGATGGCGATGGCTGAAAGATCTGCTGCTCACCCCGAAAGAGTGACGTCGTCGGCCGCGAGCCGTATGGAGGTCGGTGCGGCGGAATCCCCGCTGCCCGAAGCCTCGCATCGGGCCGGCGAATTCGGGCCTCTCCCGTTGGTGATTCGACCCTCCCCTCCAATCGAGACAAAAGTCAGAGGCGATCGTGGTGGCAGTGGCAACGGTGAAGGTCGAGCCATCATCCTCCGCTGGCTGACAGGCCTTCTGCTTGCCGCGGGCCTGGTCTGGGCGCTCACCTACGCGTTCGCGCAGCAGCAGCCCGCTAAACCGAAACCCGCAACCGCGGCGCCGGCAAAACCCGTGTCGGCGGCGCCGGCAAACCAGCAACAACCGCAACAGCAGCAGCAAGCGTCATTGCCGGTGAGCACCGAGCAGGCGCTTTATCTGATCCGCTCGACGCTGTTGACGCTCAATGACGCCAACCGCTCCGGTAACTACACGGTGTTGCGCGATCTCGCTGCGCCCGATTTCCAGGCCCGCAACACGGCTGCGGACCTGTCGCAGAGTTTTACCGACCTGCGCCGGCGCAATTTCGATCTTTACGGCGCGGCGCTGCTATCGCCGCAGCTCACCGCGCTACCGGCGCTCGATCAGCGCGGCTTCCTGCACCTCGCCGGCTATTTTCCGACCCGCCCGCAGCAGATCAATTTCGATCTTTTGTTCCAGGACGTCGCCAAACAGTGGCGGCTGTTCGGCATTGCCATCGCCACGCCGGACGTCCCGTCAGCCGGGCGGTGATTAATGTATCGTCCCCCGCTTGCGGGGGAGGAAAAATGACAATCGCCTAACTCGACCCCGCCGGCGCGGCGGTGAATTTCAGCGCCACGCCGTTCATGCAGTAACGCAGCCCGGTCGGCTTCGGACCGTCGGTGAAGACGTGGCCGAGATGGCCGCCGCAGCGGTGGCACGACACCGCGGTGCGGGTCATGCCGAAGGTGCGATCTTCGCTCTCGTCGACCGCATGCTCCAGCGGCGCCCAGAAACTCGGCCAGCCAGTGCCGCTTTCAAACTTGGTCTTGGATGAGAACAGCGGCAGGTCGCAGCCGGCGCAGCTGAAATTGCCGGTGCGATGCTCGTTGAGGAGCGCGCTGGTGAACGGCCGCTCGGTGCCTTCCCGCCGCAGCACGTCGAATTGCGCCGGCGTCAACAGCTTGCGCCATTCGTCGTCGCTGTGAGTCACTTCGTAAACGCGGCCCTCGGCGCTGGCGACATGCGGCCGCGCCAAGCGTAAGACGGCGAGCGCGCCAGCGGCGGTCCCGGCGTAAAGCAAATGTCTGCGCGTGAACATTCGTTTTTCTCTCCGCGTCGTTGTCTCCGGACGTCATCGTCTCCGGACGTCATTATCTCCGGACGTTGTTTCCTCTAGTCGGCGCGTTGGCACTTCGGCCCTTTTTGCGCCAGCGAGCGCATTGTACCGCGATTCATCGATAAACGCCGCGCTCGAATATCATTTGATGATAAGAACGCCAAAGATCACACTTTATTGATCGCGGCTTGTGGGTTTGCCAAATGGCGCCGCTGAACCGCAAGGGGAGGGATGGGTGGCTCTGCCAAGCGAAAGCGAAGTGACGGTTTTGAGCACTACCGCCATGAAGACGGCGCTCGAAGAGCTTGGGCCGGCCTTCGAGCGCGAAACTGGCCATAGGCTCAAGCTCACGTTCGGACCCTCGCTGCAACTCGAGAAGCGGCTGGCGGAGGGCGAAGGTGCCGATGTCGCGATCGTTACCCACGCCGGTGCACAAGGCTTGATCGAGCAGGGCCGCGGCACCGCCGGCAGCCTCGCCGATGTGGCGCGATCCTTTATCGGCGTATGTGTCGCCAAAGGCGCGCCGCGGCCGGACCTTTCCTCAGCCGAAGCATTCAAGGAGGCGATGCTGCGCGCCAAATCAATCGCGCTCAGCAAACCGGTCGGCGGCGGCGCCAGCGGCGCCCATATGGCGTCCGTGTTCGAACGGCTCGGCATTGCCGCGACAATCAAGGACAAGTCGATCTACGGCGCCGGCGGTCCCGCCGGACTCGTCGGGCTCATTGTCGCGCGGGGCCAAGCCGAGATCGGCATTCAGCAGATGGCTGAGCTGATGGCGGTGTCCGGCGTCGATGTGGTCGGGCCGCTGCCAGACGCGCTGCAAAGCATTACGCAATTCACAGCCTTCGTGCCGACGACTGCGCTTGTCCCGCAGGGCGGCCGTGCCGTGATTGATTTTCTTCGCCGGTCCTCAGCCAAAGCCGTGATCAAGGCCAAGGGTCTCGAGCCGAATTAGTACCAATCACGAGCAGCCGTTTCCTGGACGCGGTGCAGCGCCATTAGCGCGTTCACGCGCGTCTTAGACGCGCTATGGCGGTCCACCGCTGATCCGGGATCGTCCCAAACGCCGCGTCTAAGAAAGGTCTCGGTTCAGCAGCGCACCATTTCATGCTGCGCTGCGCCCGGGACGCATCTTGATTGCTTCACTTCGGTCGCAATGACGAATTCGACGCCAAAAATAAAACCGGGCCCTTTCGGGCCCGGTCTAGTTCGCCGGCGTGGGGGCGCCGACGACACCTTCCAGAGGGGAACAAATGCTTGCAGGGCTGCCAAACTGGTAGGAACGCGGCAAGCTCTGCGCGCAGAACGACATTAATATGCTAGCGGCGGACGGTGCACACAATTGGACGACACACATGCCAGCCATGCAGCAGCAGTCGGAATATCGTGCTCAGGCCTACACACGCATCCCCTTTCTTCGCAATTCGTTGCGCGAGGTGATGACATGCGCGTCGTCGCCGGGCTGCGGATCGAAACTCTTACTGGTAGCGAGCGGCCAATAATATTCGTAGACGACGTACGCTTTTGGATTGGTCAGAAGTTCGCCCGGCTTCAAAAACTTATAGAGATTGGCAACCAGCCGGATCTCGTTGCTTGAAACTCTGCGCACGATGTGTCGTGGCTCGATTTCACCCGGATGGCGAAGCCCGGCGGCGCCGATCAGTTCGGCAAGCGCATGCAGCGTGTTGCGATGGAAATTGTAAACGCGCGTCGCCTTGTCCTCCGGCACCAGCGCGCGCTGGCGCCACGGATCTTGCGTGGTAACCCCGGTCGGGCAGCGGCCGGTATGGCAGGACAGCGACTGGATGCAGCCAAGCGCGAACATGAAACCCCGCGCGGCATTACACCAATCGGCGCCAAGCGCCATGGTCCGCGCGATATCGAACGCCGAGATGATCTTGCCGCTGGCGCCGAGGCGAATCTCGTTGCGCAGATTAAGTCCGGTGAGCGTGTTGTGCACTAGGAGCAGCGCCTCTTGCAGCGGCGTGCCGATGTGATCGGTAAACTCGATCGGCGCGGCGCCGGTGCCGCCTTCGCCGCCATCGACCACGATGAAGTCGGGCGTAATGCCGGTCTTGAGCATCGCCTTGCAGATGCCGAAGAACTCCCACGGATGGCCGAGCGAGAATTTGAAGCCCACCGGCTTGCCGCCCGAAAGCTCGCGCAACACCGAAATAAATTCGATTAATCCCAGCGGCGTAGCAAAAGCAGAATGCTGCGCTGGCGACAGGCAGTCTTTTCCGATCGGGATGCCGCGGGCTTCCGCAATCTCCGGTGTCACTTTCGCGCCAGGCAACACGCCGCCGTGGCCGGGCTTGGCGCCTTGCGAAAGCTTGATCTCGATCATCTTGACCTGCGGCTCGCGCGCCTGGGCGGCGAACCTTTCGGGGTCGAACCGTCCTTCCGGCGTGCGGCAGCCGAAATAGCCGCTGCCGATCTCCCAGATCAGATCGCCGCCATATTCGCGGTGATAGCGGCTGATCGAGCCTTCGCCGGTGTCATGGGCGAAATTGCCGAGCTTGGCGCCTTTATTGAGCGCGCGCACGGCGTTGGCGGAGAGCGCACCGAAGCTCATTGCCGAAATGTTGAACACCGAGCAGGAGTACGGCTCTTTGCAGTGCTTGCCGCCGATTTTCACGCGAAAATCATAATCATCGATCTGCACCGGACGCAGTGAATGATTGATCCATTCATAGCCGGCCAGGTAGACGTCTTCGCCGGTGCCGAACGGTTGCCGGCTCTCGACGTTCTTGGCGCGCTGATAAACGAGCGAGCGTTGCGCGCGCGAGAACGGCACCGCTTCGTTGTCACTCTCGAGCAGATATTGACGAATCTCCGGGCGAATCGCCTCGAAAAAGAAGCGGACATGCGCGAGCAGCGGATAGTTGCGCAAGATCGCGTGGCGGGTCTGGAAATAGTCGCGGCCGCCGACGAGGCTCAATATGCCCGCAGCGCCGGCAAGAAACAGCCAGCGTGAGTCGAATAAGGCCGCCGTGCTTGCGAGCACAGTGACGGCGATCGCGCCGAAGAAGGCGTAATAGCGCGACGGTAGCAGGTCAGCGACGGCCATCGGCATTTCCCCGTGGCGCTACGTGGCAATAACTTTGCGCGCCAAAATATGATCGCGCACATAATTTATTGACCGGCGCAGCAACTTCGCCGGGCAGCGGACGACAGCGCGCCGCGCCGCAAGCCGCGCTCAGGCGCCGCGCCTCAACAAGGGTGATACCGCTTTAAGGGCTTAAAAATTCCAGCGCTGCGCGTTGGCGACCAGGAAATCGCGGAAAGCCTGAACGCGGGCGACGTTCTTTAGCTCTTCCGGATAGACGAAATAGGCATCGAGCGCGATGGCGTCGCCCTCGCCGAACAGCTGCACTAGGCCGCCGTTTTCTTCGACCAGGTAGTCCGGCAGCATCGCGATGCCCAAGCCGCGCTGGCAGCCGCGCAGAATGCCGAGAATATTGTTGATGATGAGGTGCGGGATGCGCGGCCCCTTGCCATCGCGGGCCACCTCGATCAGCCAGCGGGCGCGCTGCAGATAAGGCGGGACATTGCCGCCGAGTACCAGGAGCCGGTGGTTGTCGAGATCTTCCAAATTGCGCGGCGTGCCGAATTTCTTCAAATATTCGGGCGAGGCATAGACGTGGAAATGCACTGAAAACAGCTTGCGCTGAATAAGATCCGGCTGGGTCGGCTGGCGGAGCCGGATAGCGACGTCGGCCTCGCGCATCGCCAGGTCGAGCTCCTCGTCGGTGGTGAGAAGCGTGATGTGAACTTCGGGATAAAGATCGGCGAACTCGCCGAGCCGCGGCGTGAGCCAGTGGACGCCGATGCCCGGCGTGGTCGTCACCCGTAGATCGCCGTTGGGCCGTTCGCGGCTGTCGGTGAGCTTGGCGCGCGCCGCTTCAAGCTTCATGAACACGTCGTGGGCGGTGCGATAGAGAAGCTCGCCCTGTTCGGTGAGGATCAGACCGCGCGCGTGGCGGTGAAACAGCGAGACCGTCAGCTCCTGTTCGAGCGCGCTGACTTGGCGCGATACCGCCGATTGCGACAGCCCGAGCTGCTCACCAGCATGCGTGAAGCTGCCGGCTTCGGCGGCGGCGTGAAAAACTTTGAGCTTGTCCCAATCCATCTGCATGTATCCTGGGTGACCGCGGGCCTGGACCGCGGAACTCATTCCGCCGCCAGCTCTGCTGGCATCCGTGGCTCGGCCTCGCCATGCGCCGCCAGAAATCGTTCCGCTTCCAGCGCGGCCATGCAGCCGAGGCCGGCCGCCGTGACCGCCTGCCGATAAACGTCGTCGGTGACATCGCCGGCGGCGAACAGGCCCGGCACCGAAGTCGCCGTCGAGTGCGGAGCGGTCCTGACATAACCCGACGGCTTCATCTCGACCTGTCCGGCGACGAGCTCGGTGGCAGGCGAATGACCGATGGCGATGAAAATTCCGTCGACTGGCCGTTCGATCACTTCGCCGGTCTTGACGTTGCGCAGCACCGCGCCGGTCACCTTGAGCGGATTGTCATAACCCCGCACATCGTCGAGGACGGTATTCCAGAGCACCGAAATTTTTGGATTCTGATAAAGCCGCTCTTGCAGAATGCGTTCGGCGCGCAGGCGGTCGCGGCGATGCACGAGCGTCACCTTGGACGCAAAATTGGTAAGAAACAGCGCTTCCTCGACTGCGGTATTGCCGCCGCCGATCACCAAAACTTCCTTGCCGCGATAGAAAAAGCCGTCACAGGTGGCGCAGGCGGAAACGCCATAGCCGCGAAACTTTTGCTCCGACGGCAGATCGAGCCAGCGCGCCTGGGCGCCGGTCGCCAGAATGAGCGTGTCGGCGAGATAAACGTCGCCGGATTCACATTCGACGCGGAATGGCCGCTTGTCCAGATCAACTTTATTGACGTGATCGGCAACGAGCTTGGTGCCGACATGAGCCGCTTGTTTCTGCATCTGCTCCATAAGCCACGGGCCCTGGATCACGTCGGCGTAGCCAGGATAATTCTCGACGTCGGTCGTGATCGTGAGTTGGCCGCCGGGCGCGATCCCTTGGATCAGGATCGGGTCGAGCATGGCGCGCGCGGCATAGATCGCCGCGGAATAGCCGGCCGGCCCCGAGCCGATGATGACGAGTTTGGCATTAATGGCGTGCTTGGAACTGGGCACCCGCTAAACCCCGCGCGTTGCGGCAGATGAGGGGCTCGATCTGCCTGATGCCCTTGGCGAAACGGGCGTTGTGGAGGCTCGGCTACCAATTGGCTGCATGGCAGCGCGCCGGGGTTCTATCTAAGGATTCTTAGGAGCTATGCAAGATACGCAACCCCCGACCGCACAAGGGACCGGACAATAGTCCCCAATATTCCCCGCGATCCGCAGTTTCGGGTCCAAAAATCCTAATGGCCGGGAATGAGCCCGGCCATTGCCTTGCGATATCGGGTGAATGGGGCCAGCGCGGTTGCGCTTATTTCCACTCGACCTTCATCACTTCATAGGCCTTGGCGCCGCCCGGCGTGACCACCTCGACTTGGGCGCCTTTCTTTTTTCCGACCAAGGCGCGCGCGAGCGGCGAGGTGATGGAAATCTTGCCTTTCTTGGCATCCGCCTCCGGCTCGCCAACGATCTGCCACACCGTCTTTTTGTCGGTGTCTTCGTCGATCAACGTGACGGTCGCGCCGAAGGTGATCGTGTCGCCGGAAAGCTTTGAAACATCAATTACTTCGGCGCGCGCAAGCTTATCTTCGAGTTCCGCGATGCGGCCCTCGTTGATCGACTGCGATTCTTTTGCCGCGTGATATTCGGCGTTTTCCGAAAGATCGCCGTGGGTGCGGGCGTCGGTAATCTGCTGGATGATCCGAGGTCGCTCCACCTGCTGGCAGTGCTTTAATTCGGACTCCAACGCCGAGTAGCCCTCTGCCGTCATTGGAATCTTGTCCATCAGTCCAAACCTCCTAGAGCAGAGTCAAAAGATCCCATCGCGGACCGAAGCATCGCCCGGTCACGCGACGTGGAAATGGCTCTACACGTGCCGTCGCTGTGGCCGCTCCGATGCTCGATCAGATTCGGCCCCGAAATAAGTTTGCAGCGCACAAACCTCGAGGTCGCCTCCGAGATAGGCTCTGATGCCCTGCGCTGCGGCGACGGCCCCCGAAAGAGTGGTGTAGTACGGCACTTTATGCAAGAGGGCGGCGCGGCGTAGCGAGCGGCTATCGGCCAGTGCGGTCGCTCCTTCGGTGGTGTTAAAGACGACCTGAACCTCGCCGTTTTTGATGGCGTCGACGATATGCGGCCGGCCTTCGGCGACTTTGTTGATCTTGACCGCGGCGACGCCGTGTTCGGCGAGATAACGCTGGGTTCCCGAGGTCGCCATCACGCGGAAGCCTAATCCGGCAAGCAGCCGCGTCGCTTCAAGAATGCGCGGCTTGTCGGCATCCTTGACGGAAACGAAAACGGTGCCGGATTTCGGCAGCCGCGCGCCGCCGCCGAGCTGGCTCTTGGCGAAGGCGACATTGTAGTCGCGGTCGATCCCCATCACCTCGCCGGTCGATTTCATTTCCGGGCCGAGCACGGTGTCGACCTTGTCGCCGAAGCGCGCGAACGGAAACACCGCCTCCTTCACGCCAACATGGTGGGCGCGGCCGGGCTCGAACTCTTGCGGCTTGAGATGAAAGCTGGCCAAGGATTCCCCGGCCATGATGCGGGCGGCGATCTTGGCCGCCGGTATGCCGCTCACTTTGGCGACGAAGGGCACCGTGCGCGAGGCGCGCGGATTGACTTCGAGCACGTAAATATCGCCGTCCTTGATCGCATATTGCGCATTCATCAGGCCGCCGACTTTGAGTGCGAGCGCAAGCGCGCGTGTCTGGCGCGACAACTCAGCGATTGCTTCGGCCGATAGATTGTGCGGCGGCAGCGAGCACGCCGAATCGCCCGAATGAATCCCGGCCTCCTCAATGTGTTCCATGATGCCGGCGATGTAGCTGTCCTTGCCGTCGGAGAGGCAATCGACATCGACCTCCACTGCGTCGGTAAGATAGCTGTCGATGAGCAGCGGCCGCTTGTCGGAAACGGCGATTTCGGAGGGACGATCGAGATCGGCGGCAAGCCGCGCAACATAGCGGTCGAGCTGATGCGCATCGTGAACGATTTCCATGGCCCGGCCACCGAGCACGTATGAAGGACGGATCACGATCGGATAGCCGATCGATTCGGCGATCGCGCGCGCTTGCTCGGGACTGGTGGCGATGCCGCTGCGCGGTTGGCGCAGCTTGAGCCGGTCAAGGAGCCGTTTGAAACGGTCACGGTCTTCGGCGAGATCGATCGCGTCGGGCGAAGTGCCGAGGATCGGCACCTGCGCGCCTTCCAGCGCTTCGGCGAGCTTGAGCGGGGTCTGACCGCCGAACTGCACGATGACACCGTGCAGCGTGCCGTTAGCGCGCTCGCTGTCGATGATTTCGATGACGTCCTCGGCGGTCAGCGGCTCGAAATAGAGCCGGTCGGAGGTGTCGTAATCGGTCGACACCGTCTCCGGATTGCAGTTGATCATGATGGTTTCGTAGCCTGCGTCCTTGAGCGCGAAGCAGGCGTGGCAGCAGCAATAATCGAATTCGATGCCTTGCCCGATACGGTTGGGACCGCCGCCAAGGATGATCACTTTTTTCTTGTCGGACGGCGCTGCCTCGTCGACGGCGCGGCCGGCAAACGGCGTTTCGTAGGTCGAATACATATAGGCGGTCGGGGAGGCGAATTCGGCCGCGCAAGTGTCAATGCGCTTGAAGATTGGCCGCACCGCAAGTTCGCGCCGGCGTCGCGCGACGTCCTCGACGCTTGTGCCGGTCAGACGGCCAAGCCGCGCATCGGAAAATCCCATCGCCTTAAGGCGGCGCAATGCCGTTGCCGTCGCCGGCAAACCCTTGGCGCGGATCTGCGCCTCCATGTCCACGATGGCGCGGATTTGCGCGAGAAACCATGGATCGACCCGGCACGCGGTATGAATTTCGGCATCGCTCATGCCGAGCCGGATCGCTTGTGCCACTTTGAG
Source organism: Xanthobacteraceae bacterium (assembly GCA_035703785.1). Lineage (GTDB taxonomy): Bacteria > Pseudomonadota > Alphaproteobacteria > Rhizobiales > Xanthobacteraceae > BOG-931. Next base: position 15,003 of record DASSXN010000066.1, read on the forward strand.
AATTCCGTCCGGAGAGGGCGTGCCGAGCGCGGCGCGAATTGCATTCTTGTCGTCGCCCTGGCCCAGGCCGGGGATCGCGATCTCATCTAAACCGGTCAAGCCGGTTTCCAGCGAGCGCAGCGCTTTCTGCAAGCTTTCGACGAAGGTGCGGCCGATCGCCATCGCCTCGCCGACCGATTTCATCGAGGTGGTGAGCACCGGCTCGGCACCGGGAAATTTCTCAAACGCAAAGCGCGGGACTTTGGTGACGATGTAATCGATCGTCGGCTCGAAGGATGCCGGCATGGCGCCGCCGGTAATATCGTTCGCGATCTCATCGAGCGTGTAGCCGACGGCGAGCTTGGCGGCGACCTTGGCAATGGGGAAACCGGTGGCCTTTGAGGCGAGCGCCGACGAGCGCGACACGCGCGGGTTCATCTCGATGACCACAAGCCTTCCGTCTGCGGGATTGACTGCGAATTGGACGTTCGAGCCGCCGGTCTCCACCCCGATCTCGCGCAACACCGCGATCGAGGCGTCGCGCATGATCTGGTATTCCTTGTCGGTGAGGGTCAGCGCCGGCGCGATGGTGATGGAATCGCCGGTATGCACGCCCATCGGATCGAGGTTCTCGATCGAGCAAACGATGATGCAATTGTCGTTCTTGTCGCGCACCACCTCCATCTCGAACTCTTTCCAGCCGAGCACCGATTCTTCGATCAGCACTTCGCTGGTCGGCGAGGCGTCGAGCCCGCGCTCGACGGTCTCGATGAATTCCTCCTTGTTATAGGCGATGCCGCCGCCGGTGCCGCCAAGCGTAAATGACGGCCGAATGATCGCCGGCAGCCCGATATCGTCGAGCGCTTGAAGTGCGGCGACGAGCGTCTTGACCTGATGCGAGCGCGGCGTCGATAGCCCGATCTTGGTCATGGCCTCGCGGAACAGCTTGCGGTCTTCTGCCTTGTCGATCGCGGCCGCGGTCGCCCCGATCATGGTGACATCGTATTTGTCGAGCACGCCCATGCGGCGCAGCGACAGCGTGGTGTTCAGCGCGGTTTGCCCGCCCATCGTAGGCAGCAGCGCGAACCCGCCGGGGAGCACGTCGCGTTCCTTGGCGATGATCTTGGCGACGATCTCCGGTGTGATCGGCTCGATATAAGTCGCGTCGGCGAGATCCGGATCGGTCATGATGGTGGCCGGATTGGAATTGACCAGGACGACGCGATAGCCCTCGGCTTTGAGCGCCTTGCAGGCTTGCGTGCCGGAATAATCGAACTCGCAGGCCTGGCCGATCACAATCGGGCCGGCGCCGATGATCAGGATCGAGGATATGTCGGTGCGTTTAGGCATCGCCTCTGCGTTTTGCGCACAAAAAAAGGGCGCGCTTTATGCGCGTCCTCGGGCTGAGCGCCGGGGCTCGGCCCCGCGCGAGAGCGTCTTAGGACAGATTCGACGGGGAGGGAAGGCCGATTGCCCGATCTAGGGTCAAAACTCATTATTTGCGCGGCCGCGACCGCGTCCCTTCGGGTTGCAGCGAAAATCGCCGCCGGGTTCGTCAAAGGGCTCGACCGTATTGCCCAATACGCTCTTCGCCCTTCTCCTGCCCGGCGAGCGATTTTGGCTGCAACGCGGCTCGCGGAAATAATGAGTTTTGACCCTGGCTTCGCCATCCAACGAATATCCCTGCGAGACAACCGGGCCGGCCGCGATCAGCGCTTGGCCTCGCGCATCATTGCGATGAAGCGGCGGAACAAGAAGTGGCTGTCGCGCGGCCCGGGGGAAGCTTCCGGATGATATTGCACCGAGAAGACCGGCCGGTCTTTGAGCGCCAGCCCGCAATTGGAACCGTCGAACAACGAAACATGCGTCTCGACGGCATGCGCAGGTAGCGTTGTGCGATCGACGGCGAAGCCATGATTCATCGAGGTGATCTCAACTTTGCCGGTGGTGAGGTCCTTCACCGGATGGTTCGCGCCGTGATGGCCTTGATGCATTTTCATCGTCTTGGCGCCGACCGCGAGCGCCAGCATCTGATGACCGAGGCAAATCCCGAATACCGGCTTTTTCTCGATCAAAGTACGAATGACCGGCACCGCATATTGGCCGGTCGCGGCCGGGTCGCCCGGCCCGTTGGAGAGGAAAATACCGTCGGGCTTGAGCGCCAGAATATCGGCTGCGGCAGTGGTCGCCGGCACCACGGTGACTTTGCAGCCGTTGCCGGCAAGCTGGCGGAGGATATTGCGCTTGATTCCGTAATCAATGGCGACGACGTGAAATTCCGGCTGCGCCTGCCGGCCATAGCCTTCGCCCCAAAGCCACGGCGTCTCGTCCCAGGTGAAGCGCTGCCCGGTGGTGACCATCGGTACGAGATCCATGCCGACAAGCCCTGGCCACGCCTTGGCCTCGCGGTGAAGGGCGTCGCGATCGAAACGACCGGACGGTTCATGGGCAATGACCGCATTGGGCATGCCTTTTTGCCGGATCAGCGCGGTGAGCGCGCGGGTGTCGATACCGGCAAGCCCGATCACGCCGCGGCTCTTGAGCCACTGATCGAGATGCCGCGTCGCGCGATAGTTCGACGGTGCGGTGATGGGCGAGTGCAGCACGACGCCGCGCGCGCCGGGCGTCGCCGCGAGGTTGACCGTTTCGATGTCCTCGTCATTGGTGCCGACATTGCCGATATGGGGGAACGTGAAGGTGATGATCTGCCCGGCATAGGAGGGATCGGTGAGGATCTCCTGATAACCGGTCATCGCGGTGTTGAAGCAGACCTCGCCAACTGCGTGCCCGGTGGCGCCGAAGCCCTGCCCTTCGATCACGGTGCCGTCGGCCAGGATGAGGAGCGCCGTCGGCCTGGCGTCGTCCCAGCCGCCAAGATCCCGCTGCGCCCGGCCGTCGGTGCCAAGAGAGCGGGCCTGCGGCTTGCGGCTCGTGGTGCGGTTCATGGCCTCTTAGTTGCGTATTATATGTCTGGACGCAACCAGGGTCCGCTTTTGGCCACCATATTATGCGGAAGGCGCGAACCCGGCGGCGCCGCGGCCGTTCCCGGACCCGGCGCGCGAACCCATTGCGCGAAGCAAGGAACGAGAGCAAGGAACGCGCGTGGACTATGAGGCTTTCAATCAAGCGAGGATCGACGTGCTACGCGACGACATTAACAGCGCTCTAAAAGAGGCCATGAAATCCGGTGAGGGGCGGCGGGTCTCGACGCTTCGCCTCATCAATGCCGCGATCCTGGAGCGGGAGACCCGCGGCGCCGAGCGCACCACGCTCAATGATGCCGAAATCGTCGACGTGATGCAGAAAATGGTGAAGCAGCGGCACGAAGCACTCGAACTTTATGAAAAAGCCGGACGCAGCGAGCTCGCGGCCCAGGAACGCGAGGAGATCGATATCATTTCCGCTTACCTGCCCAAGCAGATGTCCGATATCGAAGCTGCGCACGCGATTTCGGCGTTGATCAAAGAGTTGGAAGCAGCGACGCTCAAAGACATGGGGCGCACCATGGCGGCGCTGAAGCAGCGCTTTACCGGCCAGATGGACTTTGGCAAGGCCGGTGCCCAAGTAAAGAAGCTATTGGGCGGTTAGCCCAAATGAAAAGCTCCAAATGAAAAAACTATTGGGCGGCTGACGAGATTTTGTTTCAACCTACGCTGCGGCGGCGCCACGGAAATGAACATGTCCAGTTTTACCGTCGGCTTTGTCCTCTTCCCCGATCTGACCCAGCTCGATCTCACGGGACCCCTGCAGGTATTGGCCCGCTTGCCGCAGTCGAGGACCGTTGTGGCGGCGAAATCGGAAAGCGCGGTACCGAGCGATTGCGGGTTGAGCCTGTTGCCGACCCATAGCTTTGCGAATTGCCCGCCGTTCGACCTGATCTGTGTTCCTGGCGGCGTCAAAGGCGTCATCGGCGCGATCGGCGATCGCGCGACAGTCGATTTCGTCCGCCGGCAGGCGGCCAGCGCGAAATACATCACCTCGGTTTGCACCGGGGCATTCGTGCTTGGCGTCGCCGGATTGCTGCAAGGCCGGCGGGCGACCACGCACTGGGCCTACACCGAATTGTTGCCTCTTCTCGGGGCGAAATACGAGAAAGCAAGGATCGTGCGGGACGGAAATGTGATCACCGCGGGCGGCGTCACCGCAGGCGTCGATTTTGGGCTGAGCGTGGTTGCGGAAATTGCCGGTGAGACAACCGCCCGCGCCATTCAGCTCGGCATCGAATACGATCCGGCGCCGCCGTTCGATTCGGGCCATCCGGATCGCGCGTCGCAGGTTGTTAAATCCGCTTTGTCCGACCGTTACGACAAAGCAAGGTCCGCGCTTCGTGAGTGTATCACGCAGGCGGTGATGGCCTGATAATGATGCCGATTCCGCGGGACGCAGCCATCAGCTTATCTAACTCGTCATTGCGAGCGCAGCGAAGCAATCCGGTACTGAAGTGGGGATTTTCCGGATTGCTTCGTCGCTTCCGCCTAGGCGCTCCGCGCTTCGGCGGACTCAAAACCCGCCGTAGCTCGCCGAGCGAGCGAAGGCGGGTCGCTCCTCGCAATAACGATAGGAAGGAGAATCGTTTCATGCGTCGTGCACTGCCAGCTCTGGGCATTATGTCTTTATTGCTAGCCGTTTCGACGCTTTCGGCAAACGCGCAAGATTGGCCGACGCGGCCTATCCGCGCGCTCACCACAGCGAGCCCTGGCGGGATCAGCGACGTCTTCATGCGCGCGCTCGGCGAGAAGCTACGCGAGCGGCTCGGCCATCCGATCGTGGTCGAAAATCGTCCCGGCGGCATGCAGAATGTCGGCGCCAGGGCTTGCCAGGATTCTGCGCCGGACGGCTACACCATCTGCATCATCAATGCCGATCCGATCATCTACAACCAGTTCCTGATCAAGGACCTGCCGTTCGATCCCGAGCACGGTCTGCAGCCGATCACCAAATTGTTCGATCTGATCCACGTCATGGTGGTCAATGCGGATCTGAAAGTGAAAACCGTCGACGAACTCGTCGCGCTGTCGAAGAAACGGCCCGGGACTTTGTCTTATCAGACGCCCGGCGCGCCGATGGTGCTCTACATGGAGACGCTGAAAAAGGAACGCGGCGCCGACTGGGTGCGGGTGCCGTTCAAGGGCGGCGGCGAGGCGGTCAATGCCATCCTCTCGGGCTTCACTCCGATCGGCCTGATCGGCGAGGGCAATGTCATCGGCCAGATCAGGGCCGGCACCATGACGCCGCTGGTGATGCTCAACAACATCCACTCGCCGAATTTTCCGAAAACGCCGACGCTCAAAGAGACCGGCTATGACGGTCCGCCATCGCGCGGCTGGTACGGCCTGTTTGCGCCGGCCGGCACGCCGCGGCCGATCGTCGACCGGCTCGCCAAAGAAGTTGCCGCAATCGTCGCCGAACCCGACTTCGCGCAGAAACAGCTCAAGGACCGGAGCCTCGTCGGCAGCACCAATACGCCCGATGTCTTCGCCGCCGAGATCGTCGAGGACCGCAAAGTGGCGGAACAGGTGGTCAAAGCCGCCGGGATGGGCGCGGAGTGAGGCCGCAGGCGTCATGGCCGGACTTGTTCCGGCCATCCCGATCAATGGGCGCATTGCCCGCTTAGGCGGATGACGCCTCCTGTGGATAACCGGGACAAGGCGCGGCCTTGCCGATGCGGCAATCGCGCCACCTAGCTTCGCGCCGCCGCCGCGCTAACATTCGCGAATCAGCATGCGATTTACGCCGCAATTTCTTGACGAGCTGCGGGCGCGGCTTCCGGTGTCGGAGGTCGTCGGCCGGCGTGTGAGATTGCGCAAGGCTGGCCGCGAATGGAAGGGGTTGTCGCCATTCAACAAGGAAAAAACCCCGTCGTTCTTCGTCAATGACCAGAAGGCGATGTGGTTTGACTTCTCCTCCGGCAAGAACGGCAACATTTTCGATTTTCTCATGCTCACCGAAGGCGTGAGCTTTCCGGAAGCGGTCGAGCGGCTGGCGCAGCAGGCCGGCGTCCCGCTGCCGGTGATGACGCGCGAGGCGCAGGCGCAGGAGGAACGCCGCAAGAGCTTGCACGATGTCGTCGAACTGGCGGCCAAATTCTTCGAGTCAACGCTTGCTTCGCGCGCTGGCGCCCGCGGCCGCGGCTATCTCCTTGATCGCGGCATTCACGCGCCAACCCAGCTCAAATTCCAGCTCGGTTATGCGGTTGCCGAGCAATACGCTCTCAAGGAGCATCTCGGCGCGGCCAAGATCCCGGTCGAGGACATGATCGAAGCCGGATTGTTGGTCAGCGGCGAGGACATCGCGGTGCCTTATGACCGCTTCCGCGATCGCGTGATGTTTCCGATCGCCGATTGGCGCGGGCGCGTCATCGCTTTTGGCGGCCGCGCGCTCGATAAAGATGTCTCGGCCAAGTACCTCAATTCGCCGGAGACGCCGCTCTTCCACAAAGGCGCGACGCTTTACAATATCGCTGGCGCCCGCAAGGCCGCGCATGAGGGCGCGGCGGTCATCGCGGTGGAAGGCTATATTGACGTCATCGCTATGGTCACCGCCGGGTTCGAGGCGACCGTGGCGCCGCTCGGCACCGCACTTACCGCCGAACAGCTCGCCTTGATGTGGCGCATGGCCGACGAGCCGATTCTCTGTTTCGACGGCGACGAGGCGGGGCGGCGCGCGGCTTATCGCGCGGTCGATCTGGCGCTGCCGCTGCTCAAACCCGGCAAGAGCCTGAAATTCGCAGGCCTGCCGGATGGCCAGGATCCCGACGATCTCGCGCGCTCCAGTGGGCGGGCGGCGATTGAAGACGTGCTGGCGGCGGCGCGGCCACTCGTGCACGTGCTATGGGCACGCGAGAGCGAGGCGGGTCCATTCGACACGCCGGAACGCCGCGCGGCGCTTGAAGCGCGCGTTGCCCAGATCATCGCGACGGTCGCCGACGAAACAGTGCGCCGCTACTACAAGCAAGACTTTGCCGGTCGGCTGCGCCAGATGTTCGCGCCGCAAAACTTCGCCGCCAAAGCCATCGGTGCGCCGGGCAGTAGTTTGGAGCGTATGTTCGGCGCACAGTCATTCGGCCGGCGCTTCGACAGAGGGTGGCGACGCGGTCCCGCTCCGTCACGTCTGCCCGGTTCCCTCGAGGAGGCCTATGTCGCCGCGAGCCCGCAACTCGCATCAAGCCCGGTTCATCGCGGCCACCGCGCCGCGATCCCGCGCCGCGAAGCGCTGATTCTGCAGGTGGCGATCAATCACCCGTGGCTCTTGCACGAGCATCTCGAAGAGCTCGCCGCCGCGGAGTTCCGCCATGCCGATACACAAAAGCTCAAAGGCGCTCTGATTGACGTCTTTGCCCATCATTTTGCCGAAGACTTCGCCAAAGAGTCCGGTGAATCCGGCGCCGAGGCCGAACGAGCGGCGCTCGCCGGCGAGCTCACGCGGCGCGGGTTTGCCGATTCGCTCAAGCGCATCGAGCGCACCATCACCACCCCTTCGGTTTGGGGCGCGCGGCCGCAAGCCGCAGCAGCCGATGTTTTACTGACGTGGAAGCAGCTGATTGCCTTGCATCGGCAATGGCATTCCCTAACTAGGGAACTTAAGGACGTGGAAACAGCGCTCGGCCAGGACAATACCGAGGCGAATTACGCCCGGTTGTGCGACGTCAAGGCCAGACTGGCTTCGCTCGAGGGAACCGAAGCTCTGATTGAGGGCTTTGGGACCTCTTCGGGCCGGCCAGTCAGGTCATTGTAACTGGGGCGCGGGTGATGGCTGCTGTGGGCCGGGGCCGGCTTGGTGTGCGGTCCTGGCGTGCGGTCCTGGCGTGGGGTTAGGAGAGGTCGACCCCCACCGGGAATGTCATAGTTAGTCGGAGCTTAACGCAGTTTCGACAAATTTGACCTCGATTCGGGTCGCGGAGGCCGGTAAAACCCGTGCCCCACGCTGCCCTTTGGCCGTCCACCCGCTTTGGAAGCGCTTGGCGGCCCAATAATAACCAGGGAAAAGGGCTTCGCCCGGTCCCAGCAATCCGCGCCCGTGGCAAGCGAGTCAGTTGCCATAGGGTAGGGGACTTAAAAGTGGCGGCCCGTGCAGGCGCGCAGTTGGAGATAAAGAGCATGGCAACCAAAAGCGCGGCCACCAAGACCGTCGCAGCCAAACCCAAGGTCGTCCGGCCGGGGATGGCGACCCCGCAGAAGGAATCCGAGACTCCGGAAAAGGATGCCGCCGAAACGCCCGATGCGCCGCTGCCGGTGCTCGATCTCTCCGACGCCGCCGTCAAGAAGATGATCAAGCAGGCCAAGAAGCGCGGCTACGTCACTTATGAACAGCTCAATGCGGTCATGCCGTCCGAGGAGGTCACCTCCGAGAAGATCGAGGACGTGCTGGCGATGATGAACGAAATGGGCATCAACGTCGTCGAGACCGAGGAAGCCGACAACGAGGACGAGGAAGAGGCCGAAGAGGAAGAGAGCGAGGGCGGCGAGCTCGTCGAGGTCGCCCCCAAGACGCCGGCAAAATCCGAAACCCGCGAGCCCGCCGAGCGCACCGACGATCCCGTGCGCATGTATTTGCGCGAAATGGGCTCGGTCGAGCTCCTTTCCCGCGAAGGCGAAATCGCCATCGCCAAGCGCATCGAAGCCGGCCGCGAAGCAATGATCGCCGGGCTGTGCGAAAGCCCGCTAACTTTTCAGGCCATCATCATCTGGCGCGACGAGTTGAACGAAGCGAAACGTTTTCTCCGCGACATTATCGATCTCGAAGCGACCTATGCCGGCCCCGACGCCAAGCAGGCCGCACCCGCGGTTGGCGCCGGCGAAGCGGGCGTGCCGGGCGGCAATGGCGCTACGCCAACCCCGCTGCAATCGGCATCGCCGCCTTCGGCGCCGCCCGCGGCGACGCCGTTCAAACCCGCCGTGGCGGCCGGCGACGGCGCGGAAGGCGGCGAAGAGGGTCAGATTCCGGAATCCGATCTCGACGAAGACGATCTTGAAAATTCGATGTCGCTCGCCGCGATCGAGGCCGAACTCAAACCGAAGGTGCTCGAGACCTTCGATACCATCGCTAACGAATTCAAGCGGCTGCGCCGGCTGCAAGAGCAGGACATCCATAACAAGCTGCACTCGACCGGCTCGCTCAGTCCGAGCCAGGAGCGCAAATACAGGAAACTCAAGGAAGAGATCATCCAGCAGGTCAAGTCGCTGCGTCTCAACCAAGCGTGCATCGATATGCTGGTGGAACATCTTTACGACATCAACAGACAACTGGTCAGCCACGAAGGCCGTTTGATGCGCCTCGCCGAAAGCCATGGCGTTTCACGCGAAGAGTTCCTAAAGAATTATCAGAGTTTCGAACTCGACCCGCGCTGGCTCAACCGCGTGTCGAAGCTTTCCGCCAAAGGCTGGAAGAGCTTCGTCGCCCGCGACAAAGACCGTATCAAGGAATTGCGGACCCACATCCACACGCTTGCGACCGAGACCGGTCTCGAGATCGGCGAGTTCCGCAAGATCGTGCACATGGTGCAGAAGGGCGAGCGCGAAGCGCGCCAAGCCAAGAAGGAAATGGTGGAGGCCAATCTGCGCCTCGTCATTTCCATCGCCAAGAAATACACCAACCGCGGCTTGCAATTCCTCGACCTGATTCAGGAAGGCAATATCGGCTTGATGAAAGCGGTCGATAAATTCGAATACCGCCGCGGCTACAAGTTCTCGACTTACGCGACCTGGTGGATTCGCCAGGCGATCACCCGCTCGATCGCCGACCAGGCGCGCACCATCCGCATTCCGGTGCACATGATCGAGACCATCAACAAGATCGTGCGCACCTCACGGCAGATGCTCAACGAGATCGGCCGTGAGCCGACGCCGGAGGAATTGGCGGAAAAGCTCGGCATGCCGCTCGAGAAGGTGCGCAAGGTGCTCAAGATCGCCAAGGAGCCGCTGTCGCTGGAGACCCCGATCGGCGATGAGGAGGATTCGCATCTCGGCGATTTCATCGAGGACAAAAACGCGATCCTGCCGATCGACGCCGCGATCCAGTCCAACCTGCGCGAGACCACGACGCGCGTGCTCGCTTCGCTCACCCCGCGCGAGGAGCGCGTGCTGCGCATGCGCTTCGGCATCGGCATGAACACCGACCACACGCTGGAAGAAGTCGGCCAGCAGTTCTCGGTGACCCGCGAGCGCATCCGCCAGATCGAAGCCAAGGCGTTGCGCAAGCTGAAGCATCCCTCTCGTTCAAGAAAACTTCGTAGTTTTCTTGACAATTAAAGCCTTTAGTCCCCGGGCTTGACCCGGAGATGCGGAGCTTTTTGGATAATTGATTGGCGGTGCGGACCGAGCAAATGCCTGCCGATGCCCGAGGTTTCTGTGGCGAAGAAACGGATATTCACAGTTGGTTTTTCTTTACCTGGTGAAGAGTTCGAATACATCGGATTCGACTCCGATCAGACCTTGCTGGATGCTGATATCATTCTCTACGAACCGACGTTTGGGAATTACGATTTTGAGTTTGATCGAGAATATGGCGGAAAACGCATTCTCTCCCACTATTCGTCATTTTCAACTAAGACTCGTCTTGATCATTGGCATGCTGAGATTGTTGCTGCGGTTAATGCGGGTAAGCTCGTAATCATATTTTTGGCAAAGCCTATCGAATACTGTCGCTACACTGGCGAACGCCGATATTCTGGAACGGGGCGGAGCCGCGTGCAAACAAATATCGTAGTCGACATTTCGTCGTATGATGCCGTTCCTAATATAAAGAATGTGAGGGCGAAATCAGGTAGCGCGATTCGCTTGGAGAAAGACGGAACGTATCTGGCCCCCTATTGGAGCGAGTTTGCGCAATTTTCTCCGTATGAGGTCGAAATCGAGGGCGATTTCAATAAGGTGATTCTCAAGGCCCAGTCAGGTGATCGCACGGTGGGCGCCGCGTTTCATGGAAAGACCGGTGTGCTACTTTTTCTTCCGCCCCTGCGATATGACGATGAAAAATTTCTTCGAGATGCGGAAGAGGGCGAGGATGAGGCCGAACAATATTGGACTAAGGAGGCGCTTAGGTTTGGAAAAAGGCTCGTTGCTGCACTCATCGGGCTGGCTGACGTTCTCAAACAGACATCTCTGGTTACCCCACCACCGACGTGGAGTTTAAGTTCCGAGTTTCGTCTCCCCCGTGAAAGCGAACTCGAATTAGGAATCTCTACCTGTGCGGCCCAAATCAGTAAATTGCAGGCTGATAAAGCCAGTCTTGAGCGGCAATTGAGCGATGCCGGAGACTTACGACGTTTGCTGTTTGAACAAGGTAAGCCGCTTGAACGTGCGATCCTCGACGCAATGAAAATATTGGGTTTTGACGCGCAGTCTTTTTCTGACGGAAAGTCGGAATTTGATGGAGTGTTCGTTAGCGCAGAGGGGCGATGCATTGGCGAGGCCGACGGCAAGGACAATAAGCCAATCAATATCGAGAAATTCAGTCAGCTCGAACGTAATCTAAATGAAGATTTTGCCCGTGATGATGTTACCGAGCATGCGAACGGCCTGATGTTTGGGAACGCCCATCGCTTGAAACCTATCAGCGAGCGAGGTGAATTCTTTACTGCGAAGTGTGTATCCGCAGCAAAGCGCATAGGCGCAGGACTAATAGGCGCAGGACTAATTCGCACGCCTGATTTGTTTTGGGCGGCGAAGTACCTGAAGGAGCATTCGGACGATCAAGATTACGCTCGCAAGTGTCGAGAATCTATTTTTGCCGCTGAGGGCGCAATTGTAATATTCCCGGAGCCACCTGTCGAAACTACCTCCTTGGCCCAAGAAATGCAGACAGATGCTCTACCTATGCCCGAGGTAGAAGTGAAGGCTGAGTAGTACGAGTCCACTTATGCCGCAACCGCGCTTATCGCATCATCTCGCTGCGTCGGCGGCTGCCGCGCTTGCGCTGTTGCTCAGCGCTTCTGGTGCCTTGGCCTTCTCGGCCTCTTTCAGCTGGTGCGCCGGCTCGCCGCGTTTTCAACTCACTGACGTGCCGGCGGGCACCGCGAAACTCGACTTCCGCATGACCGACCTTAACAAGCCGAGCTTTCATCACGGCGGCGGCACGGTCGACTATCGCGGGCAAGCCGAAGTCCCGTGCGGCGCCTTTGCCAAAGGCTTCGTCGGGCCGTCGCCGCCGCCGGGTGAAGTGCACACCTACGAGTTCACGATCAAGGCGCTCGGGGGAAACGGCGCGCCGCTGGCGGCGACAGCCGTGCGACGCAAGTATCCGGAGTGAGTCACGCGCCTGGCTTTATTCCGCTCATTCCCGCGAAGGCGGGAATCCAGAAAAAGTTCTTTCGCGCTGGGTCCCCGCTTCCGCGAGGACGAGCGGGTATTGCTCACAGCGCTGCGACCGCGCTCACTTCGATCAGAAATTCTTCACGCACCAGGCGATCGATGATGAGCAGTGTGTTCGGCGGATAAGCGCCGCCCTTGAACAGTTTGGGAAATTCGCGCGTGCGATAGGCCATGAACTTGGCGATGTCCTGGGCGTGCACGAGATAGGTCGTGAACTCGACCAGGTTGGCGAAGCTCGCTCCCTGCGAGGAGAGCGCCGCGCCGATATTGGCGAAGACCAATCCGCATTGCGCGTCGAAATCGGCCGGTGCCTTGCCGTCCTTGTCGGCGCCGACTTGCCCGGCAATGAACAAAAACTCCGACGCTTTGACGCGGGTCAGTTGCGAATATTGCCCGAGCGGCTTGCCTAGGCTGTCAGGATTGAGAATCTGAATATTGGACATTGGCTAAAGCTCCCTGATATTTCCCTGATGTGGTTCCCCGTCGTTTGTGTCTTTTCTCTATTTGTCTCTATTTGGCGTTTTAAGATCGCGCCGCGTCTGCGCGCTTAACGTGAAACAGCAGCTTGCGCCTTGCGCGCGCCATCGACCTTCCCATCTTTAAGGCGCGCTGTGGGGTGATGCCGAAAGAACAAGCAATATGAGTTTCACCAACAACGCCGCGTTCGGGCGCGGCTTCGCCGGGTTCCGTTTCACGAACCGTGCTCGTCCTTACGATCCGGCGGAACGCCGCGCCGCGCTCGACCGGCTCGACATGCTGGCGACCGTGTTCGACACGGCCTTCATCCTGCCGGGGACCAATGTCCGCTTCGGCGTCGAATCGCTTCTTCGCCTTGTTCCCGGCATCGGCGACGCCATTGCCTCGTTGCTGTCCTGCTATCTGCTCTACGAAGCGTCTCGGCTCGGCGTGCCGCGGCTCCTGCTCGCACGCATGGCGGCCAATGTCGCGCTGGAAGGATTGGTCGGCGCGGTGCCGCTCGCGGGTGACGCCTTCGACGTTTTCTTCCGCGCCAATCGGCGCAACGTCGCGCTGCTGCGCCGGCATTTCGCCCGCACCGGCTATCGCTGACACGCGCTATTCCTCTGCTGCGATGATGCGGATGTCGCGGACCGCGCCGTCGCCGAGCACTTTCAGCGCGGCCTGATAATCCGGACTTTTATAGGCGGCGATCGCGTTCTCGACTGACGGAAATTCCGAGATCACGATGCGCTCCCTCTGCCCGGCCTCGAAAGCCTCATTAGCCGTGCCGCGGGCGATGTAGCGGGCGCCGAATTTGCCGGTCGCGGCCGGCGCGAGCTTGGCATAGGCCGCGACTTTTTGCGGGTCCGAGATCGAACGATAGACGGTCACCCAATAGGCTTTCGGCATCGGTTTTCTCCTTTGCGGATGCATCTTTTAAGGATGCTTGGGGAAGGAACGCGGCGTATGATCGATTTCTAGCAAGTGACGGTTTCTAGCAAGAGCTGGTGGCGAAGGTAAGTAACGGAGAGGGCAAGTAACGGAGACTTGGCAGGGAGACTTGGCAGGGAGACTTCGCATGTCGTTTTGGAGCGCGCTCTTTGGCCGGCGTGTCGAGCCGGCGAAACCCGCCGATCCGGTCGAATACAAAGGCTTCATCATTCGCGCCGCGCCGTACAAGAACAACGGCCATTTTCAGACCGCGGGCACGATCGAGCGCGAAGTCGGCGGCGTGCGCAAAGAGCATCGCTTCATCCGCGCCGACGCTTATGTGGCTTACGACGACGCCGTGACATTTACGGTGAACAAGGCGCGTCAGATTATCGACCTGCAGGGCGACAAGATCTTCGAACAGACGCGGCAGCCCGGATGAAGCGCAGCGAAATCCGGGAGCCGCAGTGGACTTGCAAGATCAGTCTCCTATTTCGTCATTGCCGGGCTTGACCCGGCAATCCATGCGGCGCGTCCGCTCGTTCGACCTTACCGCTTTCGCGTATCGCGTCTCAGCATGGACCACCGGGTCAAGCCCGGTGGTGACGAAGTGTGGAGCGACTCACTTCTTGCCGAACACGATCAGCACCTTGGTCTGCCGCGGCGGCAGCGGCGCGAACGGATCGCGCGGGTCTGGCGGCCCCGGCGGCGGCACGCTCACGCCGACGCTGGCGAATTTCACGTTGGTGACCTTTTCCTCCTTGACCAGATATTGCATCAGCGCCGCGGCGCAGGCATCCGCCAGCTTCTGCGCTGCCGCGGCCGGCGTGCGGTCGGAGCGGCACTCGATGCGCACCGGCGACTTGGCGCGCTCGTAGATCAGGTTCGCCGCCTGCGCCAAGAGGTCCGAGGCGCTTAAACGCACTTTGGTGTCTTCGAAACTGTAAAGCAGATCCGCATTCACCTCGATGCGGATCTCGTTTCCCATGTCGCGAAACGGCAAACGGCGGTACGTCTCGGACGACTGCGGGCGGTCGAGCGGCACACTGAAGATCGGCGTCTGCGCAGCCGCGGCGCCGGCGAAAGCCGCGACTGCGCCGACACCGACGAACGCCCGTCGCATGGCGCGGCCACCGCTTATGCTCCCTCTCCCCACCGGGGAGAGGTGAAGTGCAAAGCCGCGCGTCATCGCCGTGCCCCTCTGTCAGGAAAGCCCTTCGACGATGCGCAGATCGCGCTGCACGGCATTGCCGAGCACTTTGAGCGCCGCTTGATAGCCGGGGCTGTCATGGGCGGCGGCCGCTTTCTCGACGCTGTCGAATTCGATCAGCACCACGCGCTCGCGGACGCCTTTTTCATAAGCCTTGGCGGCATTGCCGCGGGCGAGAAAACGCCCCCCGCCGGCGGTGATCGCAGGCCCGGCGAGCTTGGCGTATTCGGCGAGCGCGTCCGGGTTGGAAATCGAAAAGTAGGTCGCAATCCAATAAGCCTTGGCCATCATTGCCTCCCCGATTGCAGTGTTGTGCGAGCGCCGGCGAGACTATCAGGCTCGGCTTACAGAAGGCGAGGGTGTCGGCCGTCACCTCCGGCTCGGCATCTCTCCTCGTCATGCCCGGGCATAGTCGTTCGTAGAACGGCGTCGCGGAGCTTGTCATCGGGCCGGCCACTTCGGGCCGGACCCGTTGGCTCGCCTATGCCGGGCATCCATGCTGAGAGGCCGCCTCTCACATTTCGCTTGCCGGATTGCACCATGGACCACCGGGTCAAGCCCGGTGGTGACGAAGAAGAAGCCGCGTCGACCACTCCCGAAACCGTGCCGCCACTCACCACGCGGCGACGGCGCGGCCGATATCGTAAATGAAAGCGCCGAGTGCGCAGGCGAGCAGGCCTGAGCCGATCGATCCGAAAATCACCGCCGACTGGATACGCGTGAGCGTATCGGTATCGAGATGGGCCTTCTCGGCCAGATGAGCCATGCGATGGGCCATGGTCGTGTCCCTTTGGCAGCTTAAGCTGCCCTCGCTCGGCCGAACCTCCCTAATGCCTGAAAACGATGCCTTAAATAGGTGACTGTATCAGTGACCCAAGTCACACTGCACGTCACAGTGCGGATCACTCCTCGGTCACTCCTCGGCTCACTACGTCACTCGCTCGCAATCGTATTAAATAATCGACTCGCTTCCTTGCTATGCTGCGCCCAAACAGGTCAGCGTTGCAAGCTGAGCATGATCACGAAAAGTGAACGAAAAGATCAAACTCAGACAAGGAGCTAAAACGATCATACTCCCGCTTTCGCGCGGTGCTTGCCGCATTCTCGCCACACGCCATTTGCCGCCGCAGCCAAGAGTTGAGAGGGCGCCCCATGCAGGTCTTCAAGCTCACCGACGAAGCCGAGTTCAATCCCGCAAAGCACGTCGAGAAAATCCTCGGCCGCATCAAAGACGGAGACTTCACCGTCGCCTGCTGGGAGCCCGGCCAGATCAGCCCCTATCATTGTCACCCCGACGCGACCGAAATCTATTTCTGCTTTACGGGCGGCGGCGTGATGCGCACGCCGCGCGAGACTATCGACGTCAAGCCCGGCGCCTTCGTGGTGCATCCGCCCGGTGAGGTGCACGAATACGCCAACGGGCCGGCGCGCACGCTGCTCTTTCGCGTCCGCTACGGCCACGACATGCGCGCGCGGCATTTTGAGTGGCGCGGCCGAGCCGGGTGGACGCAAAGCGCCGACGATGCGGAATATTACCGGGCGCATCCGGTCTGATTTTTGTTTCCCGGGCGCAGCGCAGCACGAAGTGGTGCGCTGCTGAACCGGGAACGTCACAAACTCCGCGTATGGAACGATCCCGGATCTGCGGTGCACCGCTATGGCGCTGCACCGCGTCCGGGAAACGCATACGCGCGTGCGATCGCTACTACCCAGATGACTCCCCGCCCGCGGCTTGCTACCACGCCGCGTTCTGTGACGCCGCATACTCCCTCTCCCCAGCGGGGAGAGGGGTTGGGGTGAGGGGGTTCGAGCTTGAATTTGAAAATCCCTATCCCCCTCACCCGCTCGCGGAGCTTGTCATCGGGCCGGCCACTTCGGGCCGGACCCGTTGGCTCGCGACCTCTCCCCATCGGGGAGAGGTGAAACAAATCCGTACTCAACGAAAAAGGGGAGGGCCGCTTGTTCAAGAAACCGCACTGTCCGGTCATTGCCATCGAAGAGCATTACTGGGACGACGAACTGGAAAAGACCTTCGCCGGCGGCGAGGCCGGCCGGCCCGGCGAGCAATATACGCGACTGAAAGATCTCGGGCCGTTGCGGCTGAAGGAAATGGACGAAGCGGGAATCGACATTCAGGTGCTCTCGCACGGCGCGCCGTCGACGCAAAAGCTTCCCGCCGATACCGCGGCCGCCATCGCGGAGCGCGTCAACGACCGGCTGCATAAAGTCGTCGCCGGCAATCCGGCGCGCTTTGCCGCTTTCGCCGCGCTGCCGACCGCGGTGCCCGAAGCCGCCGCCGACGAGCTCGAACGCTCGGCTGCATTGGGATTTAAGGGCGCGATGCTGCATGGTCTTGCCAATGGCGTCTTCCTCGACGACGAGCGCTTCTGGCCGATCTATGCGCGCGCGGAAAAACTCGATCTGCCGATCTACCTGCATCCGTCGCTGCCGCAGCCCGACGTGATGCGCATCTATTACCAGGACTACGCCAAGGACTTCCCGATGGTCACCCGCGCCACCTGGGGCTATACGGTGGAGACCGCGACGCTCGCGATCCGGCTCGTGCTCTCCGGCGTGTTCGAGAAATATCCGAAGCTGAAGATCATCCTCGGCCACCTTGGCGAGACGCTGCCGTTTCTGGTCTGGCGCGTCGACATGACATTGAAACGTCCTGGCGGCAAAGCGGCAAACTTCCGCGACATTTTCACCAACAACTTTTACGTCACCACGAGCGGCAATTTTTCCAATCCGGCGCTGCTTTGCTGCGTGATGGAAATGGGCATCGACCGCATCCTGTTCGCGGTTGACTGGCCGTTCGTGCCGAACCCGCCAGGGACCAAATGGATGGAGGGGGTGCCGCTGTGCGACGAGGACAAGGCCAAGATCCTCTCCGGCAACGCCAAGCGGCTGTTGAAGATGTGAGGCACTCACATCCTCCCCCACGAAAGTGGGGGAGGGGGACCGCACGAAGTGCGGTGGAAGGGGCGTCACACTGCGGCTCATCGACATTGCACAATCCCTGCGTGTCCCGGGCGCAGCGCAGCATGCAATGGTGCGCTGCTGAACCGGGA
>DASSXN010000070.1:0-16336 GCA_035703785.1 Xanthobacteraceae bacterium
CCGATCTTGTCGCGGTCGTGATCGACTCGCGCAGGGGGCTGATGGACGACGACGAGAGAATTTTGCGCGAGCTCGCCGATCTTCGCGCACCAAAGGTTCTGGTCCTCAATAAAATCGATTTGATCGACAAGCCGGCATTGCTGGCGTTGACGCGCAAGCTTAATGAGTCTGCCAATTTCGCCGCAACCTTTATGATATCGGCGCTGTCCGGCGCCGGCGTTGCCGACTTAAAAAACTGGCTTGCGGCGAACGTGCCGGCGGGACCGTGGCTTTATCCGCAAGATCAGATTTCGGATGCGCCGCTGCGTCAATTGGCGGCGGAGATTACCCGGGAAAAGCTCTATCTGCGCCTGCACCAGGAGCTGCCATATCAGTCAACCGTGGAGACCGAAGTTTGGAAGGAGCTCAAGGACGGCTCGGTGCGCATTGAGCAGACCGTCTATGTCGCCCGCGAGAGCCAGCGCAAGATCGTGCTGGGCAAAGGCGGGCAGACTATCAAGACGATCGGCGCCGCGGCGCGCTCCGAGATCGCCGCGGCGATCGAACAGCCCGTGCATCTTTTTCTTCACGTCAAGGTGCGGGAGGGATGGATGGACGATCCGGAACGCTACCGCGCGATGGGTCTGGAATTTCCCAACGAATAAAGGCGCCGCTCTGTCCGGTGCTGCGTTCGCACGCAAAAATTATGTAAATACGCGCCATGGAATGGATCGACGAAGGCATCGTACTCGGCACCAAGCGCCACGGCGAGACCAGCATCATTCTCGAATTGATGACGCGAGCGCATGGGCGCCACCTCGGATTGGTGCGCGGCGGATCGGGGCCGCGATTGCGCGGCATCTTGCAGTCTGGAAACACCGTGCGCGCAACCTGGCGGGCACGGCTCGACGAGCATCTCGGGCTTTACCTCGTCGAGGCGGCAAATCTGCGCGCCGCCGGTTTTATGGACAAGGCGCATGCGCTACATGGGGTCACCCATCTTGCGGCCTTGTGCCGGCTCCTTGCCGAACGCGAGCCGCATACCACTATCTACGACGCGCTGCAGGCGATCCTGGACCGGCTCGAGGACTTGCAAGCGGCCGCACCGATGATTGCGCGTTTTGAGCTCGACTTCCTCGCCGAACTCGGGTTCGGGCTGGATCTGGCGGTCTGCGCCGCGACCGGCGCGAAGGACGAGCTCGTCTTCGTATCGCCGCGCTCTGGCCGGGCGGTGTCGCGCGCCGCCGGCGAACCCTATCGCGACAAACTGATGCGGCTGCCGGTCTTCCTGCGCCAGCAAACCGCGCCGTCTTCGCTGGAAGATCTCGCCGATGCCTTCGTGCTCACCGGATATTTCCTGGACCGTCACGCCTTCGCGCCGCGCGGGCTCTCGCTCCCGGAGGCCCGCGCGCATTTTGTCAGCGCGCTGACGCGAGAGGCGCAGTCACGGCAAGCGCATTGACGGGCAGGCTACCAGTCCCAACGGCGGTGCCACTCCCGCGAGGGACGATGCCAACCCCACCAATAGTGGCGGCGCCATCCCCACCAATAGGGATTGGGGTCCCAATCGCCCGGCCGCCAATAACAGGTCCAGGGATCGCAAACGAGCACGGTCCTTTCCAGCGCACCTCCGGCACCTTCGGTGAGGCCCAGCTGGGCCGGCGCCGCGGCCGGCATGGCGTTCGCCGCTGGCGCCGCGACGGCGAGCCCGGCCGCGATTGCGACAGCCGCAAAGATCGATTTGCGCATGTATTTTCCTCCCTATATTCCGCGACAAACCGCAGGATGCGTCGGGTTGCGCACCAAAGCTAACGCGTGAGTTTCGCGAATCGGTGCAGCTCCTTAAGCTGCGGCCCAAAAATCTTTTTCGCGCGCCCTGTCGCCGTTCATACCTTGTTCAGCGGGATCAACCGCGGTAGCGCTGGTGAGCCATGAATAAGAAGGTGATTCCCGAGCCGAGTTCGGTACACGAGATCCCGCTGCGCGAGGCGCTTGAAGAGCGTTATCTCGCTTACGCGCTCTCCACCATCATGCACCGCGCGCTCCCGGATGCGCGCGACGGCCTCAAGCCGGTCCATCGGCGCATCCTCTATGGCATGCGTCTTCTCCGCCTCGATCCGGGTGCGCAATTCAAAAAATCGGCCAAGATCGTCGGCGACGTCATGGGCAATTTTCATCCCCACGGCGACCAGGCGATCTACGACGCGCTGGTGCGCCTGGCGCAGGACTTTTCCTCGCGCTACCCGCTCGTCGACGGCCAGGGCAATTTCGGCAATATCGATGGCGATAATGCCGCCGCCTATCGCTATACCGAGGCGCGGCTGACTGAGGTCGCCCGCCTTCTGCTCGACGGCATCGACGAGGATGCCGTCGATTTCCGCGCGAACTACGACGGCGTGACGCACGAGCCGGTGGTTCTGCCGGCTGCGTTCCCCAATTTATTGGCCAACGGCGCGCAAGGCATAGCGGTCGGCATGGCGACGTCCATTCCCCCGCACAATGTTGCCGAGTTGTGCGATGCGGCGCTGTATTTGATCGAACAGCCCAAGGCGCGCACGCGAACGCTCCTCAAATACGTCCTCGGCCCGGATTTCCCGACCGGCGGCCTCGTCGTCGATCCACCCGAAGTGATCGCCGAGGCCTATGCGGCCGGCCGCGGCTCGTTCCGCCTTCGCGCGCGCTGGAAGACCGAGGACACCGGCCGCGGGACTTATCTGATCGTGGTCACCGAAATCCCGTGGCAGGTGCAGAAGATGCGGCTCGTTGAGCGCATCGCCGAGCTCATCAATGAGCGAAAGCTGCCGCTGCTTGCCGACATGCGCGATGAATCGGCCGAGGACGTCAGACTGGTTTTCGAACCGCGGTCGCGGTCGGTCGATCCGGCGCTCTTGATGGAAAGCCTATTCAAGCTCACCGAGCTCGAAACTCGCGTGCCGCTGAACATGAATGTTCTCGTCCGCGGCCGCATTCCCAGAGTGGTGGGTCTGGCGGAAGCCTTAAGCGAATGGCTGACGCACCGGCGCGACGTTCTGCTGCGGCGCTCGCGCCATCGCCTGGCTGAGATCGAACACCGTCTCGAAGTCTTAAGCGGTTATCTCGTCGCCTATCTCAATCTCGACAAGGTCATCAAAATCATCCGCAAGGAAGACGAGCCAAAACCTGTATTGATGAAGAGTTTCAAATTGTCCGAGGTGCAGGCGGACGCCATTCTCAACATGAGGCTGCGCAATTTGCGCCGCCTGGAAGAGATGGAAATTCGCCAGGAAGACAAGGCGCTGCGCACGGAGAAGAAATCGATCGAGGATTTGTTGCGTTCCGAAAAGCAGCAATGGAAGAAAATCGGCGACGAAGTACGCGCGGTGCGCGACAAGTTTGGGCCGAAGACGCCGCTCGGCAAGCGCCGAACCGGCTTTGCCAAGGCGCCCGCCCACGATGAGGCGGCAATCGAACAAGCCCTGGTCGAGCGTGAGCCGGTTACGATCGTGGTGTCGGACAAGGGCTGGATTCGCGCCTTGCGCGGCCAGGTCGCCGACCTCTCAGGCTTGTCATTCAAGGCCGACGATAGTCTCAAGCTTGCGTTCTTCGCCGAGACCACCTCGAAGCTTCTGGTGTTTGCCACCAATGGCCGGTTCTACACGATCGAGGCGGCGAAACTCCCGGGCGGTCGCGGCCACGGCGAGCCGATCAGGCTGTTCATCGATCTCGAACAGGAGGCCGACATCGTCTCAGTGTTTCGTCACCAGGGCGGTCGCAAGCTGCTCGTCGCGAGTCTGCAGGGCAGGGGATTTATCGCTCCGGAAGACGAGTGTGTCGCCAATACCCGCAAGGGCAAGCAGGTTCTCAATGTCAAAGCGCCGGATCAGGCGCGTGTCGTGACCCCGGTCGAGGGTGATCTTGTCGCCGCGATTGGCGAAAATCGCAAGATGATGATCTTCCCCATCGAGCAAGTGCCGGATATGGCGCGCGGTCGTGGCGTGCGCTTACAACGCTACAAGGACGGCGGTTTGTCGGACATCAAGACGTTTGAGGTCGAGAAGGGTTTAAGCTGGGCCGATTCCGCCGGCCGGATATTTAATCTGTCGCTTAAAGAGCTCGCCGATTGGCGCGGCAACCGCGCCGATGCCGGCCGTCTCGCGCCCAAGGGTTTTCCAAAAACCAATATGTTCGGCAATAGCGAAGGCCGGTCGAACGGGTCCGATGAGGATCGCGCCTGATATTGCTCCGCTGGCGGCGTCCTTGGCAGTTCTCCCATTCTGCAAGGAAACCCCGCTATTATCTTAAGGCGCTGGGAATATCGGCTCCGCACGGCGGTCTTTTTGGCAGGCGAGGTTTTTAAGCCGGCACGATGAGCGGACAACTGACGATCGCGAATTTACGGATGTGGCGCGCCCGGCTGCGGCTGATCAGCGCGCTGGTCATGCTTGCTTTCGTCATCTGTCATCTCACCGCGCACTGGTTTTTGCTGGTTTCGGTCGATAACGCCGAGCCGGTCCTGACCGTTCTGATGTATCCGTGGCGGACCACGATCGGCACGGCAATCCTCGTTACCGCTTTTGTGGTCCACTACTGCAACGCGTTGTGGTCGATTTACATTCGCCGTTCGTTGCGGCTGAACCGCTGGGAACTGACGCAGCTTGGGCTCGGCCTGTGCATTCCTATTCTACTGATGGTTCACGTGGTGGGGACGCGCATCGCCGACAGCGCGCTTGGCGTCACCCCCAATTACAACAACGTCTTTATCGGGCAATGGCTGCATCGGCCCTGGCTCGCCGTGGTGCAACTGACCGCACTGCTCGCGGTTTGGATTCACGCCTGCATCGGCATCCATTACTGGCTGCGGACAAAACGTTGGTATCCGGCTTGGCGGCCGGCATTGTTTATCTACGGGCTGCTTTTGCCGACATTGGCGCTGGCCGGCTATATCAGCGGCGGCAATCAAGTGCTGCGCGAGGCAGGTGACGATCCGGATTTTGTAAAAACTGCCGCCGAGGAGTCCCATGTCACGCCGCAAACGGCACAGGCAGCCGACCAAATTGCGCGCGTTGGCTTTGCCCTAGCTTTCGGCTTCACTTTGTTACCGTTCGCCGCGCGCGGTGTGCGCGAACTGTACTATCGCCGCCGCAAACAACCCGTATTGACGCACGCCAATGGCCGCAGCATGCCGATCCTGCCCGGCGCCACGGTGCTCGAGACGCTGCGCGCCAACGGCATCCCTCACGCGTCGGTGTGTGGCGGGCGCGCCCGTTGCACCACCTGCCGAGTCCTGGTGACCAAGGGGATCGAGCAGCTTCCTGAGCCGAGCGGATTGGAAGCCAAGGCTTTGGCGCGAATCGGCGCCACGCCGGGCATGCGGCTCGCGTGCCAGATCCGTCCGACGGCCGATATCGCCGCTCTGCCGTTGATGCCGGCGGATGCCGGCGCCGCTGACGGCTCGATTCGTGGCGGGCTTGAAGGCAGGGAGCGCCTCATCACCATCCTGTTCACGGATTTGCGCGCTTCGACGGGCTTGGCCGAGGGCAAGCTGCCCTACGACGTCCTGTTCATTCTCAACCAGTTTTTCTACGAAATGACGCAAGCACTCGTCACGAGCAACGGACACTATTCGCAGTTCACTGGCGACGGGCTGATGGCGCTGTATGGACTTTATGCCGCCGATCCAAAGAGCGGACCGGCGGACGCCGTTCGCGGCGCCCAGCAAATGCTGGAGCGGCTCGATCAACTCAATTACCGGCTGCGCGGCGATCTGCGCGAGCCGCTGCGCATCGGCATCGGCATTCACTTTAGCGAGGCGATCGTCGGGGCCATGGGGCCGCCGCGCTCGCAGGTGATTACCGCGATCGGCGATGCCGTAAATACCTGCGCGCGCCTGGAAAGCCTGACGAAGGAATACGGCTGCGCGGTCGTGATTTCTCGCCAGGCCGCCGAGGCTGCGGGCCTGAGCCTCGACGGCGAGCAATTGCACGAAGAGCCGGTGAAAGGCCGGCGCGAGCCGGTCCAGTTTTATGCGCTTAAGACGTTGGCCGAACTGCCGACTTAATTTGCGCAGGTTGCGGCCGCTCCGCCGGTCGTTTCGCGTGGATCAGGGGCTGGCGAGGTGCCAAACGTTATTCACGCCGTCCCCGGTGGCGTCACCGGGTTTCTTGTCCTTGGCCCAGGTATAGAGCGGTTTGCCCTTGTAAGCCCATTGTTTGCGCCCATCGTCGCGGGTGATGAAAGAAAAACTTCCTGACGCTTCCGCATCGGTGTCGGCAATCAAGGGCTGCCAGATGACAGTGCATTGGGCATTGCAATTCGACTTGCCGGCGCCGTCGCGGTCGAAGACGTAAAGCGTCATTCCATTGAGGTCGACGAGGGCCTTGCCCTTGGCAGTCTCGGCGCTGGTTGGCGGAATGGTTTGCGCCAGCGCCGTGAGCGCAACCAGACAGGCGATGCTGCTGGCAAAAGCGGCGACGATCGGGATCCGCATCCATTCCTCCCAGTGCATGATCCCGAAAAGTGGATACCGGTTTCCCGCCTGCGCGAAGCCTCGGCTACCGTTTTTCGTTCCGGCTGGTGCTTCGGCGGGCGAAGCCAGGTCGGAAAGGGTCATGCTCAAACAACAAGCTAAAGCGAAATGTCGAATCAAACATAAATCATTTCGCCTTAGCGCCGGCGGCGCGAAAATTACTCGACGCGCATCCAACCGTCCGGCATCAGCCGCTCCTGCGGCAGAAAGCGGCTTTTGTAATCCATCTTGCGTGAACCGCGGACCCAATAGCCCAAATAAACATAGGCGAGGCCCATGCTTCGGGCCCGCGCAATATGGTCGAGCACCATATACGTGCCGAGCGAACGCCCCGCTTCGTCTGGTTCGAAGAAGGAATAGACCATGGACAACCCGTCGCCGAGCACGTCGGTGAGCGCGATGGCAACAAGTTCGCCGGCCGCGCGCTTGCCAGCGGGCGCATCCGGGTCCTTCCGGCGATACTCGATGATGCGGGTTTCGATGTGGCTGTCTTCGACCATCATCGCGTAATCGAGCACGGTCATGTCGGCCATGCCGCCATCGCGATGCCTGGAATCGAGATAGCCGCGAAAGATCGCGTATTGCTCGGAGGTCGGCACGGCGATGCGCATTTCGCCGGCGATGTCGGCGTTGCGCCGCATGATCCGGCGCATGCTCTGGGTCGGGCGAAAATCCTTGGCGACGACGCGGACCGAAACGCAGGCGCGGCAGCCCTCGCAGGCCGGCCGGTAGGCGATGGATTGGCTGCGGCGGAACCCGCCCTGGGTCAGGATATTGTTGAGCTCGCCCGCGCGCTCGCCGACGAGATGGGTAAAGACCTTCCGTTCCTCCTTGCCGGCGAGATAGGGGCACGCCGACGGAGCGGTGAGGTAGAATTGCGGGGTATCGCGCGAATGCTGGGTCACGGGGACTACCGGTTCTCGCCCGAAGGCGAGTCGATAGAATCGCTCGGATGCGTTGCTCCGTCAAAGGCCATTTGCCGGTCAGCCTGTCGCACGAGCCCGCAGCGTAACCGCCCGGCTTTGCGCATTGATCAGCACGGTGCCGACCACAATGTCGTGTAAAAGCCGGCGCCGCGCGTTAAAGAATCCGAGCAGGAGAATAAAGGGGGTGAGCACGCTCACGGTGATCCAAAACACGACGGCATGAACCGCTCCGAGCACGAAATAGGCCGGTGCGCCGTACCAGGTCCGCATCTCGATTTCCATGGCGCGCATGCCGATTGTGGCGGAGGCGGGGCTGCCCAGCGTGAGCCCGTAATAGGCCAGCGCCCAAATGACCGATATTGGTGACAACAGCCAGAACAACAGCCAGCCCAGGCCGAACGTGACCAGCCCGAAGACAAAGATGAAGGCCGACGCCGCGATCAGAGGAACGGCGATGATGACGACATCGATGATGAAGGCCACGATTCGACGCGCCAGTACGCCCTCGAACAGTTCCGGATTTGCCGAAGGGTCATAGGCATGCGGCTTGAAATCAAACGACATGCCGCTCCGACCGGGACCTGTATTTGGGCCAGCATCCGTCATGGTCGACCCCGATTATAGGGTCGAAACTCATTATTTGCACGGCCGCGACGCTGGGCATTTTGGCCGCTGGCTAGGCGAGAAGAGCGATGTGATCTAAATGAACATGAGCGACGAGCAACGATGCCGGCGGCCAAAAGGACCGCGTCTCTTCGGGTTGCAGCGAAAATCGCGGCCGGCGTCGTCGAAGGGCTCGACCGTATTGCCGATACGCTCTTCGCCCTTCTCCTACCCGGCGAGCGATTTTGGCTGCAACGCGGCTCGCGGAAATAATGAGTTTCGACCCTAATGTCCCGGCCATGAGCGAACAACGAGTGAAGATCACGCTGGCCGATGTCGAGGCCGCACGTCAAACGATCTTGGGGCACGTGCTGCGCACGCCGATGCTGGCGGCGCCTCCGCTTTCGGCGCTGACCGGCGCGCAAGTCTACGTCAAATATGAAAATTTACAGGTCACTAATTCGTTTAAGGAACGCGGAGCCTGCGTAAAGCTCGCGGCGCTCGACGAGAGCGAACGCCGCCGCGGCGTGATTGCGATGTCCGCCGGCAATCATGCACAGGCGGTCGCCTATCATGCGCGGCGCCTTGGGATACCAGCCACCATCGTGATGCCGACAACGACGCCGTTTGTGAAAGTGAAGGCAACGCAGATGCTTGGCGCCGAAGTGGTGCTCTTCGGCGAGACGCTTCTTGAGGCGCAATTGCGGGCGGAGACGCTTGCCGCTGAGCGCAAGCTGATCTGGGTTCATCCTTACGACGATAATCACATCATTGCCGGGCAAGGCACCATCGCGCTGGAAATGCTCGAAGAGGTGCCCGACCTCGATGTGCTGATCGTGCCAATCGGCGGCGGTGGTCTGATCGCGGGCAACGCGATTACCGCGCATGCGATACGGCCGGCCATCGAAATATTCGGCGTCGAATGTTCGCTTTATCCGTCGATGTGGAATGCCATTCACGGCGAGAAGCGACCGTGCGGCGGCGCTACGCTTGCCGAAGGCATTGCGGTGAGCCGGGCCGGCAAATTCGCCTTACCGGTGGTGCGCGAACTCGTCCGCGAGATCATTCTGGTCGACGAGCCGTTGATCGAACGCGCCGTCAACGACTTTCTGACCTTGCAGAAGGCAATGGCGGAGGGGGCCGGCGCGGCCGGGCTTGCCGCCATGCTGGCCAAACCGGAGCGCTTTGCCGGGCGCAAAGTCGGCTTGATCCTCTGCGGCGGCAATATCGATCCCCGCATTCTGGCTTCGATCATGGTGCGGCAATTGGAGCGCGAAGCCCGGATCGTCTCGTTTCGCCTTACGATTCCCGATCGACCGGGAATTTTGGGCCAGATCGCAAGCCGGCTCGGTGATTTTGGCGCCAATATTCTGGCTGTCGATCATCACCGGCTGTTCCTCGACGTGCCCGCCAAGGGCGCCAAGCTCGATGTCACCATGGAGACCCGCGATGCCGCCCACGCCGAGCAGATCTTCTGTGCGCTTGCCGCGGACGGCTACCAGCCGGTGCGCATGGAAAGCGGCGCTGTGTTGCAGTGATCGGCCGCTGAGGGGCTAACGATCGCTGTCAAGTCCGGGCCGATAGCCGTAAGCGGGCTCGATCACCGTATTGGCCGCTTCGGCGGGTGCATCTGCCGGACGCGCGCGGGGCATCGGCACCGGACCGCTGGCGGCCGCGGCCGCGGCCACAGCGAAAACACCCGGCCGCTGCCGCGGCAAGGGTACCGGTCCACGAATAGGCTCATCCGGGGGGAGGACCTCGGCCGCCGCCGTACGTGCTGGCGGTGGGGGAGGTGGGGGAGGCGGCAGCCGCGTCGCGGCGAAGTCCGGCGGGCTGGTCGTGTTTGGATTGGGCCATGCGATACCGCGATCCGAGGAACTCGGGGCGCTGGTCGAAGCCGCATTGTCGGCCGATCGCGCCACTTGGGGCGACCTTGGCACCGAGCCGACTGATGCCGTGCCGGAGTTGGCCGATGACGCATCGCTCGTCGCGGTTGCGGCCGGGGCGGCGATTGCGGGCGAGGGGGTTTGCGCCAGAGTAGTTCGGAGAGACGCGGCCGGTGGGCTGTTCGCCGTGTCAGGCGCTGGGCTCGCTGGTTTCGGCGCATCGCTCGCGGAGGACCCGCCGACGGGTTGCGGCGCCGATTGATCCGCCGCAGATGGAGCCGAACCGGGTGGCGCCGGTGCGTTCGCCGTGATGCGCGCGGGCGTATTGGTGGACGCGACGTGCTCGAGCGCCGGCAGTTTCGGCCGCGCCACGTAGCTGCGGACGAAGGTCGTGATCGTCCACATCAGGACGGGAACGGCGATAATGACGGCGGCGAGAATGATCACGCGCTGAAAGACCGGCGTGTAAAGCCGGATATTCTCGTCGTCGTAATCGTCGTACTCGCGCATCACATCCGCCCCAAATTCTCGCAGCGGACGGGGTGGTCCAGCTTTCGGGCGCGCTTATCCGGCAGCTTCGCCATCCGGCGACGGACATGCCCTTTGCGCCTCGCGCGGCGTTCTACGCGCCGGCCTTGTTCAATTTCTCCGCAACTCTTGCAGCAAAGTACGTCAGCACCCCATCCGCCCCGGCCCGCTTGAAGGCAATCAGGCTCTCCATCATCGCCTTATCGCCGTCGAGCCAGCCGTTTCCAGCAGCAGCCATAATCATCGCATATTCCCCGGAGACTTGATAGGCGAAGGTCGGCATCCCGAACGCATCTTTGACTCGCTGCAAAACGTCGAGATAGGGCAGGCCGGGCTTCACCATCACCATATCGGCGCCTTCGGCGATATCGAGTTCCACCTCGCGTAAGGCCTCGTCGGTATTGGCCGGATCCATTTGGTAGGTTCGTTTATCGCCCATCAGTGTCGCGTTCGAACCGATCGCATCGCGAAACGGGCCATAAAACGCCGAGGCATATTTCGCTGCGTAGGCCATGATCGCAACATCGGCAAAGCCGGCGGCATCGAGCCCGCTGCGAATGGCGCCGACGCGGCCGTCCATCATGTCAGACGGCGCGATGATGTCGCAGCCCGCTTGCGCCTCCACCAGGGCTTGCTGGACCAGAACGGCGACCGTCTCGTCATTGAGGATCACGCCGTCGCGCAGGAGCCCGTCGTGGCCATGGCTGGTGTAGGGATCGAGCGCCACATCGCATAACACGCCGATTTCCGGCACTTCTTTTTTGATGGTGCGAATGGCCCGGCAGACAAGATTGTCGGGATTGAGCGCTTCCGAGCCGGCCTCGTCGCGTCGGCCTGGATCGGTATAGGGAAACAGCGCAATGCAGGGGATCGCAAGTTTGGCCGCCCGTTCGGCTGCACGAACCGCTTGGTCAACCGAAAGGCGTTCCACGTCCGGCATCGAATCGACCGCCGCGCGGATATTCGTTCCATCGACGATGAACAGCGGCCAGATCAGGTCATCGGCTGTGAGAACGTTTTCGCGCACCATGCGGCGCGACCACTCGCTCCGCCGATTGCGGCGCGGACGTACCGTCAGATCGAGCCGATCGGCCTTGATTTCGGCCGGCGCCGGGGCAAATCGGCTCCTTTCGAGCGGACGGCCGAATTTGATCGCCATGAGAGGTCTCCTTGCGCCTCTTTTATCCCGTTGGAGGCCGCTCTGCCACTGAGTGGAGAGTGCTCCATTTCAGCCCAGTTCCCGGGCTTTGACGGGCTCCCAAAGTGCCCGTATCGATCGTGCAGGCTCGTTCGCCATCAATCCGCCCCTTGATCCCTTGAAGGCAAGGATCATGACCGATCAACCGCAGCGCCGCCCGACGAGGCCCAGCGATTTGCTCGAACCGGTGCGGCTGGCCAAGGTCGTCCGGGGGACTTGGACCGACTATCTGGTCCTGTTTCTCCGCCTCATGGCGGGGGTGTCGCTCATCAAGGGGCTTTATCATTGGGTCGAGGTCTGCGGCATCGGGGCGGCGCCCGGCCAAGGTTTTGAGGCGCATACGATCGCCTGGCAAACCACGACGGTGTTTTTCGCGGTGCTGGATTTGGTCGCGGCGGTCGGGCTCTGGCTCGCCGCGGCATGGGGTGCGGTCCTCTGGCTCGCCTCGGTGGTTTCGATGGCGGCCGTGGAGGTGTTTTTTCCGCAGGTTTACGGCGGCAGCATCTTCGTGGTTTTTGTCGAGACGACGCTGCTCTGCGCTTATCTGTTTCTTGCCATCGTTTCGGCGCGCGAACGGGCGGCCTGACCAGGTATCAGGAATCAGTGGGTCAGGAATCAGTCGTCAGTAATCGGACGGTCACCCCTTCTGATCACTGATTACTGACTACCGATTCCTGATCGCCGCCCTGATCCGCTGCGGGGTCGCCGGCATCTCGTCGATCGAGACCGCGAAGGGGGAGAGCGCATCGTTCACGGCGTTGAGGATCGCCGCAGGCGCGCCGATCGCGCCGCCCTCGCCGAGGCCTTTGGCGCCGGTGACCGAGCTCGCCGCCGGCGTTTCGATATGCTGCAACTCGATCGGCGGAACTTCACGCACGGTCGGCGGCAAGTAATCGGCAAGCGTCGCGGTCAGTATATTGCCGAGCGCGTCATAGACGATTTCTTCAAGCAACGCGTTGCCGATGCCCTGGGCGATGCCACCGTGCACCTGGCCGTCCGCGATCAGTGGATTGATGATGCGGCCGGCATCCTCGACTGCAAGAAAGCGCTCGAGCCGAACGCCTCCGGTCTCCACGTCGACGTCGACGATGGCGACATGACAGGCATTGGAAAAGGTGCCGGGCGGATCGTAATGCGCGCTCTCGGCAAGACCCGGACTGAGATCTTTGAATCGGTATGACTGATGGTAGGCTGCGCGCGCCAGCACCGCGATTGATACGCTCCGATCCGTGCCGGTGACGCGAGCCTTGCCGTCTTCGAGTACGATGTCGTCACGCGAGGCTTCCAACAGATCGCCGGCAATGGTGAGCAGTTTTTCACGCATCTTGCGTGCCGCGAGCGTCGCGGCGCCACCGCTGATGACGAGCGACCGGCTGGCAAATGTTCCCCAGCCATAGGGCGTGCGGTCGGTATCGCCGTGGACCACGCGAACATTGGCGGGCAGGACGCCGATCGTATCGGCGACAAGCTGCGCCAGCGTTGTTGCCAGACCTTGGCCGTGCGGGCTCGCG
Source organism: Xanthobacteraceae bacterium (assembly GCA_035703785.1). Classification (GTDB taxonomy): domain Bacteria; phylum Pseudomonadota; class Alphaproteobacteria; order Rhizobiales; family Xanthobacteraceae; genus BOG-931. The sequence goes on from DASSXN010000070.1 coordinate 13,137, forward strand.
CCGATCCGCGCTTCGACCTGGCCGGACGGGTCCATCATGATCTCCACGGTTTCCCAGCCGGGCGCGATTTCCATGCCGCGCGCGGCGAAAGCCGGGCTGCCGTAGCCGGTGCGCTCGGAGAAGCTCGCAAAGCCAATTCCGAGAAAGCGGCCCTGCGCGCGGGCAGCATGCTGCCGTGCGCGAAATCTCGGCATATCGATTTGCGCGGCGGCTATGTCCAAAGTCTCGACATAGCTGCCCTCGTCGAACACCAATCCCGTGGCTGAGGTGTAAGGAAAAGAGCGAACGAGGTTGCGTTTGCGGATCTCGAGCGGACTGATGCTGAACGCCGCCGCCGCCTTGTCCATCAGCCGTTCGATCGCAAAGGTAATGACCGGCCGTGACACGCCGCGATAGGGCGCCATCGTGCAGGTGTGGGTTGCGATCGCGCGGGCGCGGCAGGAATAAGCGCGAAGATCATAAGGACCGGGTAACTCCGCCATGGCCATCAGCGGTTCGACGCCGCAGGTCGTCGGAAAACACGAATAAGCGCCGACATTGGCAACGACATCCGCGGAGAGCGCAATAAGCTTGCCGTCGGCGTCGAAGGCGCCGTCCAGTTCGACCCGCTGGTCGCGGCTGTGAAAAGCCGCGATCAGATTTTCGCGGCGGTCCTCGATCCAGGCGACGCTGCCGGCAAGCTTGCGCGACAGCCAGACCAGAACCACGTATTCGGCCGCGAGCGACATTTTCTGGCCGAAGCCGCCGCCGACGTCCGGGGCCACCACGCGCAGATCGGATTCAGGAAAGCCGAGAATGTCGGCAATGGCGGTGCGGGTGAGGTGCGGCATCTGCGTGGTGCAGGTCAATGTCGTGCGGCCCGACGCGGGATCGAAGCTCGCATGCGCCGCGCGCCCCTCAAGCGGCGTCGCGTTTTGCCGATGCGACTGCGCCGCGAGATGAACGCGCCGGTGCGCTTTGGCGAGCACCTCGTCGAAACGGGCGGTCTTGAATTGGCCGTCGACGACGAGATTGCCGGTGTCATGAACTGCCGGCGCATCCCGCTGCAACGCGTCACGCGCGTCTGCCACCGCCGGAAGTTCGGCGATCTCGATCTCCACGCGATCCGCGGCATCTTCGGCTTCCGCCGCCGTCGGCGCGAATACGGCGGCGATCGGTTCGCCGACAAAACGCACGACGTCTTGCGCCAGGATTGGCTGCTCGATCGGTCGATAATTGAATTTGTGCAGCATCGGCCTGATCGGCCGCGCGGAAAGGTCGCTGGCACGAATGACCGTGATGCCTTCGGGCGCATCGATCCTCACAATGCGCCCGGCGGCGACCGGGCTGCGGACAAAACGCACGAAGTGGGCTGCGGGTAGATCGGCGGTGAAGCGGCCGCGGCCGCGCACCAGCGCCGGATCTTCCAAGCGCCGGATGGCGCGGCCCACCCACTTCATTCCCGAGCCCGCGGTTGCGTTAGCCGTGGTTGCCTTATCCATGATGGCAACTGTAACGCGGATCGAACGGCCCGCCCACGTTTGCCGCTACGGCGGGACCGCGGCCGAATTCAGAAGTGGATGTGTTTTGAGACATATGGCCGCCCCAAAAGGCTCGCCATCGGTCGCTCTTATTCTTTACGATAGGTTGGGGCTGATGGCTTGATGTGGTTGGGCAATGTTGCGGATGAAGCACCTCAAGACCGCGATGGCGCGGCAGTTGCTCATCTACGCGGTGCTGCCGCTGGCCTACGTGATCACGGGACGGCTTGGGCTCCTGCTCGCCGTACCGCCCGGCTATGCCACCGCGGTGTTTGTGCCGGCCGGCATTGCCGTCGGCGCAATGTTCATCGCGGGAGCATCCACGCTGCCCGGAACGTTCCTCGGTTCGCTTCTGCTCAATCTCTGGGTCGGCTACTCGATCACGGGCCAAATCAATGCCGTAGACACCGCGGCGGCGGTCGTGATCGCGCTCGCTTCCGCGCTCCAGGCGGCGCTTGGCGGCAGCCTGCTTCGCCGCGTCATCGGTTATCCCGCCGCCTTAGACAATCCGCGCGAACTTCTGTTTTTGCTCGTGCTTTCGCCGCTGTTCTGTCTAACAAGCGGGAGTCTTTCATTGGCCGGGATGTGGGCACTCGGCGCGGTCCAGTCCGGCGATCTGTCAATCAACTGGATGACGTGGTGGGCAGGCGACACGCTCGGCGTTGTCGTGGCGCTGCCGCTGTTGCTTGTGCTCTTCGCCGAGCCGCGAGGCTTGTGGCGATCGCGGCTTTGGCCGGTTGCCGTTCCGATGCTGCTGTGCTTTGGACTTTTCATCGCAATTTTTATCCGTGTTAACGGCTGGGAGTACGACCAGTCGCTCTCTGAATTTCGCCTCCGGTCACAGCAACTCGCCGACACGATGCGGGCGACGCTGGAGGAACAGCGCGGATTCCTCGAACAGCTTTCGGACTCTTTTGTCGGCCGCCAGCAGCCGGTCACGCGCCAGGAGTTCCGCGATCTGGTGCACACATTGATGCACCGATTTCCGATCATTCAAGCAGTAGAGTGGGCCCCGTTGGTCCAGTCCGCCGATCGGGGAAGGTTCGAGGCTGCCCAGCGGGCTGAGGTGCTGGGTTTCGAGGTTCGCCAACGCGCTCAATCGGGTGAACTGCGCTCGGCTGACGATCGAAGTCACTTTTACCCCGTAACTTACGTCGAACCGCTCCTCGGCAATGAAAGAGCGATGGGTTTCGATCTCGCATCGGACGAGACCCGGCGCATCGCTATTGAGGCGGCGACGACCAGCGGAAATTTGGCTGCGACCGCGCCGATTCGCTTGGTGCAGGAAGACGGCCAGCAATTGGGTATCTTGTTAATCGATGCCGTATCCAGCGGTCCCACCGGTCCTGGCATCGTGCTGGTCGTGCTGCGCATGGGCACATTCGCGGCGATGCTTGTGGACCCGCTCCGATCGACGCTCAATCTGCGATTTGCCGATGCTGCGGCAGGCGCACCGTTGTTCGATGGGATTCCTCAGACAGTATCGGTGTTGTTTGAAACCGAATTTAATTTCGGAACCCGCCGCTATCTCGTGGACACAACGCCATCTCCGGCCTACCTCGCGACGCACCGGGGATGGCAAAGCTGGGCGGTTCTCGCCGCCGGTGCTCTTGGCACCGGCTTGATCGGCGGCTTGCTCCTCCTGGGAACCGGTCACGTTTACCGTTTCGAACAGCTTGC
>DASSXN010000091.1:0-7966 GCA_035703785.1 Xanthobacteraceae bacterium
CCCTCCGAAGCTTGCAGAGCAAGCGTAGGAGGGTTTCATGCTGCGCGGCGCCCGGGACACGAGCGCCTCGAGCACGCAGCACGCGCGTCAAGCGTCCTCAGGCCGGTGAATAAGCGTGTAGACAGGAACGCTGGCCGCGTCGGTTTCGTTCATCACCTTCATGCAGACGACGCATTTGGCGATACTGCTCTCTTTACCGCCCTCTTTCTTGGCAGCCTGCTTGTAGGTGACGGAATAGAGCGCACCGCATGAGGGGCAAAAGAATTTTTTTCCCTCGGAAATCGGTCCGGTTAGCGGCATTTCGCACCTCCCCTTAAAACGAGCGCGACAGCCGATCGAATGCGACGCTAAAGCGAAATGATTTTAGCTTAATTCATTATTTCGCTTTAGCTTGTTTCTTTGAGCATGATCTTTTCCGACCTGGCTTCGCCCGCCGAAGCGTTAGACGAAGTTACAAGCGGCTGCCGGGGCTTCGCGCAGGCGGGAAACCGGCGTCCACTTTTCGGGATCATGCTTTGCACGGACCAATTATTTGTCGATGCTTGTGACTATTTCCGTTGCGGTCACTTCGTGACCTCGTCGACGACAATTCCGGTCGACGGACGCACCAACAGAACCTTGTCCTTGCCTTTGACGTAATCCAATCCTTGCAGGCCGTCTATAGCCGCGAGCGCCTGCGGCAGCGGATGCATATCGCGCCGCTCTTCGAAGGATAGCGAACTCGCCGGCTTGAGGCTTGCCGCCGCGGCAGCCGGCGGCGATTTGTCGGCCATCACCGCTTGATAAATCTGCGCGCGCTGCTGCTCGTTGAGCGGCAACGGCCAAGCCATCATCGGCATGTGGTCCAGCAAATCGTTTCGCTTCGAGAATTTCGCCGGCATGGTCTGGATCGTGGCGCCGATCGGCCCGGGTGGCCCGGCGCTCGTGCTCGCGGCGGCGGACGCCACCCCGCCGCCGGGTGACTGGTCATTGCTGTTCGGCGTCGTTGCTTGGCCGGCTCCTTGACCGGCTGCTTGGCCGGTTGCTTGGCCGGTTGTTTGGCTAGCTCCTTGACCCGCCGAGGGAGCGCCATTGTCGGGCATCATCAGTGCGGCGCGTGCGTCTTCCTGCGCGGGCTGCTGGTCCAGCGGCGGCGCGGCGCTCCACGGCGCCGCGGCATGACCTGGATTGATTTGGCCGGTACCCGGCACGAAGCCGGACTGCGTGGTCGAGGATGGATCGGCGGCTTGCGCGGCTGCGACTAGCATTAAACTTGCTGCCGCCAGTGTGCTCGTCAGTGCGCTCGCCGTGGCGATGAGGATGCGGCCTTTCATGGCGAACCTCCCTGATTGGTCCTAAAAAATGGCTGGTTCTAAGAAACAACCGCCAAAGGCCAGTTCAGTTTCGGCGCGCCGCAATCAAACTTTGCGGTCAATCCTTTGCCGGGCTGCCGTCTACGGCGTCACGCCGTTAACCGCAACGATGTTGAATTTCGCGTACTTCGTACCGATTTCGTGGGCTGCCACGAAGTCCGGTGAATCTTTCCAGGCTTTCAGTGCCTCTAGACTGTCCCAGCGAAGAATGACGACAGGTCCTTTCGGCAGATCTCCTTCGATAAGAGTTCCTGGCCCCGCTGCGACATAGACGCCGCCATGGGCTTTGACCGACGCCTGAGCGGGCGGGACATACTCGTTCGCATAACGATCGGCATTGGTCACTTCATTGAGTGCAACCATGTAGACGGGCGGCTTGGCCTGGGCGTGAAGAGTTTGGACAGCAACCGCGCCGACCGCCATGCCAGCGAGCATCGACAGCGCGACCGTGTATTTGGTTTTCATTGCAGCTCTCCTGCCAGGCAACGCCACCATTGGGCGCTTAATGAGCGTATATTGGGCCATTGTTCCGATCTCGTCGCGGCCCGCGGCGCTCAAATATAAACGCTTTTCATCTGCGCCTCGGGATAGCGCAAGCCGGCGACCGCGCCGACCGGAACCGCTTGTTCGATCTCGGCGAGATCGGCCGCGTTCAAACGAACCGACAACGCGCCGATATTCTCGATCAGCCGCGCCGTGCGCTTCGTCCCCGGGATCGGCACGATGTCGTCGCCTTGCGCCAGCAGCCATGCCAAGACGAGCTGGCCCGGCGTGCAATCTTTCCGTGACGCGATCGCCGTGATGCGCTCGACCAGCACCAGATTGTTGGCGATGTTCTCGGCGGCAAAGCGCGGGTGCCGCCGCCGCGCATCGGTTTCCGCCATGGTCTGCGGATCTTCGATGACGCCCGTCAACAGCCCGCGGCCGAGCGGCGAATAGGCGACAAAGCCAATCTTAAGCTCCCGCGTGGCGCGCAGCGTCTCTTCGGCTTCGGCCCGGTACAACAGCGAGAACTCGTTCTGTACCGCCGCGATCGGATGCACCGCATGCGCGCGGCGGATCGTTTTCGGGCTCGCTTCGCTCAAGCCCAGCGCGCGCACCTTGCCTTGCTGCACCAGCCGCGCCATGGCGCCGACGGTGTCTTCGATCGGCACTGCCGGATCGATGCGGTGCTGGTAATAAAGATCGATCACCTCGACGCCGAGCCGCTTGAGGCTTGCCTCGCACGAGGCGATGACGAATTCCGGACGGCCATCGGCAAACTTGCCGCCGCGCCCGCCAAGATTGCCGAATTTGGTCGCCAGCACCACCTCGCCGCGCCGCCCTGTGATGGCTTTGCCGACAACCGTCTCATTATGGCCGGCGCCGTAAGCGTCGGACGTGTCGAGGAAGGTGATGCCGCGGTCGAGCGCGTCGCGAATGAGCGCGATGCCGTCGTCGTCGCTGCTGGCGCCGTACACGCCGGACAGCGACATGCAGCCCAATCCGATCGCGGACACCGCGATGCCGGAGGAGCCGAGCGTCCGGTTTGGCAGCTTCTCAGATTTATTCATGTGTCATCCTTTCAGCTCAGCGCCGCGGCGCGAACGCGCCGCGTGAATAGCCAGATCACGAACGACAGGCAGCCCATCACCGCAACCACCGAGGCGACCGGCCAGGCCGAGTGGCCGAGATAGGCGCCCACCGCGGCCGCGGTGATCGCAGCGCCGGTCTGCTGCACGAATCCCATCACCGAGGAGGCGGTGCCAGCGCGATCCGGAAACGGGGTGAGCGCGCCGGCCATGGTCGACGGCAGCGCGAAGCCGAGCCCGGCGAGATAGAGCGTCATGGCGCCGACAAACCAGAGCACATGCGGCAGCGCCAGCGCAACGACGAGCGCCATAGCGAGACCGCCGCACGCCATAGCCGCGGTGCCAATCCCGATCAGACGATCCAAGCCGAACCGCATGACGATGCGCGCGCCGATGAATGTTCCCAGCACGAAGCCGCCGGCGCCCAGCGCGAAGCTGACGCCGAAGATAAATGGCGTCAGCCCATAGGTCGCGCTTTGCATCACCACCGGCGCGCCGGAAATCCAGGCGAACAGCCCGACGAAGGCCGCGGTTAGGATCGCGAGATTGGCGAGAAAGCCGGGATGGACCGCGACCGACCGGTACAGCACGCTCATGGCGCGGAGCGAAAACGGCGTCTTCGGCCGCTCGCGTAAAGTCTCCGGCAGGAGTCGCGCCGCGGTCGCGCCAATAACGAAGGCGCATATCACCAACAGCACGAAGATGGCGCGCCAGCCGAAGAACGTCTGCAATCCGCCGCCGATCACCGGCGCGACGATCGGCGCCACGCCGGTGATCGCGCCCATCAGCGACAATTCGCGCCCGGCGCGAACGCCGGAATAGAGGTCGCGCACCACCGCGCGCGCCAGCACGATGGCGCCGGCGCCGCCGAGCGCCTGCACAAAGCGCAAGCCGATCAGCGCGTCGATCGATTGCGCCGCGGCACAGCCGACCGTGGCAAGCGCATAGATCACCAGCGCCGCCAAGAGCACCGGCCGGCGGCCGAGCCGGTCGGAGACCGGGCCATAAAAGATCTGCCCGACGGCAAAACCGAACAAATAACTCGAAATCGTCAGCTGCACTTGCAGCACCGGCGCCGCGAGCGTGCGGCCGATATCGGGCAGCGACGGCAGATACATATCCATCGACAGCGGCCCGAGCGCGGTCAGAAACGACAGCAGCAAAGTGAGCGCGAACGTGCCGGGACGGAGCATTGGGCGAGGCGACCCTCAATGTGCACGTGAACGGCGGTGCGTCCAATCGAAGCTGGATTCCAACTTATGCGGGAACGAGCGCAAGACTAGGGCGTGTACTCATAAAATCGAGATCACGATGAGCAACGGTTAGTCAATGTCCGCTTTAGCCCCGAAAGCGGACATTAACTACTGTCTCTCGGATGTCCGCTTTGTGCCAAAATCAGACATCAAGCCATTATTCGATTATCTCGTCGGCGCGGGCCAGTAGTGCAGCCGGTACTGTCAGCCCAAGTGCCTTAGCCGTTTTGAGATTGATCGCCAGCTCATACTTGTTCGGCGCCTGCACCGGCAAGTCGGCAGGCTTGTCGCCTTTTAAAATGCGGTCCACGTAACCTGCCGCGCGACGGAATTGTTCGACGAAATCGGCGCCATAGGAGATTAGGCCACCGCGCGCGACAAAAAATTTGAAAGGAGCAATCGCTGGCAGCTTATACCGAGCGGCAAGCGTGGTGATCAATTCGAGCCGAGCGATAGTCGCCGCCGCCGCGCTTGCAGCGACAATGAGCCCGCCATTTGGTACGCGAGCGAAAGCAGCGATTACGCGTTCAATATCGCCATGCACGCTGATTGGCCTGACATCAATTCCAATAGACGGTGCTACCGATTGGATCACGGCGAATTGCCCGATGCCGGCAGTTATTGTGGGATCCCAAATCACCGCTACACGCGTTACATTAGGCGCAATCTCCTTGAGCAGCTCCGGCCATTTGGCGCTTAGACTGTATTCGAACTGCACAAAGCCTGTCGCATTGCCCCCGGGTTCCGCGAGACTCTCGACGAAGCCAGAGCCAACCGGATCGGGCACGATTGCAAAGACGATCGGTACGGTTCGGGTCGTTTGAAGCAATAGCTGTGTCGCCTGACCGCCAGTAGACAGGATAACGTCCGGTGAAAGTGTGACCAGTTCCGCTGCCTGTTTACCAATGCGAGCTGCATCTCCTTCTCCAAAACGCACGTCCATGCGCACATTTTGACCGTCGACCCAACCCAATCGTTGCAGCTCCTGCCGAAAAGCCGCGTAGCGGGCCTTGGTTTCGGAATCGTCAGCAATACCTGTCAACGCGCCTATGAGACGCACGCGGCCCGACTGCTGCTGGGCGAGAGCCGGAAGCGGCCACACCGCTGCGGAACCAAGAACGCCTCTAATGAAATCTCGCCGCCTCATAGCCGCCCCGCGAGTCTCAACTCTATCGTATCGATACAGCTTGCTCGCTTGAAGGGGTGAATGTCCGCTTTGGGTCATGAACGGACATTCTCGGAGCTTTGCGCGATGTCCACTATTCCCCCGAAAGCAGACATTGACGAAGTGGGTCGTGACGTCCGCTTTGTGCCAAAATCAGACATCAAGCCATTATTCGATTATCTCGTCGGCGCGGGCGAGCAGCGACGACGGCACGTCGAGACCGAGTGCTTTCGCGGTCTTAAGGTTGATGACAAGCTCGTATTTGGTCGCCGTTTGCACCGGCAGGTCGGCAGGCTTCTCCCCCTTGAGTATGCGATCGACGTAGGCAGCTGCCAACCGGAATTGCTCGACACTATCAGAACCATAGGAGATCAGACCGCCGGCGGAGGGGAAGTAGCGGTCATAATAGACGGCCGGCAACCGGTGCCGTGCTGCAAGCGCAATAATCAGATCGCGACGAACAACTGTTAGCGCGGCCCCTGTCGCGATCAGACCACCGTTGGGGCTACGTGCGAACGCGGTGAGGGCGGTGTCCATCTCAGCGGCATTGACCAGACTAATAGGACTCACCTCGATGCCGATGGACGACGAGACGGACTGAATAGTGGCCCATTGACCAATGCCGGCTGTGATGGCGGGATCGCGTAAAACTGCAGCGCGGGTCGTATTGGGCGCGATCTCCTTGAGCAGCGCGAGCCATTTCGCGGCGATGCTGTAATCGAAATTGGTAAAACCGGTGATGTTGCCGCCAGGCCGGGCCAGACTGGAGATGAAGCCTGCGCCAACCGGATCAGGTACAAGCACGAACACGATCGGCACGGTGCGTGTCGCGCGCCGTAATGGCTCGACACCCGCGCTGCCCGACACGAAGAAGACGTCCGGCGCGAGCGCCACCAGTTCCGCCGCGTATTTGCGAGTGTCATCTTCACTGCCTGCGGACCAACGGTAATCGATCTGGATGTTCTCCCCGACGGTCCAACCCAATTGCTGCAGAGACTGCAGAAACGCCGCGTTGCGGTTTTGTGCCTGGGGATCGTTCGCACTATAGGGCATGAGGGCGGCGACGCGCCGCGTGGCCTTGGGCTTGCTCTGCTGCGCGCGCAAAGTGAGCGGCCACGCAGTCGCTGATGCAACAATTGCTCTGACGAAATCGCGGCGTCGCATTGCCTGCCCCGAGGCTCAAGACTACGCCTGCCAGCTCCGATTACAGCAGGGATTTGCGACCGGCGAAATAGGTTTCAAACGTCATTTTGCGCGACAGCAATTCTACGCGATGGATGTCTGCAATGGGTCAAAAGCGGACATGGCGATAACGCGGCGGGATTTCCGCTTTGCCCCCGAAAGCGGACATTGCCAGCGCTTTTATGAGTACACGCCCTCGGCAGTCGCACGAATGCTCACCGCGCGCGCAGCGGCTTTATCTGCAACTCCGCGGCCAATTTGTCGAGTTGGGCGAGAAGCGGCGCCGGAACCGGAATGCCGTCGCGGGCCCGCTCGTCGCGGCAGGCGGCGCGGCGTTCGCCCGGCAAGCGAATCGCATCGAAGCCGGGCAGGAGCCGCGAGCCACGCAAATCATGCACATGCCGATCGACTTCAGCCGTGAAAGTCTGCAGCGGCACGAAGCGCGCGACGTCGACGGCAACGATGGCATGACCGGTATTGGTCGCGCTGTTATCGTCGGCGTTGAAATCGATCACGTCGCGGCCGAACGCGGCGCCGTTGAGCACGCCGGCAATCAACCCGATCATCAAAGCAAGCCCGCTGCCTTTGTATTCGCCCATCGGCTGCAGCACGCCGGCCGCGGACTTAGCCGGATCAGTAATAGACACCCCGGTCGCGGCATCGACGAACCAGCGCTCGGGCATGGTCATGCCGCGCAACGCGTATTTCTTCACCGTGCCATAGGCGACGATCGAGGTCGCCATGTCGAAGACAAGCGGCTCGCCGCCGGTCGGCACGGCGATGGCGAGCGGATTGGTGCCAAGGAGAAGATCGGCACCGCCCCAGGCCGCCATGTGATTGGCATTGGCGACCGCGGCATAGAGCCCGATCATGCCGGCCGCCGCCGGCATTTCCGCGTAGAGACCGGCGGGGCCGGCGTGATTGGAGCGCCGCACGCCGACCCAGGCGGCGCCGGTCTCCCGCGCCATCGCAATCGCCTCGCTCGCGGCGCGCGACATCACCAAATGCCCCATACCGTTGTCGCCGTCGACCAGCGCGGTGGCCGGCGCGGTGCGCGAGACCGCGATGTTCGGGCGCGTGTTGAAGCCGCCGACGGTCAGGCGCCGCACATATTGCGGCAGGCGGAAAATGCCATGGCCGTCGGCGCCGGTGAGATCGGCCTGCGTCATCAGTTCGGCGCAGCGCGCGGCGTCCGGTTGCGGCAACCCGGCCGCGGCGAGCGCATCGGCGATCAGCGCCGCCGTAGCGCGCCAAGAGAAATGCGCGACTTCGACACGCGCCACGTCCACCCGCGCAGCTTCGCCGCTCTCCATGATTTCTGCCGTCATGATTACTGCGCCGCCATTACTTCACTGCGATCGGCTGACGCTGTTTGTTCAAGATCGCCGCGGCATGGCCGCCGAGGACCAGATCGCGATCGGCCGGCGCGATCGCGGCCGCGCG
>DASSXN010000095.1:0-11906 GCA_035703785.1 Xanthobacteraceae bacterium
CTCGGCGCGCAGCTCCAATTCGACTGCGCCTTGGTCGGTGAATTTCAGCGCATTGTCGAGAAGGTTTTCCAGCGCCGCGCGCAACCGGACCGGATCGCCGATCAAGCACTCCGGCACGCTATCGGCGATCGTGATCGCAGCGCGCAAGCCTTTGCTCTCGGCGCGCACCATCAGCGCCGCGTCCAGCGCGGCGATGAGCGCGCGCGGCCGAAATACCTCCTGCTGCAATGTGAGCGAACCGGCCCGCGCCTTGGCGGCGTCGATGATCAGGGTGGTGAGCGCGGCAAGATATTCAGCGCTGGTTTTGATGTCGGCGGCCCAGCGCCGCTCGCGCTCGCCGAGATTGGACCTCGCCAGCAATTCGCCGAGCGCGAGGATGCCGGTAAGCGCCGTGCGCACGTCGTGCGCGAAGAAAGGCAGCGTGCCGGCATTGTTACGCGGCGCCGCCTTAAGCGCCGCCTTGCGCCGGCGTGCCCGCCGCCGCAATGGCTTGCGTCGTTGTTTGGTCTTCAGCCGCGCCATCCCGTCCCCCTTGGCGCCCGACACACCATGCCACGGCAAAGCTGACTACAAAACAATTCGGGCGCGTTTCGGCGCGATGTGCACCGTTTTCAGATCACCGCCCGAGCCCGACCATGCGCCTGATGTCGAAAGGCTTTAAGCCCGCCGCGCGCAATTCACGCAAGCCCGTGGCATTAGTCGATTTCGCCAGCTTCTGGCCGGATTCGTCGAGAATGAGCTTGTGATGGTGGTAGCTCGGCTCCGGCAGCCCGAGCAGCGCTTGCAACAGCCGGTGAATGCTGGTCGACCAGAATAAATCCTGCCCGCGCACGATGTCGGTCACGCCTTGGAGCGCGTCGTCGACCACGGCGGCGAGATGATAGCCCGCCGGAGAATCCTTGCGCGCCAGGACGACGTCGCCCCACATTTGCGGCGCGGCGGTGACAAGACCGGTCTGGCCGGACGGCCCGGCGCCGGTCTCCGTCCAGGTCAGCACCCCGGCGCGCGCCATGGCCTTGTCCATGGCGAGCCGCAGCGCAAACGGTTCTCCGGCCTCGCGCCGGCGCCGGCATTCGGCCGCCGGCAATCTGCGTGCGCGGCCCGGATAGATCGGCACGCCGTCCGGATCGCGCGGCCAGCCACCCTGACGATCGAGTTCCGCCGCCAGCGCGGCAAGCTCGCGGCGGCTTTCGAAGCTCGGATAGAGCAGGCCGTCGGCTTCGAGACGGGCGATCGCCATCCCGTAATCGGCAAAGTGCTCGCTCTGGCGGCGCACCGACTCCTGCCACGAAATGCCGAGCCAGCGCACATCCTCATCGATCGCCGCTTCGTATTCCGGCCGGCAGCGCTCGGTGTCGATATCTTCGATGCGCAACAGCAGGCGTCCGCCAAGCTCGCGCGCCATGTCGGAATTGAGCAATGCGGAATAGGCATGGCCCAGGTGCAGATAGCCATTCGGCGACGGTGCGAAACGCAAAACGCGGCTGTACATCAACGCAACGCTTCCCGACACTGGACGCAATGATGCACTCTAACACGCTGACCCACATTCGCACTGAGAGCGATCTCGACGCCGCGCTTGCGGTCTTGACAAGCGCCGATGCGCGCTTCGCCGCGCTCATCGCGACTGCCGGCCGGCCGCCGCTGCGCCGCCGGCCGGACGGATTTGCCGGACTTGCGGCGACCGTGGTTTCGCAACAGCTTTCGACCGCGAGTGCCGGCGCGATCTGGGCGCGCCTTACCGCCGCGTTCGATCCGTTCGAGCCGCAAGCGATCATCCGGGCGCGGGCGTCGAAGCTCGCCCGGCTTGGCCTCTCGGCGCCGAAGATTCGTGCGCTCAAGGAGATTGCGCGCGCGGTGGCGAGTGAGCGGCTCGCGCTCACCTCGCTCGTCACGATCGAGGCGGAAGCGGCGCATGCCGCACTCACCGCAGTGCACGGGATCGGCCCGTGGACCGCCGACATTTATCTGTTGTCCTGCCTCGGCCATGCCGATGCCTGGCCGGCCGGGGATCTGGCGCTGCAAGAAGCGGCGCGGCTCGCCTTCGCGCTGCCGAACCGGCCGAGCGCCAAGGAGATGGTCGCACTCGCCGAAATGTGGCGGCCGCTGCGTGCGGTGGCGGCGCGCGTGCTGTGGACCTACTATCGCGCCGTCAAAGGCCGCGACGGCGCGCCGACTTTGCCGAAAACTTCAGCCAATCCAGGCCGCCGCATTAAACGGGGCCGTAGCAAACGGGGGCGGAATGGCCGGTGAACCAGCGCCGCGAACCCGACGTTCGCGCAACTTTGCGGAACCCTCTCATACGAGCTTCGGGTTCAAAAGCGACGCTACAAGGATAGATTTGCTAGTGTCCTTTTCGTTTCCGAAGTTCGTACCAGGGCGCCGCAAATGCTGACGAACTTCGGCAGCGGGACACTAGATGGTCCGCGGCTTGCGCCCCGTTCCGGCACCGCGCAGCAGCTCGTCGTGTTCCTGCACGGCTATGGCGCCGACGGCAACGACCTGATCGAGATCGGCCGCGCCTGGCAAGAACTCTTACCGAACGCCGCCTTCGTCTCGCCGCACGCGCCCGAACCGTGCGGCCAGGCGCCGGTCGGCCGGCAATGGTTCGCGCTGACCTTTCGCGATCCGAACGAGCGCTGGGTCGGCGTCAACAAAGCGGCGCCGATGCTCGGACGCTTTCTCGATGCCGAGCTCGCCCGACACAAGCTTCCACCATCCGCGCTGGCGCTGGTCGGCTTCAGCCAGGGCACGATGATGGCGCTGCATGTCGGATTGCGCCGCGCCGCCGCGCCGGCGGCGATCGTCGGCTATTCGGGGCTTTTGGTTCTGCCGCCCGACCTGAACGCGGAAAGCTTTGCCGCCGAGATCAAATCCCGCCCGCCGATCCTCCTGGTCCATGGCGATCGCGACGACCTCATTCCGGCGCAGGCGCTGTTTCAAGCGGCGCAAGGTCTGGCTGCGCTCGATATTCCGGTCGAGTGGCACCTCTCCGCCGGCGTCGGCCATGGCATCGACGGCGAAGGCTTGCGCCACGGCGGCGAATTTCTGGCGCGGCGGTTTAAGGGGAAGCGGTGAAATCTTTCCCTCTCCCCTTGCGGGAGAGGGTGCCCGAAGGCAGTGTGAGGGCGGGTGAGGGGTCATGCGCGCGCGCAAAAGATCCCCTCACCCGGCTCGCTGCACGCTATCGCTCGCAACTCGCCACCCTCTCCCGCAGGGGGAGAGGGTTGTTCGCGCCCCCTCAAAACATCGAAAAATCGATCGGCTTATGCCGATCGAGCGTGCAGCGGATCGGCGGCAGCGGATATTTGAGACCGGTGGCGCAATTGAAGAGCAGCGCCTGTTCGCTGTTTTTGACGCGGCCGTCGGCGAGGCTCTGCTTGTAGGCGGCGTAGGTCGCCGCACCTTCCGGGCACAGCAAAAAACCTTCCTCGCGCGCGGTCTCGTCCAGCGCCTGCGTGATCGCCTCGTCGGTGACCGCGACGGCAAAGCCGCCGCTCTCGCGCACCGCGCGCAGAATCAAAAAGTCGCCGATTGCTTGCGGCACGCGAATGCCCGATGCGATCGTGTGCGCATTGTCCCAGCGCGCCGCGTGTTCGACGCCCGCCTCATAGGCGCGCACCACCGGCGCGCAGCCTGACGCCTGCACCGCGACCATGCGCGGGCGCTTTGCGCCGATGAAGCCGATCGCCTCGAGTTCGGCGAACGCCTTCCACATGCCGATCAAGCCGGTGCCGCCGCCGGTCGGGTAAAAGATCACGTCGGGCACCGTCCAGCCGAGCTGCTCGGCCAATTCGAGCCCCATCGTTTTCTTGCCTTCGATTCGATACGGCTCCTTGAGCGTCGACACATCGAACCAGCCGACTTTTTCCTTGCCCTCCCCGACGATCTTGCCGCAATCGTCGATCAGCCCGTTGACGCGGTATACCGCGGCGCCTTGGAGCCCGATCTCGCTGACATTCACTTCCGGCGTGTCCTCGGGACAGAAGATCGTGGTCTTGATGCCGGCATGGCTGGCATAAGCAGCGAGCGCGGCACCGGCATTGCCGTTGGTCGGCATCGCCATGTGCGTAATACCGAGGGCCTTGGCCATCGATACCGCCATGACCAGGCCGCGCGCCTTGAACGAGCCGGTCGGCAAGCGGCCCTCGTCCTTCACCAGCAGTTCGGCGGCGCCGAGCTTGGCCGCAAGCTTCGGCAGCGGCACGATCGGCGTCATCGCCTCGCCGAGACTGACGATGTCCGTCAAGCGCCGCACCGGCAATAGTTCGCGATAGCGCCACAGATCCGGCGCGCGGCGCGTCAGCGTCTCTTTGCTCAAGCTCTTGCGCACGGCGGCAAGATCGTAGCGGACCAGAAGCGGCTTGCCGGCGCGCGAGAGATTATGAATTTCGTCGGCAGGATAGCGCTCGCCGGTCGCGGCGCATTCCAGATGCGTGACAAAGGTCTTGCGCTCGGTGGTCAGGTTATCGTCGTAGCGCAAGCAGGTTCTCCGGCATGGGGCGGCACTGGGGCGGCGGTGAGGCGGCGGAACACCGGCCGGATTAGCAACCCGAATTAGCAAGCCCGGGACCGCTTCACAATCCTGTCACGCCTGCCTATAAACTACCGCCCAACGCCGCATGGGCGGCAACTGAGTCGAAGTGGGAGCGTCCGACTTGAACGCTCATGTATCGCAATCTGGCTGGCCGGCTCTGGTGCTGAATGCCGATTTCCGGCCGCTGAGCTACTACCCGCTGTCATTGTGGTCGTGGCAGGACGCGATCAAGGCGGTGTTCCTCGAACGGGTCAATATCGTCGCCAATTACGATCGTGCGGTGCGCAGCCCAAGCCTCGAAATGAAGCTGCCGAGCGTGGTGTCGCTTAAAACTTTCGTCAAACCCTCGACGCATCCCGCCTTCACGCGGTTCAACGTTTTTCTGCGCGACCGCTTCTCCTGCCAATATTGCGGGGCGCGCGACGACCTCACCTTCGATCATTTGCTGCCGCGCTCACGCGGCGGTCACACGGTGTGGAACAATGTCGTCGCCGCGTGCTCGCCCTGCAATTTGCGCAAGGGCGGTATGACGCCGGCGGAAGCCAAGATGTGGCCGTCACAGCGGCCATTCCAGCCGAGCGTGCAGCACCTGCACCGCAACGGCCGGCTGTTCCCGCCGAATTACCTGCACGACAGCTGGCTCGATTATCTCTACTGGGATACCGAGCTCGATCCGTAAAGCGCGCGACGCTTTTCCGTTGTTACGGCATTGTGTTCACCTCTCCCCGCTGTGCGGGGAGAGGCCGGATCGCGCAGCGATCCGGGTGAGGGGGCTTGGCGGCGAGCCAGAGCCACGTCGCAACGCCCCCTCATCCCAACCTTCTCCCCGCAAGCGGGGAGAAGGAGGACAAAAGCACACTCAACCCGCCGCCGGCGCAGCCTGGGTCTCTTTCTCCGGCGCGCCGTTGAGCTTGCGTCCCGCCTCGCCGACGAGCGCGTGGGCGCTGGCCTGCGGCCGGACCGCCGCCGCGCGCGGCTTGTCGGTCGCATTGTCGTCGCGGCGCGAGGTTCCCTCGAACCGCGCGTTCTCCTCGATCGCCAGCGAGCGATGGAAGATGTCGCCTTCGACGATGGCGGTGCTGTTGAGCCGCACCCGGTTGGCGCGGATCGTGCCCTTGACCCGGCCGCCTACCGTCAGCTCTTCGGCGACCACGTCGCCCTCGACCTCGGCGCCGTCGGCGATCAGTACCGTCGAGGCATGCAGCTCGCCTTCGACGCGCCCGAGAACTTTCACCGCGCCCGAGCCGGCGATCTTGCCGATCACTGTCATGCCGGCGCTGATCGAGGAAACGCCGTTGCCCGATTCTGCTGCGGCCGCTGGCGCGGGCGCCGTGCTATGAAAGTGTTGCACCGGCGCTGGCGATCGAAGCTCATCCGGCGTGCTGTCTTTGGTCTTTCCAAACATCTCCATTACTCCTTCACCCTTGTTGCACCCTGTATTGCACCCTCTGCCGAAAAGTTCAGTCTCACGTCGCGTAGTAAATGCGGTGAAAGCGGCGGCCGAGCCGGCTTAGGATTTCGCGCCCGGTGGATCCGCTTGCCGTTGCGAGGTCATCGATTGCGAAGCCGTCGCCGATCAGCGTCACCATGGCGCCGAACCGCGCCACACTGCGATCCAGATCGGTGACGTCGATCGGCAAGAGATCGATCGACGGCGCCGCTGCGACCCGACAGCGCTGCCCGCCGATGACGACCTGCAATGGCGTGGCGGAATCGCCGGCCGGGCGGGGATATCCGTCGGCATGGCCGAGCGACACGAGCGCAAGCCGCGTGCGCCGCTTGACACCGTTCTTAGCGCGCGCGCCGTTATCAGATGCCGGCGCGGCCAATTCACGGACCTGCACGATCCGCGCCGAAAGCTCGATCACCGGCAGCATCGGATTGGCAGCGCGCGGCGTCGGGTTGATGCCGTAGAGCGCGCTGCCCGCACGTACCAGATCGAAATGGGCCTTCGATCCAAGAAAAATGCCGGACGAATCCGCAAGCGAGGCCGGAATGCCGCGATACAGCCGGCGCAACTCGCGGAAGGTTTCGAGCTGCCGCTCATTGCGTGGATCGTCGGGCGCCGCTGCATGGTTAAGCCGGCTCAGCAACAGCGCGACGCCATGATTGAGCGATTGCACCCGCGGCGCAAAGGCGGTCGCCTCTTCGAGCGACAGGCCAAGCCCGCTGTTGCCGGTATCGACATTGAGCGCGCAGCCGCCCTCCCATGCCTGCGCGCCGACAAACACGTCCCATTCGGCAAGCTCGATGGCGCTGTTGATCACCGGCCGCGCATTGATGTCGGCGAAGGCCGCTCCGGTGCCGGAATAAAAGCCGTTGAGCACGTAAATCGTCGCTTGCGGCGCGACTGCGCGCACGCTTTTGGCTTCCGCAAGATTGGAAACGAAGAAGGTGTTGCAGCCAGATTTCCAAAGCGCGCCAGCGATCGGGCCGATGCCGCAGCCATAGGCGTCGGCGCGCACCACCGCGGCGCATTCCGCTTCGGTGCGTTTGGCTAATCTCTCGTAGTTCGCGGCGAGATTTGTCAGGTTGATTTTCAAGGTGCCGCAAGCCTCGGCTTCGACCGGCCCTTCGACCGTGACGCAGGCGGCAAGCCCTTTGTTGTGGACCAGGAGCCGGCCCCCTTTGTTGATGATCCGGCCGTCAACCGAGCCATCGACGACGACGCTGGCGCCGGGCTCGATGGTCAAGCTGCCGAGAAGGTTGCCGCGGACATGCAACGTGCAGTTCCGCTGCACGATGGTGTCGGAGCGCACTGAGCCGTGGATCTCGGATGAGCTGCTGATCAAGAGCGGCCCAGATTCACTGAGCCGTTCGGTAGCCTGTTCAATGACTTGTTTAGCGACCGGTTCTACGGTCGCTCGGGCGCCCTGCTCTGCAAGCGCTACGACTGCCGACACAACGCTGGGCTCCCCCGCCCCGGACTGCGCCGAGTGTCGCGCAATTCCGGAGTTCCCACAAGCACGGCGAAGTTTAGCCGGCAATCATAGTGCGATTATGACGAATGTTATGATGGGGATCATTCCCGGGTGAAAACCGCGGCGTCGTATTTTTCCCTCGCTTCTTGAATTGTTAGGCGTTTTAGCTGTGGCGGCCCGCCGCCGTGCATTTCACCTTGCGGATAAGTCCGTTCCCAATAGCGGCCATCCTCTGGATCGCGATAGAGCGTCTCCCAAGCACCCGACTGGGGGCTGTCCGCAATTTTCTGCAAATGATGCGCGATTAACCACTCGATCCGCTCGCAAGCCGCATCACCGAGCGCACGGTCATTCTCAACCAGCCATCTGCCAGTAAGGATCTCCTCATTGGGCTGAAGCTTGGTCAATTACGCCGCCGCGATCTTGCGGCCGTCGGCGAATGACGGCGCCACTTCGGCCATAAACCGCGCCATCTCGTCCTTGACCTGATTGTGCGGCTTTAAGCCCACATTGACGTAAAGGATCACTTCGGCGAAGCCGGCGGCTTCCACCTTCTTTAAGGTCTCGGTGATGCGCGCCGAGGAGCCGAGCAGCACGGAATTTTCCGTCAGATCCTCCGGCTTCACCTTGTGTAGCCGGTCGACGATGTCGACGAAATAACGATAACTCGGCGGCGCCGATTTCGGATCGCCGGGGAAGGCCGGGATCACGCATTCCTTGTAGTAGCGGATCTGGCGGGCGCGTGCGGCATCTTCGGCCACCTTGGTGTCGGCGAAATGCGTGAAATAGCTGCACATCAGCCGGCCCGGGGTCTTGCCGTGCTTAGCGCAAGTCTCGTGATAGAGGTCGGCGACCTGTTTTAGGCCGCCGAAGCTCATGGCCGCCGCGAACGGCGCCACGATCAGGCCGCAGCCCAATCGCGCGGCGAGCTCGATCGATGGCTTGGAGAACGAGCCGACATAGGTGGGCAATGGCCGTTGAATCGGCTTCGGTGTGATGCGCACGTCGTCGAACGAATAATATTTGCCGTGATGCGAAATGCGGCCTTCGGCCTGCCACAGCTCGCGCACCAGTTCGAGCCCTTCTTCGAAAATGCCCTGATTGTCCTCGAACGAGACGTGGAACGGCAGATATTCGCGCTTGTCGTAGCCGCGGCCGCAGGCGAAATCGACCCGGCCGCCGGACAGAAGATCGAGCGTCGCCCATTGCTCGGCGACGCGGATCGGATGATGCAGCGGCAGCACATTGACCGCGGGCGCGAGGCGAAGCCGCGTGGTGTTGGCCGCAACATAAGCGAGCACCATGTCCGGACACGACAGCACGCCGAGCGAATTGAAATGATGTTCGCCGATCCAGGCCGAGTGCATGCCGACCTTCTCGGCGTAAAGCGCCTCGGCAGTAATGTCGGCGACGAATTGGTTCGAGGAGCGCGTGTTGTTTTCGTAGTGATTGTCGCTGAGCGTGAAATAGCCAAAATCCATCGCATCCTCCCTTGTTGCCTGGTTACCGTCCGCCGGCGCACATAGCTGCTTTATTCATGATAATAGTTGACATTGCATCTGTTGTAAATGCAATAATCTCCTCCCTCCCCCTTGTGGGGAGGGGTTGGGGTGGGGGTAGTCCGGTGAGAGACATGCCTCGATGGATGCGCCTTACCACGCAACCCCCCTTCCCGCCCTCCCCCACAAGGGGGGAGGGAGCATTTCTGATCTCTGCCTTGCAGTGAGGGCGAATTCGCTCATGAAAGCGCATTCCAAGCTCGAACTCGGCGATTACCTGCCCTATCTGACCAACCGCGTCGGAATGATTGTTGCGGAACAGTTCGGCGACGACGCCCTCGCCGAACACGGACTGAGCATCGCGATGTGGCGCGTGATGGCGGTGCTGGCGTCGCACGGCAGCCAGCGGCAGATCGATCTCGCTGATCTGACGAGCGTTGAAGTCTCGACGTTGTCGCGGCTCGTCACACGCCTCATCCGCAAAGGCCTGGTGACGCGCACGCGTTCGGTCAACAGCAACCGCGAGGTTGCAGTCAAGCTGTCAGCGAAGGGACAATCGCTCGTGAACCATCTCATCCCGATCGCGCTCGACTTCGAGGCGGCGGCGATTGCCGGATTGTCCGCCAAGGACATCGCAGTGCTCAAGCGCTGTCTGCGTCGCATGTACGGCAATATGAAAACCCGCGCCGTCGCAGTGGACAGGCGAAACGCCAGTCGCGATCCTGCGACCGCCGTCCGCTCATTCCCGCGCAAGTGGGAGTCGAGATAGTCCTAGAGCATGATCCGGAAAAAGCCTGCGCCAGACTTGACCGGGGCGGGTACCGGTTTCCCGCCTGCGCGAAGCCTAGCCAGTCGCGAGTCCTTTCGTTCGAAGCTTCGGCGGGCGAAGCCAGGTCCGAAAAAGATCATGCTCCGCCAACCTCGCAATGACGATCCGATCGTAGATCACAATGCTCCGATGTGCACCAATTCCCCCACCCTTCCCTCCCCCGCAAGCGGGGGAGGGTTAGGGAGGGGGACCCGCTTTTCTTTACGCGCCGGGTGCCATAATTTGCGGGCACAGCGTAGATGAGAAGCATCGAAAAACGTTGGGGGGAAGCGATGGCCGGCGAGGCGGAAGTTCAAGTTTCGCATTTTTTGGACGAGCACGGCGTTGGTGCGTTCCAGATCAAACTGATCTTCTGGTCGATCCTGATCGCGCTGATCGACGGCTACGACATCGGCGCCATCGCCTTTGCCGCGCCGAGCCTGATCAGGGAATGGCACGTGGCGCCGAAGGAGCTCGGCCTTGTGCTCTCCGCCAGCAATATCGGCGTCTTGTTCGGCTCGCAGATCTTCGGCTGGATCGGTGACAATTACGGCCGCAAGACCGCGCTGGTCGCGACTAATCTGTTGTTCGGCGTGTTCACCTTCGCCGCGGCCTACTCGACCGACCTCACGCAATTGACGTGGCTGCGCTTTATCGCCGGGCTCGGCATCGGCGGCGTCATTCCCAATATAGTGGCGATCAATGCCGAATCGGCGCCGCGCAACTTGCGCGCCACGCTCGCCATCATCGCTGTCGGACTGGTGCCGATGGGCGGCGCGCTGGCCGGCTTCGCCAGCGCCGCCTTGGTGCCAACCCATGGCTGGCAAATTCTGTTTCAGATCGGCGGCATCGTGCCGATCGTGATTGCGCTCGCCGCCATCATCGGTCTTCCGGAATCCATCAAATACATGACGCTGCACGAGCACCAGCGCAGCAAGATGGTGGCGCTGCTTCATGCGATTCGTCCCGACTATCGCGTGCCGGCGAACGCTCGCTTCGTGATCGAGGATGAAAAACAGTTTCCGAGCTCGAACCCCACTTATCTGTTCCATGACGGCCTTGCGCTCATCACGCCGCTGACCTGGCTGATGTTTGCCTTCAATCTGATGGGTTATTTCTTCCTGATCAGCTGGACGCCGACGCTGATGGGCGCTGCGCATGTCTCACCGGGGACCGCGGCGCTCGCCGGCGCGACGTTGCAAGTCGGCGGCACGGTGGGCGCGCTCACTTTGTGCTGGTGGCTACAGCGGCATCGTTTCCTCGCCATCGCGGTGCTGTTCGTGATCGCAGTGCCGATCGTCGGTTCGATCGGTTTTGCCGGATTGACTTCGCCGACCGCGCTCCTCGTCGCCACGTTCTTCGCCGGCGCGCTGGTGCTCGGCATCCAATCCGGCATCAACGTCGTCGGCGCGATGATCTATCCGACCTCGCTGCGCGCCAACGGCTCGGGCTGGCAGCTCGGCATCGGCCGCCTCGGCGCCATCGCCGGCCCGTTCTTGGGCGCGCTGTTCGTCGGCCTGCCGGTCGAGCAGCTCTACATCTGGTCGGCCTTGCCGTTCGCCGCCGGCGCGGTGGTGACCTTCCTCATCTACGTGCTTAATCAGCGCCGTCTGCGCGAGCGGCCCGAATTGCAGAAGGCGCAGTAGCAATCGGCGATGCGCTCTCACCGACCCGGCGCCGCGTTTTATCTTTGAGCAGGGCGCCGCGGTGGGCGCTGTGCGGCGATTCGCGAGTCCTTGGTCGAACTTGGCCGAACTTGACGCGTGGCCAAGCGCGGATTCGCGCCGATTTTGCGCAATTCTGCCGTTTTTTCGCGGTGGCCACGCGGGAAGTATTTGATTCACGTCAAAATTCTCGCGCGGCCGCCGTGAAATAAGTATGACCACAATCATGAGATATGCGATAAGCAAGTCCGTAAACATGGGGTTGGGGTCATGCGTAGAATCATCGCCGTCCTCGGCGTCATTCTTGGGCTTGGCGGGTCGGCTTGGGCCGCCGATCTGCCGCCATCGCCGCCGCCGCGCGCACCGGCGGTCTACGTTCCCGCGGTGCTGCCGGTCTACAACTGGGCCGGCGTCTATGTCGGCATCAACGGCGGCTGGGGCTGGGGCAATGTCAAATACACGGCGAACGCCGTCGGC
>DASSXN010000128.1:0-4772 GCA_035703785.1 Xanthobacteraceae bacterium
TGTTGCGCTGGAGTTGCTCGAGAGCAAAGCCGAGCGCAAACAATTGTTCGAGCTGACCGGCCGATAGCGACGCCAAATCACGCTGGCGCAGTGCAGTGAATTCGGAGGCACAGGCAGCAATCTCCTGTTGCGGCGGAGGCAGCTGTGCTGCCGTGTGCCGCGAGGTAAGCGCCAGAGCGCAGCTGCGAAAATAAGCGCTGAGCGCGGCGCCAACGCGATCGAGCGCCGACCTCAGATCGTCCGTAAGATGGCCCGGTAGTGGTTCGGCGCTTGCGCGTCCGATCATAACGAAGTCGTGTCGCAGCCTCAGCAATGTGCGTGGCAGTGGAGCGGGATCCGGCGCCGAGGCGAAACTGAGCGGCTTTTCACGTTTGAACTCCTCGACCACGCCTTGCAATTCCACCACCGTGCCGCCGATGCGGTCTTGAAGACGCAGAAGCTCGGTCGGATCGGCTCTTTGCAATAGACCGGCCAAAATCTGGGGAACGTCTTTTGCCATTTCATAAAGCACGCGGGCAGCGGCCTCGCTCGTCAGGCGGTGAGCGCGCTCGGGAAACACGAGGAATGAGACAGTTACCGCGATCACACCGCCAAGCGTCACCTCCAGCAATCGAGTCACGGCGGATTCGATCGGGCCTTCGCCGAGCTGTCCCGAAATCAGGAGCACGAGGACCGCCGAAAATGGCGCCACACGAAAGTTGGGATTGAGCGCGGCCAAGAAGGCCAATGGTGCGACGGTGATCGCGAGGACTGCGCTCTGTGCCAGTACGCTCGAAGGCGCGGCCAAGACGCCGACGACGCCCGCATAGAGTGCGCCTCCGAGCGTCCCGAGTACGTATTCCCAGCCGGCACGAAGCGAGCTGCCGACGCTCAGTTGGGTGACCACTGTTGCAGTGAGGACGACCCATAGACCGCGCAATGGGAGCGCGAACAACTGCGCGACCAGTAAAGCTAAGATTGCCGCCGCTGTTACACGAATGCCGAAGCCCAACGGCACTCGATAGACGCGCCATAGCGCATACAATTTTTTCCACGCGGGTCCGGTCTGCATCCTGACTACCTCACGTCGCTTGGCGGCGCGTTGCAAGGAAGGCGCCGCCCGCTTGCGGGCTCGGGAACATCACCAGTCTGCCAGACGTTCTCTCCCGGCACGACCCACTTGATCAAAATGGCGGAGAGGCTTCGATGACCGAGTTCGCGCGACCGCGCCTTATAGGCCTCAACCATCTCGCGCCGGAGGTGGGAGACATCGACGAGGCATTGGCGTTCTACAACCGTGTTTTCAAATTCGAGCTGCGCGGCAAGAGCGACTCGATGGCCTTCATCGATCTGGGCGATCAGTTTATTGCGCTTCAGAAGGGCCGCAAGCAGCCCTCCGACGATGGTCGTCACTTCGGCCTCGTCGTCGAAGACAAGGAGGCGGCCCGCAGGGCACTCGAGGCGGCGGGTGTCCCCGTGCTTGACGGTCCGTTCCTCGACTTTCGCGACCCCTGGGGCAATCGCGTGGAGATCGTCGGTTATGACAACATTCAGTTCAGCAAAGCGCCCAATGTGCTGCGTGGCATGGGTCTGACGCGTTTGGTCAAGAACGAGAAAGCAAAAAAGGAATTGGCCGATAAAGGCATGGCGCCGGATTAGGCGCGGTCCCCCTCCCCGCTGTCGCGGGGAGGGACAAAAATAGGTGCGCCGCGAGAACGGCGAAGCAGTCTCACTTCTTGGACTTCACGACCTTCTGCCGCTGCTCGCCAAGGCCCTCGATGCCGAGCGTGACGACGTCGCCGGCTTTGAGAAATTTCGGCTCGGGCTTCATGCCGAGACCGACGCCCGGCGGCGTGCCGGTGATGATCACGTCGCCTGGCTCCATGACGAAATACTGCGAGCAGGCCCAGACGATGTGCCGGCAGTCGAAGATCATGGTCGAGGTGTTGCCGCGCTGGCGTTTCTCGCCGTTGACGTCGAGCCACATATCAAGATTTTGTGGATCCTTGATCCCGTCCTTGGTGACGAGCCACGGCCCGAGCGGGCCGAAGGTCTCGCAGCCTTTGCCCTTGGTCCATTGTCCGGCGCGCTCGATCTGAAATACGCGCTCGGAAACGTCGTTGGCGAGACAATAGCCGGCGACCACGTCAAGCGCCTTGTCCTTGCTCAGATAGCGCGCACGCTGGCCGATGACGATGCCGAGTTCGACCTCCCAGTCGAGCTTGGACGAATCCTTCGGGATAATGGTGTCGTCATTGGGCCCGCAGATGCACGACGGCGCCTTGTTGAAGATGATCGGCTCCTTCGGAATCGGCATGCCGGCTTCCGCGGCGTGATCGGAATAGTTCAGGCCGATGGCGATGAAATTGCCGACCTTGCCGACGCAGGGACCAATGCGCGGATTGCCGCGAACGAGCGGCAGCTTTTCGGGCTTAAGCTTGCGCAGTTTGTTGAGGCTCGTTGGCGAGAGCGCGTCGCCGGCGAGGTCGGGAACGATTTTGGACAGGTCGCGGACGCGACCCTCGGCGTCGATCATGCCGGGCTTCTCACGGCCTGGTGCGCCATAGCGGACGAGCTTCATGATTGTCTCCTTGGTTCCTCTGTTTGCAAAAAGCGTCAGAACGCGCCGGGGAAGGCTCCGCCGTCAATCAGGATGTTCTGTCCGGTGATATAGCCGGCCTGGGCCGAGCACAAAAACGCACAAGTGGCGCCGAATTCGTCCGGCTGGCCGACGCGCCGCGCCGGCACCGTCGAGACCCGCTCGGCGAGCGCGACCTCGGCGCTCAAGCCTTTCTTCTTCGCCATCGTCTCGATGTAGGTGCGGAGCCGGTCGGTGGCGAAAACGCCGGGCAGCATGAAATTGATGGTGACGTTGGCGGAGGCGACCGAGCGGGCGACGCCGGCCAGGAATGCGGTCAGGCCGGCGCGCGCGCCGGAGGACAGATCAAGCCCGGCAAGCGGCATTCGCACCGAGCCGGAGGTAATGTTGACGATGCGGCCAAATTTTCTGGCCACCATGGGATCAATCACCCTTTGCACGAGTTCGATCGCGACCACCATATTGGCGATCACGCCATCAAGCAGCTTCTGCCGGTCGAGCTCGCGAAAGTCGCGCGGCGGCGGACCGGCGTTGTTGTTGACCAGGATATCCGGCTCGGGACAGGCGGCGAACAGCGCCTTTTGGCCCTCGGCCGAAGCGACATCGGCGATCACCGGGATCACTTTGGCGCCGGTTGTCTTTTTCAAGTCGGCGGCGGCGGTGGCAAGCTGTTCCTGATTGCGGCCGTTGATCACAACTTCGCAGCCGGCCACCGCCAGCGCTTTGGCGCAGGCATAGCCGAGGCCGCGGCTCGAAGCGCAAACGATTGCCTTGCGGCCGGCAATTCCAAGGTCCATGCCTAGCTCTCCTGTAGCTTCCCGCCGTCCGGCGGCGCCTGTTGTCCTGACTGCGAACCCTTCTAGTGTCCCCATTCCGAAGTTCGCACGCTTTTTCGGCACGCTTTCATGCGAACTTCGGAATCAAAGGGACACTAGCAAATGTGTAATTCTAGTGCGGGTTTTGGATTTGAAGTTCCTATGAGAGCTTCCGAATGGACCGTAGGAACTTCAAATCCACCGCACTAGTCAACCGCTGAATTCGCCTTGCTTCTCCCGGATATTTCAATTGCGGAACTCGCACTCATTGCCGCACTGGCGGCGGTGTCGGCCGTTGCCGGCGGGGTCGCGGGCTACGGCACCGGCGCCTTGATGCCGCTCGTTCTGGTGCCGATCGTGGGAGCGGCGCCGGTGGTGCCGATCATCGCCATATCGGCGATGTTCACGAACACCGCGCGCGTCGCGGCGTTCCGCCGCCTGCTCGACCGCCGGCGTGCCGCCATCGCGCTTCTCGCGGCGCTGCCGACCTGCATACTCGGCGCCTGGCTCTATACGCTTCTGACCGGGCGCGGCGCCGCGCTGGTCATTGGTTCGACCTTGATCGCTACGGTGCCGCTGCGGCGCCTGCTCAAGCACCACGGTCATAAGCTTGGCGACAAAGCTTATGCCGCGGCCGCAGCAGGCTGGGGCATCGTGGTCGGCGGCACGACGGGCGCCGGCGTGATCCTGCTGTCGCTTTTGATGGCCTCGGGACTCGAGGGCGCGGCGGTAATCGCTACCGATGCCGCGGTGTCGCTCGGCATGGGCATCATCAAGATTACCGTATTCGGTGTGGCCGGGGCGCTGACCAGGACCGTGATCGTGATCGCGTTGCTGATCGGGCTTGTTGCTTTCCCCTGCACGTTTCTGGCCAAGCTCATCGTCGCGCGTCTACCCGTGCACGTTCACACCGCTATTCTTGACGCGGTGGTTATCATCGGCGGCGGCATGATGATCTTCGGCGCGCTACGATAACAGTCCACCGATGGGGTCACGGCCATTTCACCACCGGCGGCATCGATGACAGTATCGAATCGACATTGCCGCCGGTTCGCAGACCAAAGATGGTGCCGCGATCGTAGAGCAGGTTGAATTCGACGTAACGGCCGCGGCGGATAAGCTGTTCTTCGCGCTCCGCGTCGCTCCAGGGTTTTTCGAAATTCCGGCGCACCAGTTGCTGATAAATATCGAGAAACGCCTCGCCGACAGATTGCGTGAAGGCAAAGTCTGCGTCGAAATCGCCGCTGTCGAGCCAATCGTAAAAAATGCCGCCGATGCCGCGCATTTCGCCGCGGTGCTTAAGATAAAAATATTCGTCGCACCATTTTTTTAATTTGTCATAAGGCGCTACGTGCGCATGCGCGTCGCACGCAGTTTTC
>DASSXN010000021.1:0-32555 GCA_035703785.1 Xanthobacteraceae bacterium
TAAGTCGCCATCAGGAGTTTTCGTTACTACTCTCCACGCTGCCTCGGATAAATGAACTATGTGCGCTTTCTTGTTCTTTGTCCGTGAGCCGGGGATTGCCCAAGTCCGTCCTTTCTCGTCGAGTTCGTCCCGTTTCAGCTGAGCTACCTCTTCGCGACGTTGACCGGTCAACGCCAAGAACTCAACGATTTGGCCGTAGGTGTGGGGCATCTTTCGTGCGCCAAGAATAATGGCAGCTAGCTCCTGATCTGTTAGCACACGATCTCGGCTTGTTTCCCGATAGCCCGAGGACAGTCCTTCAGCCGGCGAAAAATCAATGACGGCGCGCCCTACGCACCATTTGAAAAAGGTCTTTAGTGTCTTCAGGAGCCTGTGGCCAGCGTGAGCGTTGCGCTGAGCGATCAGGCTGAGCAGATCGCTCACATCCCTTTTCTTGATCTCATGGACGCTTTTTGCGCCCCAATACGGAATGACGTCGCGTCGAAGCAGATTTGTTAGCCTTTTGCTCGTTCCTACGCGGGAGACGTGCTCCTGGATAAATCTTTCGATGAGATCATCGATCCGATCGACCACCAGGCGGCGCCGTGATTGCTTCTTCTCCTCAGCGGGATCGCGGCCATCTAGTCTTGCGGCAAAGATCTTTTGCGCTTGGGCCCGTGCCATGGGCAAGGTGATCCGCCCGTATGGCCCAATGGTATATTTACGCAGCCGTGAGCCGGCGCCAGCCAGACGGTACATGACGATGAATACCTTGCGGCCCTTGGGCGTCACTTTGACGCCAAAGCCCGGCAGGCCAGCGTCCCAATACACCGTGTCTTTCGACAGGACTGGCAAGTCGTCAATGACAGATTTTGTCAGCCGCAAACGAGGAATTGCCACACCCGTTCTGTTACCCTGAACCACCATAGGTAGCAGCAAGCGGGCTAAAGTGGAACATGCGGGCTATCGTGGTCCACATTAATTGTTGTATTAACGAATGAAAATCAACGAGCGGCCATCTGCAGGAATGACGAGAATATCTGATCCCGGGTCCGCCCGGGAGCGAAGTTACGAGCTTCGCCCGCGGGGACCGCACGCACTCCATCTTTAGGATCGTCTCTAGAAACGCCCTTCACGAGCACGCAGTCTATAAGTAACCATAACGGTGACCGACGTCAATGAAAATGAGACGAATAATTTTCGCGCTACCGGCGTCAAAGGTCGTGTTTGCCACAAGCTGTTCGATTTCGGCGAGCGGGTCAAAAGCAAACGAAATCTGATGTCCATCCCAGATCGCTTTGGCGCCGATAACTGCGAGCGATCTGCCCACCGTCGGCGCTGCCTTTTATTCGGCCGCCTGCTGTTGGTGCCGAAACAACGGCAGCATGCGCGCCCGCTCGCCAGCCTTGGCTACGACAACGTGGCCTTCCGGCACTGTTATCCAATTTTCGTCATGGTCAAACGGCTCGGACACGATAACGATCTCGCCCTCCGATTCGCGGTAGTACAACGTGTTGGCGTGATCGTTGACCGAATAACGAAAGGCATAAAGATCGCGGCCGTCCGAAAGCGCCGCCGTGAAGCGGAAGCGGTCTCCCGGTTCGCTCCGTCTCACAAATTCGGTCAATTTCGCCAACACCTTTGCGGCTGCGGCCACCGGCTCGTCAATGCCGGCGCCCAGGATTGCCAGGAAAATCGCCTCCGAGTCGGTCGTGCCGATGCGAGAGGGATAAAGCTCGTCCGGAATGAGCGCCTCGACGGGACGGCGCCAGCGATTCCAATTGCCGAGAAAACCGTTATGCATGAACAGCCATTTGCCACAGGCGAACGGATGACAATTCACGCGCGTGATCGCGGTACCAGTTGCAGCGCGGACGTGAGCGAAGAACAGATGAGATTGCAAATGGCGACAGAGGTAGCGGAGATTTTCGTCCGACCAGGCCGGTCTGATCTCGCGATAAAGGCCGGGTTCTGCGTGCTGGCCGTACCAGCCGAGCCCAAAACCGTCGCCGTTGACGCTCGCGGTCGATTCCAATGCCTGGATGCTTTGCGTGATCAGAGAATGCGCCGGCGCGGTAACGTAGCGCTCAAGCGCAGTCGTTTCGCCGCGATATGCGATCCAGCGGCACATGGCGACTCCTTGGCGAGCCCTGATTATTCAAAACTCAAGCCAGCAATGTGGCATCGCGAATCCACCTTGTCACCTTGTGCAGCGCCGCTGCCTGACCGTCGCGTTGATTTTCGGCGAAAACCCGCAATTGGGCATCCGCGGAAGAGCCTTCCAGAACGATAGCGCGGCAGTGTTCGAGATTCTCGCGGCAGCCAAACGCCTCGGTTTCAGCCGCGGTGAATTCGACAACGCGATCGAGCAAACTTGCGACCGTGACCGCGCCCGATCGCGTCACAAACGTGCCCTGCACGCCGTAGCGCTGCGCGCGCCATTTATTCTCGACCGCTATGGCCCTGTCGACGACGTCGATGTCGGCATTGTGCTCAGGATTGAGGTAGAGAAAGCGCGCCAACACGCGATAGAGCGCCGCGATGGCGAGGGTGTCGTCAAGTCGCGTGCAGCAATCGGGAGCGCGCAGCTCTAAAGTCGGATATTTCTGCGACGGCCGGATCGCCCACCATAAGTGGCTTGCGTCCGGCATCGCTTCGGACCGCACCAGGGCGTCCACATAGGCGTCATATTCGCCGTTGCTGCGGAATAGCTCAGGCAGTCCGGTGCGCGGCAATTCATCATAGGCCGCGAGACGATAACCTTTGAGCCCTGTGATGCGGCCTTGCCAGAACGGCGACGAAGCCGAAAGCGCGATGAACAGCGGCACGTATGGCAACATGCGGGTCATCACCTCGACGCGTCGCGCCGGTTCGGCAAACTCGACATGAATGTGCGTGCCGCACAGCATGTCACGATGGCCGACCATTTGCAGATCGTCCATGATCTGGGCGTAGCGGTCCTTCGGGGTCTGCACCGAATCTCGCCACTGCGCCAGCGGATGCGTTCCGCAGGCCAGGATCGACAGGCCGTACTCGCCCGCGGCCTCCGCCGCGCTCTGCCGTAACCGCAATAGCTCACGGCGCGCTTCATCGAGACTTAAATGCGGTTCGGTTGCGACTTCGATCTGCGCCTGCAAGAATTCTCGTCCGATACGGCCAGTGGCGCCGTTGTCGGCGTTTTGAAAGAGCGCGTCCGGTGTCTCGGCTGGCGTCGCAAAGGTTTTGCTATCAGAAAGAAAGTACTCTTCCTCGATGCCGAACTGAAACCGTTCGTCGGCCGCAAAGAGGCGCGGCTCGTGACCCGCAGGAATAAGCGTGCGGATGCGAAGTCGCCGCTCGCTTGGGTCGAATTTAAATTCCATGCTTGATCTCCGCTCGCGTAGTCCAGTCTTTCCACAACTGCGCTCGAAATCAGCATTCGAGCTGCGGCGTCGGCCACAAATCACGCAACGGCTCGCATCAACGCCCAATGATGATCTAAGTTCCTCCAGAATTTCGGGTTTTCTTAATGGCGGTGGGGGCCGCAGCCTCGGCATTTCCGAGTTTGGAACCAATGCGGCAATAGTTCGACGCGCCGGTTTTCTTTCACTGTGGCGCAGCGGTAACAGCAACGACGAAGACCGCCTGTTATGATTCGCGGCAGTGTGAGACAGCGCGGAGTTGAAGCGTCGTGAGAACGGTTGGCCTCTTCGCCATAATTATCGCCGGTTCATTGTTTGGCGCCTGTGCTGCGAATAGTACGCCCTTTTCGCAGACGCCCGGACAAGTGTGGTCGTTTCAGACCCCGTTCGGCATAGTTTATGGCGTCATTCCGCGCGAAGTAGTGGATTATCCCACGACGCGCAGCGCAGGAACCATCGTCGTCAACACCAGCGAACGCCGGCTCTACTACGTGCTCGGCGGCGGCAAGGCCGTTCGCTATGGCATTGCCGTTGGCATGGAGGGCTATGGTTGGTCGGGCATCAGCACGGTTGCCGCCAAACGCGAATGGCCGGACTGGACGCCGACGCCAGATGAACTGAAGCGGATGCCGTATCTGCCCCATCATATGGCGGGGGGGCCGGATAATCCGCTCGGTGCGCGGGCACTCTATCTCGGCGATACGCTCTACCGCATCCACGGCACCAACGAGCCCTGGAAGCTTGGCGGCGGCGTGTCTTCAGGCTGCATTCGCATGTCCAACGACGACGTCGTCGACCTCTATAATCGCGCCAAGATCGGCTCGACAGTCATTGTGCAGCGGTGACGTCTGCGCATTGTTCGCCGCGCGTTCGGCGCGATCCTGCATTCTAGGCAAGATAATCGTGCACGACCTTGCCAAGCGGCAAGGTTAGATCGGCGATGATGTGCATGCCGGATACGATTTCCAGGACCGGTAATTCGGCAAGCGGCGCCAGTGCATGCGAGGATAGCGTCAGGCCCGCAGGTCCGGTCCAGGCGCCTTTGAGGTTCACGTCGGTCAATTCGTATTCGACCAGCTCACAAATGCGCGGCGTACCGTCGACATGCGGCACGATCTTGAGCAGGAAATTCGGCGCCAAGAGCGACGCCATGACTGCATCATGATCGGCGGTTTTGTGCTTATAGCCCATGGTGCCGGTGGCGATCCGCACCAGGCCGTAGTCGAGGGTGCCGACCAGCGTATCGATTTCGTCATGCAGCGTCGGCTTGGCGAGCTTTTTCGGAAAGCCCCAGAGCTCGCGGCCGCCGGCGATCGGCGGATGATCGTCGAGAAACATGCAGTGCGAGTAGCCGCCTTTGCGGCCCTTGAAGGTCACCGGGATGACCTGGCCGCTCTCGGTGTAGTCGCCAAAGCCCGTTGAATCCGGCATGCGGATGAATTCGAATTTGACCAGCGGCTCTTCGATCTGCAGCGGCTCCGGCACAAGCTCACGCAATTTCTGCGGATCGGTCCGGTAAGTGATGATGAGGTATTCCCGATTGACGAAACGGTACGGCCCCATCGGATAGGCCGGACTGGTGAGCGGCATGGCAAAAGCCCGTGCCCGCACATCGCTTTCCTTCATGGCGATTCCTCTCGTGAACAATGAATAAAAATAGCTTGGCTGGCCGACAGTTCGATGTCAGGCCCGCGCTTCGCCGATATCGAACGTGCGCACCCCTTCGAGGCGATCCGGAAGCTCAAGTACTTCGGGATTGGCCAAGGTCTGGCGCGCATTGCTGTAGCCGGTCCGCCAGTGCTCCTCCATGGTGCGCCGGGAGAACTCGAAATCCTTGGCGATGCCTTCATAAGGCCGGGCGCGATAAATCAGATGCACGATGTTGCAGACCTTGTCGTCAGCTTCGCCGAGCAAGAGTTTGGCATCATCCCCGCTCCGCAATTCCTCAGGTAGTTGTTTAAGCAGCCTCGCCAGCGCGATGCGCAGCTTCTGAACATATTGATATCGATTGGTGGCGGCGCGGTTGCGGCTCGAATAAATGATCTCCTTGTGCCGCACCTCAACCGCGATCATGTCCTTCGGCAATTCGCCGCGCGCATTCCAAAGATCGACTTCGAAGGCGAGCGTGTCGCGCCGTGGCCGCGCATCGAGCACCCATTCCAGCGGCGTATTTGAGATCAGGCCGCCGTCCCAAAAATACTCGTCGCCGATCTTGGTCGCCGGGAAGCCCGGCGGCAGCGAGCCCGAGGCGGCGATATGTTCGAAAGCGATTTTGTGCGTGGTCGTGTCGAAATAAGTGAAATTGCCGCTGCGGATGTCGACCGCGCCGACGCTAAAGCGCATCTCGCCGGCATTGATGCGGTCGAAATCGACCAGACGCTCCAGCGTCGCGCGCAACGGCGTGTTGTCGTAATAGCTCGCATTGTCAGGACGCCCCGGCGGCCAAACGACCGGCGGTGGCATGCGCGGCACAAAGAAATTCGGGGCGCCGAACAAGAGGACGCCCACGGCGCGCATTTGATTGACCAGCTGGTGCTGGACGTTGTCGTACTCGATCTGCCGGAAAGTGGGTATGCCGAGCGGCGAAGTAGAGACCGCGCGCCAAAACTCGCGCAGCGCATCAACGCGACGCTTCGGCGGATTGCCGGCGATGATCGCCGAATTGATGGCGCCGATCGAGATTCCGGCAACCCAATCGGGATGCAGATCGGCCTCGGCCAGCGCCTCATAAACACCCGCCTGATAGGCGCCGAGCGCGCCGCCGCCCTGAAGCAACAGCGCGATTTGTTCGAAGGGCGTGCGCGCCTGCGGCACGGCAAGCCTCCGGTTCCCGCTGTGTTGCGCCGCAACAAGCCTACGGCGCTTGCACCCCTGCCCGCAAGTCGTTGCCGACGCTGGATGTCGCCGGCACCGATGGCCACCAGCACCGAAGGCAACAAGCCCTGGGCTAGTGGCACCACCAGAATTTTGACGGGAATCCCTTTGAACGGCGTGCGTATTATTTTTTGGTTCGCGGGTCGGCAATGAGGGCAGTCGATCACTGAGGACAGTCGATCACTGAGGGCAGTCGATTGCGCCGAGCATAGACTAGCGGCTCCGGTAGGCGTGTTCGTTAGTTTCCATCTGAACGCGCTTTTCCTCGCACGCTTCCACGTTGTTCAAGTTCGAGTTGATGCATGCCTGATACTCATCAAGCGAGTTCTGGTACTCAGCGCGTGGATCGATTTTTGGCGCGCTGACCTTTGTCGCACTGCCGCAGCCCGCAAGCGTAAGCGCGCAAAGCGCGACAATTATGCGGGTCATGACAATCCCCCCTCTGCCCCCCTCTGCGATCAACAAAACCTATCATGGTTCCGGCCGCTCATCGAACAGATCCCGACCCGGCGCGGCGGGATTATCCGCCATGAAAACCTGATCCGGCAAATCGTCGGCTGACGCTACGGGCATGTCTGAGTTCCTGCCTCCACCACCACCGCTGAAAGCCCGAATTGCCAACTTGCCCCCGCGCGTGACAGAAAACCTGCATGCGTAAAGGGGAATGGCATTCAAAGCCGGGAGCACGGCCGCGCGCGGGCCGCCGGCAAAATCGCACCCGCGATCGGCGCCAAGAACGGCGTCAAGAGCGCCGCGCTGCCGACGACGGTGTGATCCTCTATGGCTGGCATACCGTCACGGCGGCGCTGACCAATCCCCAGCGCCGCATTCGCCACCTGTTCGCGACCGAGAA
The DNA here is from genome assembly GCA_035703785.1 of Xanthobacteraceae bacterium. GTDB lineage: Bacteria > Pseudomonadota > Alphaproteobacteria > Rhizobiales > Xanthobacteraceae > BOG-931. Next base: position 7,108 of record DASSXN010000021.1, read on the forward strand.
TGCGCTGCGCCGGCTCGCCGATGAAGGCGTCACCGTCTCAGTCGCGGCCGAGGTGATGCGGCCGGATGCGCTCGCGGCGCGGCTGACGCCCGACGCCGTGCATCAAGGCCTGATCGCCGAGGCCGATCCCCTGCCCTCGCCCGACATCGAGGATCTGCCGGCGACCGGCATCGTCTTGGTGCTCGATCAGATTACCGATCCGCACAATGTCGGAGCGATCCTGCGCACCGCCGCCGCCTTTGCCGTTGCCGCCGTCGTCACAACCGCGCGCCACAGTCCCGAGGCAACGGGCGTGTTAGCGAAGTCTGCGTCAGGCGCGCTTGAACTTGTGCCCATCGTGATCGTGCAAAATCTGGCGCGGGCGCTTGCCGGTTTGAAAGCGCGCGGATTTTTGACGGTCGGTCTCGACAGCGAGGCGTCCGACGATCTAACCGCGATTGAGCTCCAGCAGCCGCTGGCGCTGGTGCTCGGCGCCGAAGGAAAGGGTCTACGTCAGCTCACCGGCGCAACCTGCGACCGGCTGGCGCGGCTTGATCTTCCCGGCGCGATCAAAAGCCTCAACGTTTCGAATGCGGCGGCGCTGGCGCTTTACATCGCGGCACGTGCGACGGGCCAAGTCGCGTAAGTGAACTGTTTCCCGGACGCGGTGCAGCGCGCTAGCGGTGCACCGCAGATCCGGGATCGTTCTAAACTCCGAGTCTGTAACGGTCCCGGTTCAGCAGCGCACCATTTCATGCTGCGCTGCGCCCGGGACACGAGCGTTAGTTGTTTCGTTGGTAATGCTATCGAGACTCCGACCCCATCACCCGGCGCAGGATGAAATTGCGCAAGGCCGCCGCCAGCCCGCACAAAAGCGCGAATGCCAAAGTGGCGCCGATCAGCTCTTTCGCCACCGCCGAGGCGGATTGGACATCGCTCCAGGGGGCCAAGGATTTGACCAGGGCCGCGCCAAGCCCGATCGCGCCGCCATAGGCCGTCGCCCGTATCGTATTCCAGGCTCGCATTCGAGAACCTCTATGCCCCCGACCGATGCGCGGGGGCCGCCGTGAAACGTCAGAGGACCGAGATCGAAATAATGGCGCAACGGCTGCGGAACAGCACAACCTTTCAATCGTTTTTCCCACTTAAGGGGCGATTCCGCATATTCCGGTAGCAATTGCGTCATGAGGTCCATTGCGTCATGAGGTCCCAATGAGGTCCCAACCTGCCGCTTCCCGAGAGGATACCCGTCGCACCGCCGGCCAGCGCGACCTCGACAAGCGTTGCGTCGACACCATCCGCACCCTGGCGATGGACGCGGTCGAAAAGGCAAACTCGGGTCACGCGGGTGCGCCGATGGGCTTGGCGCCGGTCGCCTATACCCTGTGGCAGCAGTTCCTGCGCTATGATCCGTCCGATCCGTTGTGGCCGAACCGCGATCGCTTTGTCCTGTCCGCCGGCCACGCCTCGATGCTGCTCTATGCCCTTTTGCATCTCGCCGGCGTGCGCCGTGTTGAAGACGGTCGCGTGACCGATGACGCCGCGATCAGCCTCGACGACATCAAGAATTTTCGCCAGCTCGACAGCGTGACGCCCGGCCATCCGGAATACGGCCGCACCACCGGCGTCGAAACCACAACGGGCCCGCTCGGCCAGGGCTGCGGCAACAGCGTCGGGATGGCGATCGCGTCGCGCTGGCTCGCGGCGCGGTACAACCGGCCGAACGCCACAATATTCGATTTCGATGTCTACGCGATCTGCAGCGACGGCGACATGATGGAGGGCGTGGCCAGCGAAGCGGCGTCGCTCGCCGGACATCTGCAGCTTTCGAACCTGTGCTGGATCTACGACAGCAACACCGTGACGATCGAGGGTCATACCGATCTCGCCATGAGCGAGGACGTCGCCGCGCGCTTTAAGGCTTATCGCTGGAATGTTGTGCGGCTGGCGGATGCCAATGATACCGAGGGCTTTGCCCGTGCGGTTGAGCTCTTTCGCGGCACCAAGGATCGGCCCACGCTCATTATCGTCGACAGCATTATCGGCTACGGCGCGCCGCACAAGCAGAATACCGCGGCTGCGCATAGCGATGCCCTGGGTAAAGATGAGGTAAGGCTGGCCAAACGGTTTTACGGTTGGCCGGAAGATGCGCAATTCCTCGTGCCCGACGGCGTCTACGAATCGTTCCGCAATGGCATCGGCAATCGCGGCCGGGCCTTGCGTGACGACTGGAGCAAAACCTTTGCCGCCTACAAGAGCCTCGATGCGCAGGCGGCGCGCGAAGTAGAAACGCTCCTGCAAGGCAAATTGCCGGAGCAATGGGATCGCGAACTGCCGAACTTTCCGGTGGACGAGAAGGGTCTCGCGACACGCGACGCTTCCGGCAAGGTGCTCAATACGATCGCCAAAACCGTACCATGGCTGATCGGCGGCGCCGGCGATCTCGCCCCCTCGACCAAAACCGCATTCGCCGACGCCAAAGCGCTTGAGGCGGACGAGCCCGGCGGACGTGTCATGCATTTCGGCGTGCGCGAACACGCCATGGGCGCCATCGTCAATGGCCTCGTTTTGTCAAAGCTGCGTGCCTTCGGCGCGACCTTCCTCACCTTCAGCGACTATATGCGCCCTGCGATCCGGCTCGCGGCGCTGATGGAAATACCGGTCTTTCACGTCTTCACCCATGACTCGATCGGGCTTGGCGAAGATGGACCGACGCACCAGCCGATCGAACAGCTCGTCGCGCTGCGCGCGATCCCAAATATCGTGGTGTTGCGGCCGGCCGATGCCAACGAAGTGCGCGAGGCCTATAAAGTGATCATGGCATTCACCGACCGGCCGGCTTGCCTGGTGCTCAGCCGTCAGAAGCTTCCGATATTCGATCGCAGCCGCTACGCCTCCGCCGACGGCCTTGCCCGCGGCGCTTACGTGCTGGCGGGTTCGGACAACCCGCAAGTGATCCTGATTGCGAGCGGCAGCGAAGTGCAGCTTTGCATTGCGGCTTACGAACAGCTCAAGCAGGAGGGAATTGCTGGGCGGGTCGTGAGCATGCCAAGCTGGGAGCTGTTCGAGCAGCAAGACCGGCACTATCGCGAGGAGATCCTTCCGCCGAGCGTGAAGGCGCGGGTCACGGTCGAAGCCGGCGCCGTGATCGGCTGGGACCGCTATGCCGGTCCCGATGGAACGATGATCGGCATGCACAGTTTCGGCGACTCCGCGCCCGGGACGAGCGTGATGCGGAAATTCGAATTTGTTGCCGATAGAGTATTACAGGCCGCCAAAGACCAGATTGCCAAGCACGTTGAGAGCGCAGAGAAGCATCCGCAATGAACCCGGTGAAAGCGCTGCAAGATCATGGTCAGGCGGTGTGGCTTGATTTTCTTTCGCGCGGCTTCATCGCCGATGGCGGATTAAAGAAACTCGTCGATGACGATGGCTTGCGAGGGGTGACGTCGAATCCCTCGATTTTTGAGAATGCCATCGGCCGAACTAATGAATACGACGACGCCATCAGACAGATGCTGCAGAGTCATGACTATTCGCCCGGGCAAGTCTTCGAGAAGCTCGCGGTCGAGGATATTCGCAGCGCCACCGACGTCCTGCGTCCGGTTTTCGATGCCACGCACGGCGCCGACGGCTTTGTCAGCATCGAAGTGTCGCCCTTTCTGGCGACGGACACGCAAGGAACCATCGAGGAGGCGAGACGGCTGTGGCGGGAAGTGAACCGGAAAAACTTGATGATCAAGGTTCCGGCGACATCCGAGGGCTTACCGGCGATTCACGACCTGACCGCCGACGGCATCAATGTGAACATCACATTGTTGTTTGCTCAGCAAGTCTACGAACAAGTCGTCGAAGCCTATCTATCCGGCCTTGAGGCGCTTGCCGCCAAAGGTGGCGAGATTTCGCGGATCGCGAGCGTGGCGAGTTTCTTCGTCAGCCGCATCGACACCGAGGTCGACAAACTGCTCGATGAAAAGATCGCGCGCGCCAACGATCCTGACGAAAAAGCGCGCCTCGCCGCGCTCAAAGGCAAGATCGCAATCGCCAACGCCAAGCTCGCCTACCAGCGTTATCTGCGGCTGTTCGCGGGCGAGCGCTGGCACGCGCTTGCGGCGAACGGCGCGAAACCGCAGCGGCTCCTATGGGCCTCGACGGGAACCAAGAATAAAGCCTACAGCGACGTCCTTTATGTCGAGGAGCTCATCGGTCCGGACACGATCAACACCATGCCTTTGGCAACGATCGAGGCATTCCGCGATCACGGCAAGTTGCACGACACGCTCCAGGCAGACGTCGCCGAAGCGCAGCGCCTCCTCGGCGAACTCGACCGCGCCGGTGTCTCGCTGCAAGCGGTCACCGATAAACTGATACGAGACGGCGTGCGGCTCTTTGCCGACGCTGCCGACAAGCTTTTCAGCGCCGTCGCCAAGAAGAGGATTGAAATTCTCGGCGACACAATCGACCGGCAGAACTTCGCTCTCGATCAGCAGCTCAAAAAACGCGTTGACGAGATCGCCGATGAGTGGCGCACGCGCGGCAATGTGCGGCGGCTTTGGCGGCGGGACAAATCGCTGTGGACCAATAGCGATGAGGATCGCTGGCTGGGCTGGCTCGATTCTATCGACGACGCCGAAATCGCCGAATACGCCGCGTTTGCCGGCGAGATCAAGCAGGAGAATTTCAAAGATGCCGTGCTTCTCGGCATGGGTGGTTCGAGCCTCGGCCCGGAAGTGCTGGCCGAAATGTTCGGCCAACAAAACGGCTGGCCGCGATTGCGCATCCTCGATTCCACCGTGCCCGCACAGATCAAGCAAATCGAAGCCGAACTCGACCTGAGCCGGACATTGTTCATCGTCTCCAGCAAATCTGGTGGAACCACCGAACCCAACATTTTGACGGATTATTTCTTCGCGAAGGTTGCCGGCAAAGGTGGAGCAAACCTTGCAGGCAGGCAATTCATCGCCATTACCGATCCGGGTTCGGCACTGGAACTGCGCGCCCAGGAGCAGCGCTTCCGCCGGATCTTTCACGGCGTCCCTGCGATCGGTGGACGATATTCGGTCCTCTCCCCGTTCGGTCTGGTGCCGGCGGCGATCGCCGGCTTGAACATTGCGGAACTCGTGAAGCTATCAAGGAGCATGATCCGCTCGTGCGGCCCCGACGTGCCGCCGAACGAAAATCCGGCGATTGCGCTCGGCATTACGCTCGGCGTCGCGGCGGGGCGCGGCCGCGACAAAATCACGATGCTGGCTTCGCCCGCGCTCGGCAGCTTTGGCGCCTGGGCCGAGCAACTATTCGCCGAATCCACCGGCAAACACGGCAAAGGCCTGATCCCCATCGACGGCGAGCCGCTTGGCAGGCCGGAAGTCTATGGCGACGATCGGGTCTTTATCGATCTTGCTCTCAAGGGCGAAAACAATGGCGAGCACGAGACTAAACTGAAGAAACTCGAAACAGCGGGCCATCCCGTCATTCGCATCACGCAGAATTCGGTGGCGCATATTGTCCAGGAATTCGTTCGGTTTGAAATCGCGACCGCGGCCGCCGGATCCGTTCTTGGCATCAATCCGTTCGATCAGCCCGATGTGGAAGCGAGCAAGAGCAAAACGCGCGATTTGACGAGCACATTCGAAAAGTCCGGCGAACTGCCACGCGAGACGCCGGTCTGTTCCGAACAATCGCTCGCTGTCTTTACCGACGACGCCAACGCAGCCGCATTGCGCAAAGCTGGCGCCGGCGACAGCGTTGTGAGCTGGCTTGCCGCGCATTTTGCGCGGATCGCCAACGGCGACTATTTTGCATTGCTGGCCTATCTTGCACGCAACGAACAAAACGCATCCGCGCTACAGGACTTACGCTTGGCGCTGCGCGACCGCCGCCGTGTCGCAACGTGTCTCGAATTCGGTCCACGATTTCTGCATTCGACCGGCCAGGCCTATAAAGGCGGGCCGGACAGCGGCGTGTTTCTGCAGATCACCGCCGACGATGGCGAGGACCTCACCATTCCCGGACACCGCGCCAGTTTCGGCGTGGTGAAAAATGCGCAAGCCCGCGGCGACTTTGATGTTCTGCTCGAACGCGGCCGGCGCGCGCTACGGGTCCATCTCAACGGCGAGATCGCGGCAGCGCTTAAAGCGCTGCAGGCCGCGTTCGAGCGCGCGCTCGCGTGATCGAGGTTGTCATATGCAGATCGGCGTGATCGGTCTCGGACGCATGGGCGGCAACATCACGCGCCGCTTGATGCAAAACGGCCATGAGGCGGTCGTCTACGATCATGACGCCAATGCAGTCGCGGCCTTGGGTCGTGACGGCGCGATTGGCGCCGCGGGTTTGGACAAGCTCGTCAACCAATTGCGTCCGCCGCGCGCGATCTGGCTGATGCTGCCCGCCGGCAAGATTACCGAAGACACCATCGTCCAGCTCGCCAAGCTGCTTGCGCCGGACGACATTGTTATCGACGGCGGCAATACGTTTTGGAAGGACGACATCAGGCGCGCAAAAATACTCAAGGAGCGCGCCATCCATTACGTCGATGTCGGCACCAGTGGCGGCATCTGGGGCTTGGAGCGCGGCTACTGCATGATGATCGGCGGGCCCAAAGCGGTCGTCGATCGCCTTGATCCTTTATTCAAGGTGCTTGCCCCGGGGCTCGGCAATGTACCGCGCACGCCGGGCCGCGATGGCCGCGACCCGCGCGCGGAGTTCGGTTACCTTCATTGCGGCCCGAGCGGCGCCGGTCATTTTGTCAAAATGATCCATAACGGCATCGAATATGGCCTGATGCAGGCGTTCGCCGAAGGCTTCGATATTTTGAAGAATGCAAACAGTCAGGCTTTGCCCGGCGACGATCGTTTTGATTTGGACTTGGCCGACATCGCCGAGGTATGGCGCCGCGGCAGCGTCATCAGTTCATGGCTGCTTGATTTGACCGCAAGCGCGCTTGCGTCCGATCCGAAACTTTCAGGCTTCGAGGGCGTGGTTGAGGATTCCGGCGAAGGCCGCTGGACGGTCATGGCCGCGATCGAAGAGGCCGTGCCCGCCGACGTGCTTTCCGCCGCGCTCTATACCCGCTTCCGTTCGCGCCGCGACCACACCTTTGCGGAAAAAATTCTTTCCGCCATGCGCAAGGGTTTTGGCGCACACGTCGAACCCAAAGACCGCAAGGCCAAGCCGTGATGACACCGAAGACGGGCGCTACGACGGCACGCTCCGCCGATCCTTGTTGCCTGGTTATTTTCGGCGCATCGGGCGATCTTACGCATCGGCTCTTGGTCCCGGCGCTCTACAATCTCGCCGCCGCGGGCCTGCTGCCGGAAGCCTTTGGGCTTGTCGGCGTCGCCCGCAGTTCATCATCGAGCGAGGCTTTTCGCGAGGATCTCGCGAAGAGCCTGCCGCAATTCGCCGGCCGGCCGATCGATCAAACAGTGCTCGAGCACGTTCTTGGCTGCGTCGCCTATGTGCAGGGCGATCCCGACGACGACTCAACCTATGTGAAAATCGGCGAAGAGCTTGCGCGTATCGAGCGCGAGCGCTCAACGCGCGGCAATCGCCTATTCTATCTTGCCACGCCGCCGGCCGGCTTCGCGCCCATCGGCCGTCATCTCGGCCAATCCGGCCTGGCGCGCGAAAATGGCCCTGACGGCCCTTGGCGGCGGGTCATCATCGAAAAGCCGTTCGGCACCGACCTTGCCAGTGCGCATGCGCTGAATCAAAAGCTGCTCGGCATTCTTAAGGAACACCAGATTTTCCGCATCGATCACTATCTCGGCAAGGAAACGGTGCAGAACATCATGGTGTTGCGCTTCGCCAACGGGCTTTTTGAGCCGATCTGGAATCGCAATCATATCGACCACGTTCAGATCACGGTCGCTGAATCGCTCACCGTTGGCCGCCGCGGCAATTACTACGACGCAACAGGCGCGTTGCGCGACATGGTGCCTAACCATTTGTTCCAGCTCCTTTCACTCATCGCCATGGAGCCGCCGGCGCGCTTTGCCGCGGACTCGGTGCGGGCCGAGAAGGCGCAGGTGCTGGAAGCCGTGCAGCTACCAACCGGGGACGAGGTGCTGCGCAATTCGGTGCGTGCGCAATACGAAGATGGCTTTGTCGAGAACCAGCCGGTCGAGCCATACCGCAAGACCAAAGACGTCGACCCGCACAGCACGACCGAAACCTATGTCGCGCTCAAGCTGATGATCGATAATTGGCGCTGGGCCGACGTGCCGTTTTATTTGCGGACCGGCAAGGCGCTGCGCAGCAAGCAGACCGAAGTCGCCATAAAATTCAAACAGGCGCCGATCGCGATGTTTCGGGATACACCGGTCGACCGCCTGGCCGAGAATTTCCTGGTGATCGGGATTCAGCCCAATGAATGCATTGGTCTAGAATTCAACGCGAAGGTTCCGGGACCTTCGATCGCGCTCGGCGGCGTGAGTATGACATTCCGCTATGACGATTATTTCGAAGTCGCGCCAAGCACCGGCTATGAGACTCTCATCTATGACTGCATGATCGGGGACGCCATTCTTTATCCCCGGGCCGACGGTATTGAAGCCGGCTGGCGCGTCGTGCAGCCGTTCCTCGACGTCTTTCGCGCCGCGCGGGATCAGCACTTGGCGCGCTATCGCGCCGGAAGCGAGGGTCCGAAACAGGCAGACGAATTGCTCGCGCGCGATGGACGTCGCTGGCGGCCGATCGGTTGAATTCGCCATGACCACAGCGCCATGACCACAGCGCCATGACCGCAGCAAGCACGATCGCAGCAAGCCATCCGCAAATCATCGTCGTTGCCGATGCCGCCGCCTTGGCGCAAACCGCGGCGCGGCGGCTCATTGACCGCATCACGCACGGCAATCGCGCGGCGGTGTGCCTAACCGGAGGTTCGAGCCCACTCGGGCTTTATTGCTTGCTCGCGGAGGATCCTTGGCGCGGCGAGGTGCCGTGGGAGCGTGTCCACTGGTTCATGGGCGATGACCGTTTCGTGCCGGAGAGCGATCCACTGAGCAATATGGGCGCCGCGAAGCACGCATTTCTCGATTCCGTCTCGTTGCCGCGGCAAAATATTCACCCGATTCCGACCGAGGCGAGCGATCCCGAAAACGCCGCGCATCGGTACGAAGATGAACTCAAACGGTTCTATGGCGCCGATCGCCTCGATCCGCGCCGGCCGCTGTTCGATCTTGTGCTGATGGGACTGGGTCCCGACGGCCACACGGCCTCGCTGTTTCCGAGTTCTCCTGCACTGGAAGAAAGGCAGCGCTGGGTCGTCGGCGTTCCGAAAGCGGGTATGGAGCCGTTCGTGCCGCGTGTAACGCTGACTTTTTCGGCACTGGCTTCAGCGCATGAAATGTTGTTTCTGGTAGACAGTGCCGACAAGCGGCAGATTCTCGGCCGCGTTCTCGCCGGCGAAGACCTGCCGGCGCACCGGGCCTATGCGCAAGGCGATCTTGTCTGGCTCATAATCCGAGCCGCTGCGCCGGAGCGATGACATGAATCTCAAGACAACTTCGAATGACGTGCGCGTGTTCGTCGTCATGGGAGTATCCGGCTCGGGCAAAAGCACGATCGCTTCGATGCTGGCGCAGCGGCTGCATTGGATCTACGAGGACGCCGACTGGTTTCACCCGAAATCGAACATAGAGAAGATGCACCACGGCGAGCCGCTCAACGACGAAGACCGTTGGCCATGGCTGCACGCGATCGCCGCCTGGATCGACGCGACCCGACACGCGGGCGGGCATGGCGTTGTCGCCTGTTCCGCCCTCAAGCGAGTCTATCGCGATATCCTGATCGGCGAGCGCCGCGACGTGCGCCTTATTTTCCTAAAAGGCGACCGCGACTTGATCTCCCGGCGCATCGCCGCCCGCGCCGATCATTTCATGCCGTCGACGCTGCTCGAAAGCCAGTTCGCGGCTTTGGAAGAACCCGAGAAAGACGAACGCCCGATCGTCGTGTCGATCGTGCCGCATCCCCGCGAAATCGTTGAGGCGATTGTAAAGGAGCTCCGGATCGAGTCTGCGACGGCTGAAGCAAGCCGCGTGGGCCCACAGTAAGCGAATCGCCCTATGCCGGATGCCGTGCCGAGCGAGGCCGCCAACGAGCGCTCAATTTCGGCGACCAGCATGATGTCGGATGCAGATGCCGACACCGGCGCAGTCAAGCGTCTCCTGTTGTTTTTTGCTCTCGTCTATGTCGTCGAGGGCTTGGGCCAGATCGTCGGGCTGATCTCCCAACCGCTCAATTATTATCTCAAGGAGGTGCATGGCTGGAGCCCGCTCCAGGTCACCGCCTTTGTCACTCTGTTTAATTTGCCCTGGATCATTAAACCGATCTACGGGCTCGTATCCGACTTTCTGCCGCTATTCGGCTATCGCCGCAAAAGTTATCTCGTCATCGCCAATATCGCGGCGACCGTCGGTTACCTCTGGGCCACACAGCTTAACGCACCGGGCGACCTTGCCTTCGCATTGATGCTAACCGCATACGCGATGGCGATCTCCTCGACGCTGTGCGGCGCTGTATTGGTAGAGAACGGCCAGCGCCTCAAAGAGAGCGGGACTTTTATCAACCAGCAGTGGCTTTGGTTCAACATCGCCGCGATGATCGCAGCCGTCGCCGGCGGCCAGCTTGTGCAGCATCTGGCTCCGTCAAATGCTTTGCATGCCGCGGCTGCCATCATCGCCATTGCGCCTTGCGCCGTGATTGTCGGCACTATTTTTCTGGTTCCGGAAAAAAAGACCCGAATCGATCTAGCGGGAATGAAAAACACGCTCCGCGGCTTGGTAACCGCCTTCCGCCGCCGCGAGCTGTGGATCGTCGCGATGTTTATTTTTCTCTACTATTTCAGCCCAGGCTTGAGCACTCCACTGTACTATCACATGACTGACGATCTCGGCTTCTCGCAAGCCTATATCGGGCTTTTGGGATCGATCAGCGCCGCGGGTTGGGTCGTCGGCGCGCTCCTCTATCGCCGATTTTTTGAAAACCTGACCCTTAAGAACCTGCTCAACCTCAGCATCGCTATCGGCACGGCCACAGGCCTCGCCTATCTTTTCTTCTGGAATGAAACAGCCGCAGCGATCATCAGCTTTGGCGCCGGATTTGCCGCCATGCTGACCACCGTGGCGACTTTGACGCTTGCAGCCGACTATTGCCCGCCGCGCGCGGAGGGATTTTCGTTCGCGGTGCTGATGTCGATCATCAACCTTGCCAACACGCTCGCGGACAATATCGGATCGTTCCTATACACGCATGCTCTCCACAGGGCATTACCGCCGCTCGTCTTGATTTCGGCGGCGTTTACTGCCTTTGCTTTTGTATTGGTCCCGCTGTTGCGCCTCGGCAACAAGCGGCAGGGCGAGCCCGCAAATATGGGCGAGCGGGTGGAACTCGCCGGCACGGCTGCGCGTTAGTACGGGCTGATTTTCTCTCTAATTTCAGGTGCCAGATCATGAAAACGGTCGGCGCTTATCTCGCAATCGCAGCATTCGCGCTAGTTTCATCTGCCTCTCCGCCGGCCGCAGCATTCGGCTTGCGGATCGGCCCCTTCCATCTCGGCGTGCCCCTCCTCGGGCATCGGCACCATCGTCATCCATTATACATGCACGGCGACACTAATGATGTTGCCCGTCATGAAAATCCGCCAGCGCTGCAACAACACCCGGTGAGTCTCGCCCTATTGTATCCGGCTCGCGCCCTGCCGCCGATTTTCCAGAACGTGTTTTGGCCGGCATTTTCCTCGCCGTGGCCGTTTGGCTACGACACGATTTTCACGACAGCCTTTGCGGCAGCGCCTGCGGATCGAAACCGCGCCGACTGCCAGCAACCGGTCGACGCCAATGCCATCGTCGGGCGCCTGCGCGCGGAAATCGGACCGACTGCGGAGCAAATGGAGCGCCTGCAGCGGCTTGGCGGCGCCATCGGCGCGGCGGCCGACTATCTCGCCAAATCGTGTCCGACGGAGATCCCACAGCAGCCGACCGCTCGCTTGCAGCTGATGGATTCACAAATTCAAGTGCTCACGATGGCCGTCGATATCATCCATCAGCCGCTGCAGGAATTTGAGCAATCCCTGACAGACGAACAGCGCGCAAAATTCAGCGGTCAAGCGGCGGTCAGGAGTGCGGCTACCGCACGAAGCGATAAAACCGGCCTTCGCTCATGCGGCGCCTCCTCGACGGCAATCGATTGGTCGATTGATCAGATTGACAAATCGGTTCAACTGAACGAGCAACAGCGACCTGCCTTGACGGACGTACAGCAGGCATTCGGCAAGGCGGCAAACGATCTTGAAGCGCACTGCCCGACTTCGGTGCCACGCTCCGCGGTCGCGCGCTTGGAAACCATCGAGTCACGCCTCGATGCGGCCTGGCGCGCAATTTTGTCGATTCAAGTCGCGCTGCAAGATTTCGAAAGCAAGCTGAGCGACGAGCAAAAGAATCGTTTGCAGGCGATGACTTTCGCGGCGCAGTAATCCATTCAGGGCAGTAAATCGTGCCCTTGTGCTAGACCCTGTCATGCTGGCCGCGCCCACCTTGCTTTGCGTACTTTTCTGAAAGTTGGTTCAGGTTACGTACACGTTAAAAAACAGGAACTGCCTCCGACGTTCGCCGTTGATTGTTAGACGGAGAGTTGACCGTTCTAAACACATTGGGAGGAATGCAATGCGTGTTTTGAGCATCTCACTGGCGGCAATTGCCGCTCTTGCCTTGAGTTCGACTTTTGCGGCAACACAGGCTGCCATGCCTAGCGGAAAGCCGCCTCACGCGAGCACAAAGGGCCTAATGAACCGGGCTCCGGAAGCGAACAGGCATGGTGCTAATTTGCGAACCTTCTGCCCTCCAGGCCAAGCTAAGAAGCCAGGTAGGGGAAGCGCATTCCACTGCTAGTTCTCACGACAAATGGCAATGTGTGAAGGGCTTCGGTCGAAACCGAAGCCCTTTGCTTCGCCAGACGTCTCGCGATATCCGCTTTGCCTTTGAACGAAGATCTGGCCGAACCTCTCGGCGATGTCTGCTTTGTGCTATAACCGGGTGAGCAGTTGCAGCAAGATGCGCTCACGGAATTGCTACTCAATTACTCGTCGACGTGTGCGGCCACTCGTGTGTGTCGTGGTCGGGATGTTGGCGTGTGGTGTAATCTCCAGGTGCTTGCGCTGTCGACTGAGTACTCGTGATACTCTCGCCTTGCGTGAGCCTGTCGGCAAAGTGTGGTCGGTTCTCGATCCCGTATTGCAGCTCTGACGGAAAATCGTAGGGCTGGTCGAGACTGCCTACGGTGACGGAGATGCGATCGACCGCAAGGCGCCTATACGTGAGCGGTGTGCCACACTCACGGCAGAAGTCGCGTGCGACGGCTGCCGACGAGTGGAAGGTGCCGGGGTGCCCTCGGGTCCACACGAAGTCGGCGCGCGGAACACCGGTAAAGGCCTGGAAGTAATTGCCCGATGCTTTCTGGCACATGCGGCACCAGCAAATGCTGGTATGCGTCGGCTCTGACATAAGGGCGTAGCGGATCGCGCCGCACTGGCATCCACCGCTCCTTACGCGGTTGCGCAGATTAGGCATGAGCATCATTCCCTGTGATTGAAGCTTTGAGAAAAACGCCGCAGGAAGGTAGTTCGTTCAATCGCATCTTCTCGGTGCACTCTAAATCGGCTTCAAGGCAGCTGAGGGTCATTTTCGGACGAAATTCGATGTCCGAATTAGGTCCGCTTATCCTTCGATCGCGGACTCATGGCGGACATCGCAGTATGTCGGAGTCGTGCCACTAGCAGACATCGTGAGGCGTTAGCACTATCCTATAACGGCCTAGATCCACTTGGCCCGGGACAGGAGATATTTGCGTGCTGCGCGTAGGTCTCGTCCTCGCAGTAATACTCTTGGGGGTGAGCGCCGCTTTGACCGCGGAGCCCATGGCACCAAACGAGATGAAGGCAACCTTCTTTAATGGGCAACCATTCACAGCCGTATCGCCCTCCGGCACGAAATTTAAGATGACCTTTACGCCGGACGGTAAGATGACTCGTGAACCACTCGAACAGGCCGGCAAGGGGAGTGCCGGCACATGGAAACTCAACGCGACAGGTTTTTGCACCACTTGGAACCATGCAAAACCTAATTGCTTCACTGTTACTCCTAGCGGAGAAAATAAATGGTCGGTTCAAAAAATTGCGACCACCATCGCAACTACAGTTGCTGTTTGGTCGAAATAGCTTTTAAGGCATCCATATAGGAACTTGGCGGACAAACATGACGAACAAAACGTCCAGTGCATGCCCCAGCACTCAAGTGAGGTAGGCAAGCACCGTGTGGACGCCAGCTCAGATTGCGGCGACCTGTCTCCAGCCTGGTATGTCTCGCAACGCGCGCACCATTGCACCGGCATCGTGGCCCCTTTTCGCACCCCGCGGCACATGCAAATCGATTAGCGGACCGGGAGGAACGTTGGCATCAGCTGGCACGCGCACACTTATGACAACGCCACGATCGTCGCCACCGCCCTCGATGAGAATCCAGGGTTGTGCGTTCTCGTACAGCGATGCCGTTGCCTCGTACCAGCAAGTCGGTGAAAAGCGCATCGCAAATCGCGATATGCGAGCATTGCGCGCAGCTTCATCCGGCTCGTCACCGGGATTGGAATAGCTTTCGACAAATTGATCGTACGATTTTGTGCATAGGCCGTCGGTGAGGAGCATAACCATACGCCCCATCAGCTTGGCGCGTTGCTTAATGGCGGTTCTACGCTCGCGGCTGAACATTTGCTGAATACCGATAACGGCTGCGGGCCCCATTAAACGACCAAAACTCTACGCTGCGCACCCATTGTCGCCTGTGATGTTGCTGACGGTGCGGACGGTGCGAACCTGACGAGTAGTCGAACAACCAGCGATCTTTAAATTGTACGGCAGGATTTGGTTGGACTACCGAAAATAGACGGTTCTGAATTTGGAATGAGGCGGTCGGCGGCCCAAAGCCGCCCTTGGGCACGGTGCTAAACATGTGACTGGCATTGTGAATGTCGGTGTCGGCAGCGGTGGCGGTGGCGGGATCAAGAGAGCCGCTGCTTGGGATGCGATAAAAATCGTAAATGTTGACCCAATCGGGAAGGGCAAAGCCCGTTCCACCGATCATCAGAAAGATTACGGATAGCGCGATGTTACGGCCCATGAGAGCCCTCTCATCTCGTCTCGCAATTAGGACGATTTGTATAAAGTGAGGCGCATACATCCGGTGAATTTCGCGAGCGAAAACGGATGCCGCGTTTTACGCAGTGTTCACCTTACGTAAGCGCCACCTGCCGCATCGGACCAACCTTGGAGGTCCGCTATGGGTCAAAACCAGACATTGGGTCTGAAAACGCGGCGGCCGCTTCGCCTACGAAAACGGACATCGTTGCGCGTGACGTCCGCTAAGTGCCAACGGCGGACGTAATCAACCAGTTGTGCAATAATCGCCGCAGTCGTTTTGCCGATCACGCAAGATCAGGCGACATTGCGATACATCGCTACGACATTGCGATACGTCGCATCTCATCTCGCCTTAAACCGCGCGCTTGTGCGCGTTCCAATTGCGCTCGAGATTCGCTATCAGCGCCGCGCTGAAATGGCACAAGGCCTGCTCGCGCGCGTAGACGGCCATGTAGCGACGGAACATATCAAGCGGTTCTTCCGCGACCCGAAATGCGCGGCGATTGCCCGCAGCGCTGACCACGCCCGAACTGGTGAAGCCGTCCACGACCCGTTCCAGCGCGCCATCGATTTCCGACGGAGCGGCAATCTCGTCGCAGATCAGACGCCCTTCCGGCGTGTCGCAGTCGAGCCGGCGGCCATACAGGATTGCCTGGCGGGCGATACGATCGCCGGTGAAACGCCACAGCCTTAAGTTTGCGGCGCCCGGAATGATGCCTTCCTTGCGCGCGGGGAGCGTCATATAGGCATCGCTGGCCGCGAGCACGTAGTCCAGCGCTAGCAGGATCTGGCAGCCGCCGCCGATCGCGAATCCCTCGACGACGCCGATCCACGGTTTCTCGATTGTTGCTCCGACCAACTCGTCGGGACTTGCATCGCGCCGGGCAACGCCGCGGAACAGCTTATTGACGAGGCCCATGTCGCGCTTGATGTACCAGACAAAACCGATCTTGCCTTGGTACAGATGGGTTAAGTTGATGCCCGCTGAAAATAGCCGCCGGCCACGATATTTGGTGTGCTCGACGACATCGCCGCGCAGGATCGCGATATCAGTCGATGGATCAAGCGTAGCGACATCAATCGCAATTTCGAGTCCGTCGATCGTCGTCTCATCCTCGGCATTGAGAAACCGCGGATTGCGCATAATGACTTGTGCCGCTTTGCCGCGTCGCTCAAGCGTCGCACCTGCGAATTCGATCTTTCCTGCTTCGCCGAACCGGCGGCTGTATTCCGCCGCTTCGGGCCGCGGCAACAGCATGGCGTGGCACAGATGCATGCCGCACGCGGCGCCCTTGAGCACATGCGAGAGGAATATGCCTTGATCGATTTCAAGCCCGTCTTTGTCTTTTTGCTGCAAGTCATTTTCACCCGCTAGCTGTTTGTTATCCGGCACAAGACCGGGCACGACGGCCGCTGCGTCGCGAACCAAATCCTCGACACGCTTGAACTTGGTAAAATCGTCGGTCAACCGGCTATAAAGCGTGTCGACGTGAACGGAGAGAAAGTCTGCGCGCGCAGCGCGGTCGCGTTCTAGAATTGCCGCCGCCGCCGCCACTTGCGCATCGGAACGCGCGGGTTTGCGCGCCAACGAGGCCAGAAGCTCCGCCCCGATGCGCCAGCGCCGCGAAAACTTCTCAACCGCCTGACGATAGTCGGAGGGAAGCGCATCATCACAGTCGAGCCACGCGGTCACCGTCTCGCGCGGCAGCCCGGCACGCTCGAACACCGCCGAAGCCTCGTTGTGAGGATATCGATCTGCAAGCGCCATCGCTCTTCGTCTCACTAACGCGGTCGTTTGTCGATCACGCGTTTGGCTTTGCCCTGCGATCTTTCAATGGTGCCAGGCGCTACCGCGCGCACTTTGGCCGAAACCCCAATCTGCGACTTGATGAGATGCACGGCGTGATCGGCCAATGCTGTTGCCGCATCTACATCGAACACGGTCCTGGTTTCGACTATAACTTCCAGCTCATCGAGCCGCCCCGGCCGCGTCACTTCAAGAATATAGTGCGGCGCGAACGCCTCTTCGCACGCGAGCGCCGCCTCGATCTGGCTCGGAAAAATATTGACGCCGCGGATGATGAGCATGTCGTCGCTCCGCCCTTTGATGCGATCCATCCGGCGCATCGCGCGCCCGTTTCCCGGCAGCAGCCGGGTGAGATCGCGGGTGCGGTAACGGATGACAGGCATGGCCTCTTTGGTGAGCGAGGTCAGCACCAGCTCGCCTTCCGCGCCGTCAGGCACCGGCTCGCCGGTTTCCGGGTCGATGATCTCCGGATAGAAATGATCCTCCCAGATCGTGAGGCCGTCTTTAGTGTCCCCATATTCCTGCGCCACGCCCGGACCGATCACTTCCGAAAGCCCGTACACGTTCAGCGCGCTAAGGTTCATCCGGCGTTCGATTTCGGCGCGCATGGCTTCAGTCCAGGGCTCGGCGCCGCATAGGGCAAGACGGAGCGACGATCCCCGCGCATCAATGCCTTGCCGGTCGAATTCGTCGGCGATCGCGAGCAGATAAGATGGCGTCACGCCAATCAGGTCCGGCTTGAAATCGGTAATGAGCTGGACCTGTCGCTCGGTAAATCCGCCGCTGACCGGAATCACCGTGCAGCCGAGATGTTCCGCCCCATAGTGAAAACCGAGCCCGCCGGTGAACAATCCGTAGCCGTAGGCGACATGCATCTTGTCGCCCGGCCGCCCGCCGGCAGCTCGGATCGAACGCGCCATCAGCGCCGACCATAGCTCGATGTCGCCGCGCGTGTAGCCAACCACCGTAGGCTTTCCGGTCGTGCCGCTGGATGCATGGATGCGAACGATCTCGGTCATCGGCACGGCGAACATTCCGAACGGATAATTCTGCCGGAGATCCTCTTTCGTGGTGAACGGAAAACCTCTCAGATCGTGCAGATGCTTGAGATCGCCGGGAGCAATACCGGCTTCCGCAAACTTCTTGCGGTATTGTGGCACCAGTTCAGCACGGGCAAGCGCCTCTTTTAGCCGCGCCAGTTGTAATGCGCGAAGCTCGTCGAGATTTGCTCGCTCGATTGGCTCCGAGCAATCAAGGGGTGCGGCCCGCAAAGTCTGGCCAGACATGGCATTCCTCCGACTGGCCTAGTCTAGGGCCAGTCGAAAGTGCCCGCAATTCGTGCCGTGCCTACGACCTGTCGGCGGCATTATCGATTGTCGGAGGCTAATGTCTCCGATTACGCCTTGCGTTGCGTTCGGCTTGTTCGGCACAAACCATCCAGGCTTCGGCAATCTCGATCAGCACGACGCGATCTTTTTCCGAGGCGGTGCGCGCCAGCCGACGGCATTCGGCAGCATAGTCGCGAAATCTTTTAGCGTTGGTTTCGTCGTCTTCCGTATCAATTTCCATTTTGAATTCCGCATCACAATTGATTCCTCCGTATTCCCCGAAAATCGGATTCGTCGAGGAAAAGTTCCCGTTCAAATTTTCGCGCTTGACGGAACCAATTTCGGTCATGTGAACCGTATTCGCTCGAGCTTCACCATCAACCTCACTTCAGTTCTCAAAGAACCGATTCTTTGGTCGCGGCAATCCCAGGTGCTCGCGCAAAGTTGCGCCTTCATAATCGCGCCGAAACAATCCACGCCGTTGCAATTCCGGCACCACCCGCTCGACGAAATCATCGAGCCCGCCCGGCAAATAGGGAAACATCACGGTAAAGCCGTCGGAAGCTTCCGTTTCCAGCCATTCCTCCATTTCGTCGGCAATGGTTTGCGCAGTGCCGATCATCGCCAGCCCGGAATAGCCGCCAAGCCGCTGCGCGAGCTGCCGAACGGTTAAGCTCTCGCGCCGACCGAGCGCAATGGCACGCTCGCGACCGCTCTTGGACGCATTGCTTTCGGGAATGTCGTCGGGCAATGGCCGGTCGGGATCGAATTTTGAGGCGTCGTGGCCGAGCGCGATCGACAGCGAGGCGATCGCGTTGGCGTAATTGACCAGACTGTCAAGCTTCGCACGTTTCGCCCGCGCTTGTTCAACGGTATCGCCAACGACGACAAAGCAGCCGGGCAGGATTTTCATGTGCTCGCGCCCGCGGCCGAGCTTCTCCATGCGGCCCTTCACGTCGGCGTAAAATTGGCGGACGGCGGCAATATCGCTCTGTGCGGTAAATATCGCTTCGGCGGTTTCTGCGGCGAGCTGCCGCCCCGCCTCCGACGCGCCGGCCTGCACGATCACCGGCCAGCCCTGGATGGGCCGTGCGATATTGAGTGGGCCGCGCACCGAAAGATATTTCCCCTTGTGATTGAGGACGTGCATTTTTGCCGGATCGAAGAAAATACCGTCTTCGACATCGCGGATAAATGCGTCGTCGGCCCAGCTGTCCCATAACCCGGTCACCACGTCATAGAATTCGCGCGCGCGGCGATAGCGCTCGCCGTGCTCCATATGCTCCTCGAGCCCGAAATTAAGCGCGGCGTCCGGATTTGAGGTGGTGACGATGTTCCAGCCGGCGCGGCCGTTGCTCAAGTGATCGAGCGAGGCGAAGCGGCGCGCAATGTGATACGGCGCGTCGAAGGTGGTCGAGCCGGTGGCGACAAGACCGATGCGCTCGGTCACCTGCGACAGCGCCGAGAGCAGCGTGAACGGCTCGAATGAAGTCGCGGTGTGACTTCTTTTGAGCGCGTCCATTGGCATATTCAGCATCGCCATGTGATCGGCCATGAAAAAGGCGTCGAATTTCGCGCGTTCCAGCTTTTGGATCGATTCCTTGATATGCGCGAAATTGAAATTCATATCCGGCCACGCCCCGGGATATCGCCAGGCGCCGGTGTGAATACTGGCCGGCCGCATGAAGGCGCCGAGATGAAGCTGGCGGCGAGAAGACATCACGCGTTCCTTTCAAGAATTGACGAGTACAGGTGAGTGCCCAGAGCGGCGGTGACGCGGCGATAATGAGTTTTGACCCTAGTGTCCCGATTCCGAAGTTCGTAAGCATTTGCGGCGCGCTCGTACGAACTTCGGAATCGATAAGGACACTAGCAAGTCTATCCTTGTAGTGCCGCTTTTGAACCCGAAGTTCGCATCCGAGCGTGCCGCAAACTTGTGCGAACTTCTGGTTCGCGGCACTAGAAACACAGATGGGTCCAAACTTCACCGCGTTTGGTTTTCATAACAAGCGGGCATTTCATCCGCTCAAGCGCGGCCTTCGCGTCATCATTGCCGAGCGCGGCGGCTTTCTCGTAATAACTTTTGGCGGCGTTGCGGTCCTCCGGTCCGCCGCGTCCGCTTTCGGCAAAATTGCCCATCCAGTCCAGGGCGCCGTCGTGGCCCTGCGCAGCCGCCTTTTCGAACATCGCGCGCGCGGCAGCATCGTCTTTTGGACCGCCAACTCCGTTTGCCATCATCAAACCAAGCTGAAACTGCGCCTCGGCCGAGTTCGTCTCCGCGGCTTTCGCCAACATCGCCCTCGCCTCGGCGGGATCGGACGAGCCGCCGTCATTTGCCGAAAGCGCGGCCAGATTAGCCGCGCCGCGCGCATCACCCGCCTGTGCGGCGCGGGCAAACAAAGTCCGCGCCTCTGTTTCATCTTTCGCGCCGGCCGAGCCATTCGCTAGCAATGAACCCAATTCAACCATGGCGGCGCTGCTGCCCTTTTCGGCCGCTTTGCGATAGGCGCTCACCGCCTCCGTCATTTGTCGATTGGCCGCATAGGCGCGGCCCAATTCATAAAGCGCCCGGCGTGAACTCGTCGAGGCACGTTTGCAGAACTTGATCGCGGTCGCGACATCGGACGAAGCAATGTCCGAAACTCCCTTGACGCCGGCCGGCTTGTCGGGGTCGGCGGGATCCGCCGCGATGCGATCGCACAGCACCAGATCTGCCGATTGGGCGTGGGCCGCCGGCGCGTTCGCGAGCGTAAGTACGGACACGCCAAAAGCGATCAAGGCCGCATTAGAACGCTTTACGCTCTGCTTCATTCATCATGCTCGAATGCAACGGCCCGCGCGTTTTCGTCATTGATCAGCTTAAAGCTGCGCAATGGTCACAGCAAGCGACGGACCAGCCATCGGCGCATAGGCCGAATTGACGCCAATACAACTTGAATTTATCCAAGACATGGATGATCCATCTGGTCGCGGCAGGCCGCGACTGCAAGGGGCAGATAGCAAAGGCCCAGATCGCAAAGGCCCAGATCGCAGAGGCCCAGATAGCATAGGCCCAAATCGCAAAGGGGCGTGTAAGCAATGACGAACAAATTCGGGCGCTTGGCGCTGCATATGTGGACGATCGACACCACGCCGCTTGCGACCGCGCTCGATGCGGCCCGCAGCGCCGGCTTTGACGCCGTCGAGCTGCGCCGCACTGATTTCAAGCGCTGTTTCGACGCCGGAATGAGCAACCAGCAGGTGCTCGACTTGATCCACAATTGCGGCATCCCCGTCGGTGTGCTCGGCGTCGAATATGGCTGGCTGTTCGCCAGCGGCGATGAGAGCAAGCGACTGTTCAAGGTTTTCCGGGAATCCTGCGAGAACGCGGCGGCGCTCGGCTGCGACATGCTGATGAGCGCGCCTGGGCCGATCGCCGGCCCGATTTCGGACGCGATCGGCCATTTACGCCAGGCCGGCGCGATTGCCGGCGAATATGGGCTGCGGCTCGCCATCGAATTCAATTCGCAGCATCCCGTCCTCAACAAGCTCGCGGCCTTGCGCGAATTGCTCGACGGCGCCAAACAGAAAAATTGCGGCTATCTGATCGACACTTATCATTTTGCCCGCAGCGGCGCCGGCGGACGCGGCTTCGAGAGCGTGCCGGCGGAGCAGATCTTCTGTTTCCAGTACAGCGATGTTTCGTCCCAACCGGTGACCGGCGTCTCCCGACCAACTGACCGCTTGCCGCCCGGCAAAGGCATGGTGCAGTGGCGCGAAGTGCTCGGCCTGTTGTCGGAAAAGGGCTACACCGGCTATCTCAGCTACGAGGCGCCCAATCCCGAGCAATGGGCGCGCTCGCCCTATGATGTGGCGCGCGAGGGCGTCGAACTGACCCGCATGTTGCTGCGCGACGCGGTTTCGTCCTACGCCGTCTAAACTGCGCGTACGACAACAAGAGCAACCCCGGGAGGACTTAAATGACATTGGCAGCCGCACCGGAGGCCGCAACCAGCGATCCGCTGTTCGCCGGCCTGTTCGATCGCAACATCACCAGCATTCCGCCGACGGTCGACAAGCAGCGTTACATGACCAGCATTGCCCCAGTCTCGGCCAATCCCGGGCGATGGATCGAGCAGCCGCGCTTGCCGATTCCGGTGGGCGAGCATGCGGTGATCGAATGCATGGGCAAAATTCACGTGATCGCCGGCTATGCGCGCCACCGGGTCGACGGTAGCTTTCACCAGGTCTACGATCCCAAGTCGAAAAGCTGGTCGCAGAAAGCGGCGTTTCCGCTGCCCTGCAACCATGTCGCCGGCGTGTCGATCGGTCCGAAGACTTACACCTTCGGCGGCTTCATCGAGCAGAATCGCTGCCCGCATTCCAAATGCTTTGTCTACGACAGCGCGAGCGATTCCTGGCAACCGATCGCCGGTCTGGCGCGGCCGCGCGGCGCCATTTCGGCGATCGTGCTTGACGGCAAGATCCATTTGCTTGGCGGCCGCGACGTGCGCTCGGTCGAATGGCACGAGATCTACGATCCAGCGACCGACAAATACACGATCCTCGACGGCATGCGCGGCTCGACCGGAACGCAGCCTTTTGTCGGCCAGCGCGACCACATGGGCGTCGCCGTCGTCGACGGAAAAATCCATGCCATCGCCGGCCGCATGGATTCTTACGACTTCAACACCGGCTTGAACGCCGTCTACGATCCCAAGACCGATGGTTGGACTTTCCGCGCGCCGCTGCCGACCCCGCGCAGCGGCGTCTCCGCCGTCTATATCAATGGCAAGATCGTGGTATTCGGCGGCGAAGCCACCGGACGCGTGTTCGGCACCAATGAGGCCTACGATCCCAAGTCCGACACGTGGGAAGCGCTCACCCCGATGCCGATCCCGCGCCATGGACTGCACGGCGCCACCGCTGCGGTGATCGGCACCATGGTGCATGTGCCGGGCGGCGGTCCGCTTCCCGGCGGCAGCGTGCAAGGCGCCTACCACGACGCTTTTACATTCTCTTGATCGGCGCCGCGCGCAAAGGTCGATGCCACAGACCATCGCCTTCACTGTGAACGGCCGTGACGTCAGCGTTACCGTTGCGCACGACGACACGCCCTTGCTCGATGTGCTGCGCAATCAATTGCGGCTGACCGGCACGCGCTTCGGCTGCGGTCTTGAACAATGCGGCTGCTGCATCGTGTTAATCGACGGCAAGCCGGTAAAATCCTGCGGGCGCTCGATCGTAAGCGTCGCGGGCCGCAGCGTGACGACGATCGAAGGCCTCGGCACGCCGGAAAAGCCACACCCGCTGCAGCAAGCCTTCCTCGAGGAGCAAGCGGGCCAGTGCGGATATTGCCTCAGCGGCATTCTCATTTCGGCCAAGGCGCTGCTCGATACCAACCGGTCGCCGTCACGGGCGGAAATCGCGCACGCCCTTGACGACAATCTTTGTCGCTGCGGCACGCATAACCGGATTTTGCGCGCCGTCGAAAAAGCGGCGGCCCGTTTGCGCGAAGGCGCCCGCGCATGACGCTACCAAGCGTGCTCGCCGACAATCCCCGTCTCGATCGATGGCTGAACTTCGCCACGCCGGGCAAGGTCGAGCTTGCGACCGGACGCGTCGAACTCGGCCAGGGCGTGCTCACCGCGATGACGCAGATCGCCGCCGAAGAGCTTGATGTCGCGCTTGAGCGCATAACCATCCGCTCGGGCGACACCGACGACACGCCGAATGAGGGCTATACCGCCGGAAGCCAATCGATGCAGGCGGGCGGCATCGCGCTGCGGGCCGCCTGCGCCGAGGTACGCGCGCTGTTTCTCGAAGAGGCCGCGCAGCGCTTTGGCTGCGCCGCGGCGGAATTCTCGGTGCGGGACGGCCACGTTCTGCGCAACGGTACGCCCACGCAGCTTGACTATTGGTCGCTCGCGCAATCTGTAAGCCTGGCGCGCGAGGCGATCGGAACCGCGGCGCGTAAACCGGCCGCAGATTATACGATCGTCGGCCGCAACGCCGCGCGCATCGATCTGCCGGCGAAGCTGTTCGGTAAAGCCACTTTCGTTCACGACATAACGTTGGAAGACATGGCGCTCGAGGGCATTGCAGGTGATTTGACGCATGCGCGGGTCGTGCGCCAGCCCAATCGCGGCGCCACGCTCGGCTTTATCGACGAGGCGGCGATCCGGCGCGCCGCGCGCGGACCGATCAGCTTCGTGCGCGAGGGCAATTTTCTGGCAATCGTCGGTGACGACGAAACCGCCGTTGAAGCCGCAGCAGCTGCGACCGCCGACCACGCCCATTGGCGCGGCGTCGAGCGACCCAGCGCGTTGCAACAGGAAGCGAATTGGCTGCTGCAGCGCCCCAGCATCGATCGGATCATCGGCGCGCCCCAGCCAGATTCCGCGCGCGGGCTGCAAAGCTACGAAGCGACTTATACGCGCGCCCATCTCGCGCACGCCTCGATCGCGCCCTCGTGTGCACTGGCGCTTTATCGCGACGGCCATCTGACGGTGTGGACACACTGCCAAGGCGTCTATCCGCTGCGCGCGGCGTTGTCGCGCATGCTCAAGCTCGACGCTTCCGCAATTTCGGTGCGCCACGTTCAAGGGCCAGGCTGCTACGGCCATAACGGCGCCGACGACGCAGCCGCCGATGCGGCGGTCATCGCAGTGCGCCTGCCCGGTCGTCCGATCCGCGTGCGCTGGCGGCGGCAGGAAGAGTTCGCATTCGAGCCCGTGAGCCCGGCAATGGTGGTCAAGGTGCGCGCCACGCTTGACGCCGCGGGTCATCCGGCGGATTGGACGACTGAAATCTGGAGCGGCACGCATCAGGGCCGGCCCGGTGGCGGCGCCGCGCTCCTAGCAGCCGAGGCGCTGCCCGATCCGCCGCCGGTTCCGCCGCCGAACGACGTTCCGGAAGCCGCCGGAGGCGGCGCCACGCGCAACGGCGAACCGCTTTACGATATTGCGGCCAAGCGGATCATCCATCATCTGGTGCCGGAGACGCCGCGGCGCACCTCGGCATTGCGCAGCCTCGGCGCCATGCCGAATATTTTCGCGCTCGAATCGTTCATTGACGAACTCGCCGAACGCGCCAAGCAGGATCCGGTTCGCTTTCGTCTGGAGCGCCTGTCCGATCCGCGGGCGCGGCGTGTGATCGAGCGCGCCGC
>DASSXN010000139.1:0-9068 GCA_035703785.1 Xanthobacteraceae bacterium
CCGCGCCGTCGGGTAGCTCACGGTCGAGACAAAAACGACCGCGGGTCCGCTGAAATGTTCGTGGTCGAGCCCGGGATTGGGATCGGCCGCGAATGTTATCATCACCGAACTGCGCGGTTTGACCATCAGCGCCGCCAGCGAGCGGAAATCGTGGGCGCCGAGCGCCAGCGTCGTCAAGAACCGGTGCACGTTGGGCGCCACCAGCACTGCGCGCAGCCAGGGATTTTCTAGCCGCGCGCCGGCCTTGATTGCGATCACCGAAGAGGCGCCGGCACTGAGAATGGTCGAGGCGATCTGGCTGGCAACCCGTTTCATCGCAATGGTCGTGCCGTTCGGCACCATCGGCGCGCCGGCACCCGGCTCTTCCGGATGGAGCGCCTGCTCGCCGCGCACCTGCGGATCGGTGGAGACGGCGACGGCGCGCAGCGCCGCGATCCCGGTTACGGTTGTGCTTGCCGCCGTGGGCGGATGCGCTGGCGGCTGCTCGGCATAGGCAAGCGTAACTCCAGGCGCGGCGTCATCACGCGGATCGCGGAACGGCCCGCCGATCGCCGCGGTCGCCGTCTTGGTCGCCGCCTTGGTCGCCGTGTTGGCGTTGTTGGGTTTTGCCGGAGCATCGCGGACCTGCGGCCGGGCGGATGGCGCAACCGCCACTCCATCGGGCGGGCCCTGCCAATAGCCGCGCACGCGAATGATATCGTTCGGCATTGCCGCATTGGTTCGGTCCGCCGGTTCGCTCGCCATGCTGGATGGTGCAGGCGGCAACAGCGCAGCGACCTGGACGAGTTTTGGTTTTGCGGTATTGCTCGCGAGCTTGTCAGCGCCGGCATCGGCGCTGCTCGGCTCCATCTTCTTTTCGATTGCGGGTGGCGCGCTGGCAATTCTGACCGACGCTGCCGGCTTCGCCTGCACCGGGGTCGCTGCGGACGCGACCGTGGCGGTTGCAGCCGGTGCCGCTTCGTCCTCCTCGTCATCCCGGGCGAGGCCTAAAAGTTTGGCAAATGGATTGACCGGCGCGCGTGCGTTGCTCGCCAGCGCGGTTTCGACGTTCACGCCGGCGCTGCGTGCCGCGTCAAGCGAAATTTCCGACGGCATGCCGCCGCGCTTTCGAATCTCGGCGAGCGCCACCGCATAGCCCGGCAGCGGCTTGCCGTCGCTCGGGATGTGCACGGTGCGCCCGTTCGGGAATACGCGCACCAATTCCTCATGCGTCATGCGCGGCCACATGCGCACGCCGCCGGTGTCCATGTGCACGAAAGGCGATCCGGATGTGGGATAGAAGCCGACGCCGCCGCGCTGCAGCCGCAAGCCGATCTCGCGCAGATGGTCGAGCGAGATGCCGGCAATGTAGAAGTCGAGCGCATGGCCGAGCATGTGCTGACTGAAGCGTGCTACGCCGCCGCTGCGCCGCCGCAGCATCGCATTGGTCTGCGGCGCGCGATAGCCGCAGACCACTTGAATCGGTTCGTTGGTGGCGGCCTCGCGCTGCACGTCCCAGACCAGATCGATCAGATGCGGATCTATGCGAGTCTGTTCGCCGCGCCGCCAGTCGCGCAAGAACCAGTTGAGCTTCTCCAACGCCGCCTCGTCGTAACGGCCGTTGCGTTTGTAAGTGATCGTGATGTCTTCCCCGGTATGCAGGTGATGCATCGTGATGCTGCGCGTGTCGCCTTCGGCGACCGCGTTTTGCAGCGCCTTCGACCCAAGGATGAAAATGAGCAGCGCCAAACCGCACGAATAACCGGTGCGTGCGGCGGACAATCGACGAGTATTCAGTCGCGCGTTGCTAACGTGCACTGACCCAATCTCGCATCGGCGCGTTGACAGCGCTCCGCCGCGGCTATGGCCGCGCGGGTAACGCTAACGCATTGTTAATTTGGGAAGGGTTAACGCGAACGACCGTCACCCCACCCCCGAACCGCCAATAGGGCTAAAGGCGCAGTGTGGCAAAAAATGGCCTTCGCCGGCCCCTGGCGGGGCAACCGAAGGCATTGCGGGGGTGTGGTTATGCCCGCCGGCCGCGGGTTTCCTAAAGCGTGATCCCGAAAAAAGCTCACTCTCCGACATCGATCCGAGGGTGGACGCTGGCGGAAAAGATGATGCTCAAACAACAAGCTAAAGCGAAATAGATCAACCAAAAATCATTTCGCTTCAGCGCTCCATGGTCTGCCCGGAATGGGTGACTTTGCGCGGACGGTCAGCGCTGTGGTGGCGCATCGGCGCGGGGGGTACCGGCGGCGCCGAAGAGAAGCCACCGAACAGCCGCGAGAAGAAGTTGCCGCCGCCGTAATAGGAGCCGCCGCCCGGATAGCCGCGTCCGCCGCCGAACGGGCTGCGCCCGCCAAACCAGGACGGTTCGTCGGGGATAGCCATGACCTCGCGATGCGAAGCATCGATTTTGTGCTCGACCGGGACATCCGCCACCTTACGGTCGGTGCCCTTGAGGATCGCCAAGAGGGCCCGGTCGCGGCCGTAAATGTCCTCGCGCAGCTCGAGCTTGCCCGCGTCATCAACGAAAGCGGTCTGATAAGTCAGGTTGACCGGAATGAAGGTCGGGAACTGGATGTCGTTTTCGCTTGAACCGAACATTCTCCTGATCCGGTCCTCGGTATAACCGTCGCTGGGACGGACCAGCGACAACAGCACTTCGGCATAGTGCACCGGGTCTTGCACGCGCATGCAGCCGTGGCTGAACGCGCGCTTGTCGTAGGCGAACATGTATTTGTCCGGCGTATCGTGCTGGTAGACCAGAAATTTGTTCGGGAAATTAAACCGGATCCGCCCCAGCGCGTTCTTATCCCCCGGCGGCTGGTAGATGTGAATGCTGCCGTCGGCATTGCGGTCGACGTGAAGTCCCATGCGCTCGAGCACCGTCGGATCCTGCGCCAGCGCCGGCAGATATTCGTGATTGACGATCGAGGGCGGCACGTTCCAGGTCGGATTGACGGTGATGTATTTCATCTCCGCCGTCATGATCGGCGTCGGCATTTCCGGCTTGCCGATCACGATTCGCGTCGTCCACAGCTGTTTGCCGTCGTGCATCACGCGCAGCGTGAAGTCGGGCAAATTGACGATCACGTAAGTGTCGGCAAAGCGATGCGGCATCCACCGCCAGCGTTCCATATTGGCGATGATGACATCGGTGACGCGTTCGGGCTGCGCTCTGCCGTTGAGGGCATCGAGGGTGGCGGCGCCCAGGGTTCCGGTAGCCGACAGGTCGTGCTGCTGCTGGAATTTCTTCACCGCTTCGGCGAGTGTTTTGTCGTAGGTGT
Source organism: Xanthobacteraceae bacterium (assembly GCA_035703785.1). Taxonomy (GTDB): domain Bacteria; phylum Pseudomonadota; class Alphaproteobacteria; order Rhizobiales; family Xanthobacteraceae; genus BOG-931. Next base: position 3,273 of record DASSXN010000139.1, read on the forward strand.
TGCCATCGTTTCCGGTAACGCCAAGCCGCTCGCGCAGCGCCGGCACGCGCTCGTCCGCCATCCCGACTTTGAGCACCGGGCCGCCTGCGATGGGCGGCTTCGACTTGTCGATCTTTCCGGCGCGGATGTCGGCAAGCTTGGCCTTGAGCGCGCGGTAGCCGGGGGTCTGCGGCTCGTAGGAATCCAGCGTCGTGACAACGTCGCTCGCGCCGGCTATGGCGGCGAGGATGTCGCCCGGATCAGCAACGGGCGTAGAATATTCGATGTCGGCGCTGACCCGCGACCAGTGCACGCGGCCAACGCTGGCATGATGGGCGTAGGTGACGACCGCCGCGGTCAGCTTGATCTCTGCATCGGCCAGATCGGCCGGCGCGCTTAGCGCCTCGAAATTCGGCACCGGATAATCCGCCGGATCGAGCCCGTCGGCATCGACATGGCGCAGGTAGCCGATCGCCGCCGTAGCGCGCGCAGTGGGCTTGCCGTCAGCGATCCACAACGGCGCGTAATTGCGGCTGGAATAGAAAACCTCGATCTGCGTGCGATCCTTCTTGCTGCCGATGATGCGATCGAACTTGCCATTGCCGAGTTCGCGCAGCTGTTCGGCAATCGCAGCATCCGGTCCCTGCGCGACAGTCGCGGCCGCAGTCGCCGCTTCGGGACTCGCTGTGGCGGGCGCGCTGGTTACAGCGGTGTCGCTGGGTTTGGCATCGGCGGGCTTTGTTTCCGCAGGCTTCGTTTCCGTGGGCTTGCCTTCCGCGGCGGATTTGGCGCCTTCACCTGGCTGGGCGGTCTCAGTGGAAGGCGCGGGCTTGGCGTCAGGCCTGGCTTCGCCGCCAGCCGATTGTACCGCTTGGCCAGCAGGGGCGGGCGCGGGAGTGGCGTTGGAGGCCGCCCCGGGCTTGGCTTCGTCGGTCGGCTTTTCAGCAGAATTGCTGGCTGGAGCAGCAGTTTCTCCCGGCTTGGTTGTGGCTGCCGGCGCGTCGTCTGAGGCTTTCTGCGATACTGCGGGCTTGTTTGCGTTGTCCGCTTGCGACTCCTGAGGCGGCGTCGCGCTGGCGTCAGCGGCCGGGCCGTTTTCAGAACCGGCAAACGTTCCGGTGGTGGGTAGCGCGAGCAGGAGAGCAATGGCGGTCGAAGCTAGCAAACGATCGACGCGAATTCCCGGCATTGCAAATTCTCCTTCCCAGCCTGCGCGGAGCGAAGCTTTACTACTCAACGATGATTGGCCTCAATTTATGGCAGAAACCGCAGCAGGGCTGCCGTGGCGGCGGCACTCTACGCGAGCCAAATTACGCGAGCCAAGCGATTTTGTCCTGTGGCGGCCGCAAACGCCGCGGTGGAGGAGGCGAATTTGGGCACCTGTCGCTCTGCGGCCACGGTTCGCTATCTATTTCGCGCCGCTCATGAATTAGGGGCTGCTGCCGGATATGTTGTGGAAGTCGGGCATAGCAAGTTTGTTACCGCGTCGTGACTGGCGGGATCACAAAACGCCGGGAAACATCGCGGCACCCGGCGCCAATATCGAATCACGTCAAGCGATGCTGGGGGAGGAAAAATATGACGAGTGTCATGCGCCCGCGTCGCACTCGTCGGTGCCGGGTTTTTTGCAGGACTTGTTTTTGTAGGACTTGCGGCCGTGCCGGCGTGGGCGCAATCGGCGCCCGCTCCGACGCCGTCACCGAACGGAACCTGTTTGATCAATTTGAAAGACGGCCGGGAAGTCGCAAGCCCATGATTACTTTGCTGCCCGGACAGCATAAGCTACAGCTTGTGCTCGGCGGTTGGTCGCACATTGCGCGCACGCCGCCGGTTATGTCGAATGTCATTACCGTCACGGTGCGTTGACAACGCCGCCGCCGGCCGCGGGGTTTCACAATGGCCGCTCTCGATCCCGCAGATGTATTGATCGAACTGTGGAGCGATGCGGGGCTCGACGATGAGGCTTTGGAGGACGTCGCCTTCACCGGCAGCGAGCCGGTGTTGCCGTCCTCATTTGCGGTCGGGACGGCGGCGCAGGCCACGATCGGCGCGGCGGCTCTTGCCTCAGCCGAACTCTGGCGGCTGCGGACCGGGCGCCGCCAGCGCGTCACCGTCGCAATGCGTAACGCGGCAATCGAATTCCGTAGCGAGCGTTACCTGCGCGTCGATGGCAAGGACCTTGATGATCACCACGATCAAATCGCCGGGCTATACCGCTGCGGCGACGGCCGTTGGGCGCGGCTGCATACGAATTTGCCGCATCATCGCGACGGATTGCTTCAACTTCTCGGCTGCAAGCACCATAAAGCCGCGGTGCAGCGCGCGCTGGAGCAATGGCCGGCGCAGGCGCTCGAAAGTGCTGCTGCCGAGGCTGGTCTTGTGGTCACCGCGTGCCGGTCTTTCGCCGAATGGGACGCTCATGCGCAGGGCCGTGCCGTCGCCAGCTTGCCATTGTTCGGCATCGAGAAAATCGGCGAGGCGCCGGCCCTGACGTTGTCGTCTGGCCAGCGCCCGCTGTCCGATATCAAGGTGCTGGAATTAACCCATGTCATCGCCGGCCCGGTGAGCGGCCGGGTTCTCGCCGGCCATGGCGCCGATGTGCTGCTTGTGACCGCCGCGCATCGACCGTCGATGCTGCCGCTTGTCATCGATACCGGTAGAGGAAAATTGTCGACCCAAATCGATCTACGTTTGCCGGACGGCCCGGAAACGCTCGCGGCGCTGGTGCGCGAAGCGGATGTATTCATTCAGGGCTATCGGCCCGGCGCTGTCGCCGCGCACGGATTCGGCCCGGAGGAGGTCGCCCGCCTCCGCCCGGGGATTGTCTATGCCTCGCTGTCCGCTTACGGCCACGACGGTCCTTGGGCGCTACGCCGCGGCTTCGATTCGCTCGTCCAGACAGCGAGCGGACTGAATCTGGCCGAAGCGGAGGCGTTCGGTTCGTCCGAGCCGCGACCCTTGCCGGCGCAGGCGCTCGACCACGCGACCGGCTATCTCTTGGCTTTCGCGATCATGGCGGCGCTCAAGCGCCGCGCCGAGCAGGGCGGTTCCTGGCACGTACGGGTCTCACTCGCACAAACCGGTCACTGGCTCCGCCAGCTCGGTCGTATCGACGGCATGCATTGCCGCGATCCCGGCTTCGAGGATGTGCGCGATTGTTTGCACGAAACGCCGTCCGGCTTTGGTCTCCTGACCGCCGTGCGCCACGCCGCGGAAATGTCGGAAACGCCGCCGCACTGGGCACGATCGAGCGTCCCGCTCGGAACGCATGCCCCGGCTTGGAGCGGTTGAGACCCGCTCATAGGCCGTGTCATGTGCCGTGTCATGTGCCATGTCATGCGCCGTGCCCTTGCGGCTGCGTCCATGTTGCGCCACATCAGGCGCGAATAAATCTCGACCCTAGCCCCGCAGATCAGACCCACGCATGAGCAAGATTGCGAGCAAATCCGCCGTCAAGCGGGCCATTCGATCCACTTCGGCTGGTCGTCCCCGTCTGCCGGAATGGAATCTCGACGATCTCTATCGCGGCCTCGAGGATGCGGCGATCAAACGCGATCTCGACCGCATCGACGCCGAATGCGCCGCTTTCGAGGAAGCTTACAGCGGCAAGCTCGCAGGCTTTGCCGCCGCTGCCGATGGCGGCGCCACATTGGCCGCGGCGGTGCGGCGCTATGAAGCCATCGACGATCTCATGGGCCGGCTTTCCTCCTTTGCCGGTCTTATCCACGCCGGCAATACGCTTGATCCCGCCCGCACCAAATTTTACGGCGACGTTCAGGAGCGGCTCACGGCGGCCTCGATCCATCTGTTGTTCTTCACGCTCGAACTCAACCGCATCGACGATGCGGTTCTGGACAAGGCCATGGCCGATTCCGCGCTCGGCCATTACCGGCCCTGGCTCGAAGACGTGCGCCGGTATCGGCCTTATCAGCTCGAAGATCGCGTCGAGCAGCTGTTTCACGAAAAATCGGTGACCGCTTATTCAGCGTGGAATCGGCATTTCGATGCGACGATTGCCAATTTGCGATTCAAGGTTGCAGGAAAATCGCTAGCCATCGAGCCGACACTCAATTTTCTTCAGGATCGATCGGGCGTGAAGCGCAAGGCGGCGGCGCACGCGCTCGCGCACACGTTCAAGGACAATGCGCAGCAGTTCGCGCTGATCACCAATACGCTGGCCAAGGACAAGGAAATCTCAGATCGCTGGCGCGGCTTTGCCGACATCGCCGACGAGCGGCATTTGTCCAACCGGGTCGAGCGCGAAGTTGTCGATGCGCTGGTCAGCGCGGTCCGCGCCGCTTATCCGCGGCTGTCGCATCGTTATTACGTGCTCAAAGCCAGATGGTTCGGCAAAAAGCGGCTGCCGCATTGGGACCGCAACGCGCCGCTGCCGCAAGTGCCGATGCGCGATGTGCCCTGGAACCAAGCCAAGGACACGGTGCTGAGTGCGTACCGGGCGTTCTCGCCGAAGATGGCGGACATTGCCGCGCGGTTCTTCAATGAACGCTGGATCGATGCGCCGGTGCGTCCAGGCAAGGCGCCGGGCGCGTTTTCGCATCCGACCACGCCGTCGGCGCATCCTTACGTGCTGGTGAACTATCAAGGCAAGCCGCGCGACGTGATGACGCTCGCGCATGAGCTCGGCCATGGCGTGCATCAGGTGCTCGCCGCCCCCAACGGCGCCCTGATGGCTCCGACCCCGCTGACACTTGCGGAGACAGCGAGCGTGTTCGGCGAAATGCTCACGTTCCGCAAATTGCTGGCGGCGACGCGCAACAAAAAAGAGCGCAAAGCGATGCTCGCCGCTAAGGTCGAGGACATGATCAATACTGTGGTGCGGCAGATCGCGTTTTACACGTTCGAACGCGCCGTCCACACCGAACGCAAGAACGGTGAATTGACCGCGGCGCAGATCGGCGAGCTATGGGTACAAGTGCAGCACGAAAGTCTCGGCCCCGCGATCGAGCTCAAGCCTGGCTACGAGACATTCTGGTGCTACATCCCGCATTTTATTCATTCGCCGTTTTACGTTTACGCCTATGCTTTCGGCGATTGCCTGGTGAATTCGCTTTATGCGGTCTACGAGAACGCCACGGAGGGTTTTGCCGAATGTTATCTGGCCATGCTCGCCGCCGGCGGCACCAAGCATCATTCCGAACTCTTGGCGCCATTTGGGCTGGATGCCCGCGACCCAGCATTCTGGCAACGTGGGCTCGGCGTCATCGAGCGGCTGATCGACGAGCTCGAGCACCTGGATACGTGAGGCCAATCAAGCTATGGCAATGGTGCCAAGAGTTTGGGCGAAGTGACCGGCACGGACCGGTGACGCCGGGCCCCTTATAAAAAAGCGATTTATGGCGAAACGCGAACAATCCGACCGCGAAAAGAATCGCTTCTCCGCCCGGGCGGCGCGCTATGCGCGCGTGTCCGCCAACGTTGGCGGCGTCGCGGCGCGCTATGCCGGCCGGCGGCTCCTTGGCGGCGAGCCCGATCGCGCCAGCGAGGCGAGCGCATTGTCGCTGGCGCTCGGCCGGCTCAAAGGGCCGCTGATGAAGGTTGCGCAATTGATGGCGACCATTCCCGACCTGTTGCCGCCGGAATATGCCGCCGAATTGCAGAAGCTCCAAAGCGAAGCGCCCCCGATGGGCTGGGCCTTCGTCAAGCGCCGCATGATGGCGGAGCTCGGCGCCGGCTGGGAAAAGACGTTCGCAAACTTCGAGCATCATCCCGCCGCTGCCGCCTCGCTCGGCCAAGTTCATCGCGCGCTCTCGCTCGACGGCAAGGCGCTCGCTTGCAAGCTGCAATATCCCGACATGC